>JAFRTK010000161.1 GCA_017427165.1 Clostridia bacterium
CAACGTGGCAACGGTGTTTGCCAACGGCGTGACCGCCGGAACGGAAATTGAGGTGCGCGACAAGCGCGGGAATATCGACCCCATCACGGTGCATTCTGATATTCCCTATGGCCACAAGATCGCGGTGACCGATATTCCGGCAGGGAGCCATATCATGAAGTACGGCGAATCCATCGGTGAGGCGGAATGCGATATCCGCCGCGGGGACTACGTCCACGTCCATAAGATGAAGGCGCTGCGCGGGCGCGGCGACCTGGAAGGGGCTGCTTGAAAATGGCATACACATTCCAGGGATACCGCCGTCCGGACGGCAAAATCGGCGCGCGGAACCTTGTCGCAATTATTCCCAGCGTCATCTGCGCCAATGACGTCGGGCAGGCCATCTGCCGGCAGGTGCAGGGAACCATCGGCTACTTCCACCACCAGGGCTGCTGCCAGCTGCCGCTGGATCTGAAGCGGGTGACGGATACGCTGTCCAACCTGGGGCAGAGCGCGAACGTCGGCGCGGCGCTGATTGTGAGCCTCGGCTGCGAGGGCACGGACCATGAGCGCATTGTGGAAGAGATCCGGGCCACCGGAAAACCAGTGGAAATCATCCGGATCCAGGAACTCGGCGGAACAAGCCGGGCGATCCAGGCAGGCATTGACGCGGCCCAGCGCATGGTGCAGGAGATTTCCGGCATGCAGCGGGAAACCGCGGATATTTCCGAGCTGACCATGGCGATCAAGTGCGGCGCCAGCGATACCACCAGCGGCATGGCCAGCAACTGCGTGATCGGCTATGTGGCGGACAAGCTGGTGGACCTGGGCGCAACGGTGATCTTCGGCGAGACGACGGAGTTCCTGGGCGGGGAGCATATCCTGGCCCGGCGCGCCGTGGGCGGCGAGAACGGCCCGGTGGGCCAGAAGATTTACAGAATCGTGGATGAAATGGAAAAGCGCGCGATGGCCATCGGCGAGGATATGCGCGGCGGCCAGCCGACGCCCGGCAACATTGCCGGCGGGCTGAGCAGCATCGAGGAAAAGAGCCTCGGCGCCATTGTGAAATCCGGCCACCGGCCGATCCAGGGCGTGCTGGAATACTGCGACCGGGCGGACGGGAAGAAGGGCTTGTGGATCAAGGACTCTCCCGGGCGCGAGCCGGAGATCCTCACCGGCATGGCGGCCACCGGCGCCCAGGTGATGATGTTCTCCACTGGGCGCGGCGCCCCGCAGGGATTCCCCTCCATGCCCGTGATCAAGATCTGCGGCAACCCGAACACCTATGAGCGGATGCAGCACGACATGGACCTGAACGCCGGGCGGATCATCACCGGCGAGAAGACGATCGAAGAGGTCGGCGAGGAAGCCTTCGCGCTGCTGCTGGAGGTCCTGAACGGAAAGATGACCAAAAACGAAGCGCTGGGCTATTACGGCAGCATGGATATCTTCTGCCTCGGCCCGGTGATCTGACCAGACGGCTTTTTCACCCGGATGGGTGACAAAATAAAGCAATTATGAAGGAGGAAACCTATCATGATGAGCCCTGTACTTGCCATGGCAATCGGTATTGTGGTCATGCTGCTGCTGATCATCTTTACCCGGATGCACGCATTCCCAGCCCTGATTATCTCCGCGGTCCTGATCGCCATCCTGGCGATGCCGGTCGGTAATGTTATCGACACGGTGACCACCGGCTTCGGCAACACGATGAAGAGCATCGGTATCGTCATCGGCTTCGGATGTATCATGGGTATTTTCCTGGAGAAATCCGGAGCTGCCAAGCGGATGGCCCTGACCATCCTGAAGCTGGTCGGCGTCAAGAACTGCGACGTCGTGCTCGGCCTGACCGGTTTTGTGGTATCCATCCCGGTGTTCTGCGATTCCGGTTTCGTCATCCTGTCCTCGCTGGCGAAGGAATTCTCCCGCCTGACCAAGAAGAGCATGGTCTGGCTGGGCGGCATCCTCGGCATGGGCCTGTATATCACGCACTTCATGGTGCCGCCGACCCCCGGCCCGCTGGCGGTTGTCTCCGCGTTCAATGATCACGGCCACGGCCTGGACCTCGGCATGTACATCATCTACGGCCTGCTGATCTCCATCCCGCTGTTCATTGCCGCTGTGTTCCTCTTCCGGTATTACGGCAAGAAGTATCCGGACCTGGTCGTCCGCGATGAGGAAATCGACCGCTCCAAGTATACCCCGGCGCAGCTGGCCGTCCTCGACCGCATCGCCCAGAAGTCCCGCGAGGGCAAGGAACTGGAGAACAAGGACTTTGAAGACCTGCTGTCCGCTGAGAAGCTGCCGAGCGCGTTCATGTCCTTCTTCACCCTGCTGTGCCCCATCGTGCTGATCTTCGCCAACACCATCGTCAGCCAGATCCCCGCGCTGGACGGAACCACCTTCAAGGGAATTGTCCAGCTGATCGGTAACCCCGTGATGGCGCTGTTCATCTCCCTGTGCATCGGCGCGTTCTTCCTCTGCAGGGAATTTGACCGCAAGACCTGCGTGAAGCTGATGGGCGAAGCCTGCAAGGACGCCGGCCCCATCGTGTTCATCACCGCCGCCGGCGGCGCGCTGGGCGCTGTCATCAACACCATCGGCGCTGCCAAGATCATGGCGGACTGGCTGGTTGCCACCGGTATCCCCGGCATCCTGGTTCCGATCCTGATCGGTGTGATCATGCGGTTCCCGCAGGGCTCCGGTACCACGGCCATGATTACCGGTTCCGCGATCGTTGCTCCCATGGTTGCCACCCTGGGCATCAACCCCTACCTCGCGGCGCTGGCGCTGTGCCTCACCACGATGTGCCCCAGCTATCTCAACGACTCCTACTTCCATGTGGTGACCAACTTCTCCGGCATGGACATCAAGACCAGCCTGAAGACATGGTCGGTTTCCACCTTCATTATCCCGGCAGTAGGTTCGGTCATCCTCATTCTCCTCTCGCTGGTGATCCACTGATTTCCCCGCCCGCCGGTGCGGGCAACCCCCAAAAAACACCCTGCGGCGTCGTGCCGCAGGGTGCGTTTTTATTTGCTTCGTTTTTTATTTCCCGGAATTCATTCCCCGCAGGATGGCGTCCCGCGCCAGTTCCAGGTGGGTGCGGTTGATTTTGTCCGCCTGCTCCGGGTTTCCCGTCAGCAGCGCGTGCACAATCTCCCGGTGCTCATCCAGCGATTCCCGGAAGCGCTGCGGGTCCATCAGGGACAGGATGCGGAACTGCTGGTTCATGGAGCGCACCCGGTCATAGGTGTCGTTTACCAGGCTGTTGTCAGCCAGGTGCACGATCTGCTCATGCAGCTTCTCGTCCGTGGCGGTATAGGCTTCCACGTCGCCCCGCTGGAAACAGCCTTCCAGTTCGGAAAGCATCCGCAGCAGGCGGTCCCGCCGGGCGGAGGTCAGGTGCCCGGTACTGTGGTAAATCGCGTAGGCTTCCAGCATCACCCGCAGGTCGAAGATTTCCTCAATATCCTTCGCGGTGAATTCCTTGACGTATACGCCCTTGTTGGGAATTTCCAGCAGCAGGCCGTCCGCCGCCAGCTGGCGCAGCGCCTCGCGCACCGGGCTGCGGCTCACGTCCAGGCTTTCCGCGATGTCCAGTTCCTGCAGGCGGGTGCCGGGCGCGTATACGCCCCGGCAGATATTGTCCCGGAGGATCTGGTAGACCTGCTCGCGCATGGTCGTAATGGTTCTTTTCGCGGCCATTGTTTTCTCACGCCCCGTTATGAAATGGGTGGTTTTTCATTTAGTCTATTATAGCA
>JAFRTK010000162.1 GCA_017427165.1 Clostridia bacterium
CGCGGCCTGTCCCTTCTGCTATGACTACGGCTGCCTGGACGCCATCCCGCCCATCGGGGAAGGCCTGTGGGAAATCGGCGGCGGCCGCTACCGGGAGGAGGACCTCCCGCTGCTCTTCTCCCTGCAGAAGAAGCCCACCGGCGTCGCGTACGTCTACCTGGAGCCCTTCATGGAAATCGAGAAATACTACGGCGTGATCCGCCGCTTCCATGAAGCCGGCATCCACCAGCATATGTACACCAACGGCCTCAACGCCAACGCGGAAAACCTGAAGGCCCTGGGCGAAGCCGGCCTGGACGAGCTGCGCTTCAACCTCGGCGCTTCCAACTGCAATGACAATGTTATCGACGCCATGGCGGAAGCGAAAAAGCACATCCCGCAGGTCGGCATCGAGACCCCGATGACCCGCGAGTTCAAAGAACAGTTCGCAAAGAAAAAGCAGAAAATCCTCGCCACGGGAATCGACTTTATGAACTGCGCCGAGCTCCACCTGAACGAGAACAACCTCGGCAACTACTTCGGCGAGAACATGTACTACTGCCGCATGGGCTATATGAGCCCCGTGTTCTCCCGGGACATCTCCCTGGAAATGCTGAAAGCCGCCGCTGAGGAGCACTGGCCCATCGCCGTGCACGACTGCTCAAACCACACGAAATTTGCCCGGGACCTGAACCTCCGGGCGAAGGAAGGGGGATGGTTCGGCCAGAGCAGCTACGGCCCCGAATTCGATTCCATCCCGTATGAGGCGTTCCTCCCCGTCCTGGAGGATCCGGATTTCACCTTCGTGGAGGAAGAACCCCTTCCCCCGGGATACCGCCCCGGCGATATCGTGCTGTAACACAATACTGCAGCAAAAACAGGAACCCGTTTCCGGCCAATCGGAAACGGGTTCCTGTTTCGTTATTCTTTTTCCGGTTCTTCCGGACCGGGTTTTTTCACACCCTCCAGCGCCACCCACGTGTGGCACTCATTGCCCCGGAAGATGAAGTCCACACGGGCGCGTTCCTTCCGGTAATCGATCCGGTTGACCCTGCCCCGGTTGCCGGCAAACAGCGGATCATCCAGCGTGACTTCCTCGCCGATCTTCACCATCCGCATCCCACCGACGATGCCGTCCTTTTCCAGCAGCTCCAGGGCAAACTCCCGGTCGGAGCCCTGCAGCTCGTACTTCTCGTCCGCCTGCCCGACCTTCCGGATCACCCCGTCGATGCCGAAGAATATGGAATAATCCAGCAGCTGCTTCGCTGAGAACGCGAACACGTATCCCGGCAGGAAATCCGTGTACTTCCGGATGTTCTCGCCTTTCACGCGCTGCCGCTGCAGGATGCGGGGCGAAAACGCCCGCACCATTCCCTTCACTTCCAGCATCCGGGCGATCTTCTCACACCGCTGCGTCCGGCAGAACAGGCAGTAGGCGTAAAGATCAGAAGCCATGGCTTCCGCCTCCGCCGCCTCCGCCACCACCGCCACCGCCGCCTCCGCCGCCACCGCCGGAAGAGGAGGAGTGATGCACGGTCCGCGTCAGTTTTTTGGCGACCACCGCCGTACCGGCCCCCGCCGCCATCACCGTGATGATGCCCGGGAGGCTGATCTTGGTTTCCTTTTCCATCCGCGCGTAAATCAGCAGGTACGCCAGCAGGATCGCGACCGCCACCGCCACCAGCGCGTTGGTCGCGTAGCGCATGGGCGAAGCTACCTCAAAGCCTTCCAGCGTCTGCCGGATCTGCCGGAAGCTTTCCTTCGCGCAGTCCGCGTACTGGCCGCGGGTGGCCAGCTTATACACATTATCCGTAATCGTATTCGCCTTGGCCTTCGTCACAATCCGGACGATCCTCGACGAGGAATATATTCCGATCCGCCGCGTTCCCATATCGATGATGAACACGGTGTAATCCGTATTCCCGAACTGCCTTTTGGCCCAGGTTTCCGCCTTGTCCAGCACATCCGTGCTGCTGGATCCCCGGACCGTATAGCATCCCACGTTGCAGTGCTGCGCCACGGATTCCATCTCCGTACGCACTTCCGCCTCTTCCGCCTCGCTCAGCAGACTGGCGGCATCCTCAATGACCACCCGGTATGCGGATTCATCCGCCGCAGCGAAGGAAACCGAAGCCAGCGCCAGCAGGACAGCCAGCAGAATCGCAAATCCCTTACGCAAGGTCCTCACCTCCCGTATGGCTTTCAAACTGCGGAAGCGGGTTCGAGCAGCTGCGGTTATACACCCGCAGCAGGTCCACACATTCCCAGATGACCGCCGCCATGATGCCCGCGGTGACCAGGTAGAACGCCCGGTCGTCACTGTGGAACGGATCCAGGATCAGCAGCACGCACCCGATGGCCATCGCGACCAGCGCCGCGATGCTGCCCCAGGGCAGCGAGCTCCGCTTCTTCCCGCTTCCCAGCGTCACCGCTGCCATTACGGCGGTCAGCGCAAGTGCCCCGATCTTGTAAAACCGGATATCCCCAATCTCACTCATCAGGTACATGCCGACGGCCAGCGCGACGCCCGCCCCGATGACCCCCAGGGAACCCAGGGTGGCATACATCGATCCGTTCTCGGCCTTTTTCGCCAGCTTCGTGGTCTCCTTCACCTGTTCCAGGATATCATCCACTTTCTTCCCGGCGGCTTCCTTCCGGTTCTCCCGGTTAAATACCGTCCGCCGGCGCCCGTTCACCGCGAACTGTGCACCCACTGCCAGCAGCATGGCGACCACCATCGCCATCTCCGGCCGCAGCGTCAGGAACATGTTGAAGATCACAAACAGCAGCGCCGCCAGCACCGCGGTAACCAGGGCGAAACGCGGGATGTCCAGTGGCCGGTCCGCCCACATATCCCCGGTAACTCCGTTCTGCACCGCGTACAGCACACGGCCTTTGCTCTTCATGCTCATGAACCACACCGGCACCAGCGTGTCCCCGGTGTACTCCGCCTTGGCCAGCTTCAGCAGCTGTTTCTGGCTGGCCGTCGGCTGGTAGGTCAGGCCGTCATGCAGGTCCGCCATGGTATCCTCCAGGCCTTTCCGGACCGCCTCGCTCCGGGCATAGGGAATATACGCGTTGGGCGAAGTGTCCGCCACGTCCGCATAGAAGCCGCTCAGGTACGCCGGGGAGAAGGGCATAAAATCCTTCTGCTCCACGTGCGAGATCTTTTCAGACAGTTCATCCGGCATTTCCTTCGACGCGTCATGCAGGATGCCCTCGTACTGGTGGTTCAGCTCCACTTCCGTCTTGTAGTAATACGTCGTGTTGCCTTTGGTTTCATTTCCCTCCAGCCCGACCGTGCCCTTGACCCATGACCGGTAGGTATGGTACGGCACATAGATTCCCCGGAAGCTCTCGGGTTTGATGTCCCGCTTCAGCGTATGATCCACGCAGAAGCTGTGCTTCAGCATATCCTGGTACTTCTCAAAGCACTGCTCCCGCGTGACCTGGAACGGCGCCACCTTCTCCGGCGCCTCAATCTCCGTCTTCTTTTTCTGCTCGAGCATCACGGACGACCCGCAGTAGCTGCAGAACGCCGCAGCCGCGGCGTTCACCGCATGAATCTGCGCCCCGCACGTCGGGCACGAAAGCACATCCGCGGAAAAGCTGCTTCCCGCCTGCCGGGCCTCCAGCTCATCCGCCTCGATAATCGACATCGTCCGCTCGCACCGCCCGCATTTCAG
>JAFRTK010000163.1 GCA_017427165.1 Clostridia bacterium
CTGTCCCGAAGCAGTTCATTCAGGATTGTCGAATATCTTTCCACCTTGGGGCCATCCACCGGTTCAGTCAGCATCATCCCGTCCGGTCCAAAGAAGTATGTAGTGGGAAAACCCTCCACATTCAGTGCTTCTGTCATTCCATCCGGCATCAGAATATTCAGATACGTAACATTGTATTCATCCAGCATCTTCCGGGCTGTTTCAATATCGTCGTCATATAAAAAGCCGACAACGCTGACATCTTTGTCCCGGTATCGTTTATAAATGGACTGTAAATCTTCGAGTTCTCCTTCACATGGCCCGCACCAGGTAGCCCAGATGTTGAGCATGGTTATTTTACTTTGTGCAAACAGGTCTGCAGAGAAAACAGTGTTCCCGTCCAGGTCTGTGGTGACAAAGTCCGTTTGGGTTCCAACCAGGCTGGCATACAGGTTCCTTTCAACCGGTTCATGGATGACAAACGAATCGGCCAGTTCATCAAAGGCACTTGCCATGGCAGTGTATTCATCCCGGTAAGCCGGATCAGCATCTTCAATGAAGTACGGATTCGGCCCGTCCATATACAGGTAGAATGTCCGGTCACCGATCCGGCCGATCTCCCGGGCATTTTCCTCCGGATAGTTTTCCCCGCTCAGTTGGGAATACCTTTGCATTGTCAGTCCGTTTCCCAGGGAGAAAAAGCAGAAAAGTCCGTCTGAGATAACCGTCTCCGGGAACGAAAGGCCGGAATCCCTGTCCAGGTATTTGTTCAGTTCATCCCGTGGCGCTGTATAGTAACTGCAAAAGAATAAATAGGATCCTTCCGCAATTTCTGCAGTATTGAATTCCAGTGAGCCTGCCAGGTTCCGGTACGTTTCCGGAACATTAAAACGGAATCCGGCGTAAGGAACCTCATAAATGCCGGAATATCCTTCCATGTCTTCCGCAGCAGAGTATCCGGCTGACAGCAGGACGATCAGAGCCAGGAACAGGCTGACTGCTTTCTTCATCGTTTGTTTTCTCCTCCGGTCTGGGTTGTGTCTGCATGAACTCTGCCTTTTAGGGCTGGCATTTGCCGGAACGATTACTGCAAGTTCTTTTTTCCCCGTTATTCCGCGCTCAGGATCCTGGCCAGGGAGATGTGGTTCCGCCGGCAATGGAATGTGCCCTTCATCAGTCCGGAGCATACCCGGTTGTCCGTTTCTTCCACCGTTAAACGAACGGGTTCCGTAACAGAACTGATCTGCCGGTTTTCTTTGCCCAGCAGGATCAGTGTGAATTCGTTCCCTTCCGCCTGGATTTCCCATACCGGGGAATCCGGATCCAGGCCGGCTGCCTTCAGCAGGAATACAGCGTCTTCCCGGATTCCGTCCGCATGAATGGAGGGAATGATCTCCTCGTCGGCAAATCGGTCATTCATTTCAGCCAGGTGCTGCCAGATCCCGGAATAATCTACGCCGGCTTTTTGGTATACGCTTCCCATAAAGTCACACAGGAAATCCCCGCCGGCATTTTCATTCAGCAGGTTTTCATACCGGTCCAGGTCTTCCAGGGTAAATGAATCAATATTCAGCATATACCGCAGGACAATCTGCCCGTAATACGGAACCGCCACGAATTCTTCAAATGCGATGACGCCGCCGGATTGCCGGGCAGCTTCCCGGGAAATTTCCCGAATCCGCGCCTGCAGCTTCTCACTTTGAATATACATTTCATTTCTCCCCCGTATGTATCTTTGCAGAATTATATCACGGCAAAACCTTCTATGTAAAATCCGATGCATTTCGTCAGGTTCGATATTAGGGTTTTTCCTTGTCCGGGCGCTTGCGGACTGTGGGATATGCAGCATTGATCCGGGCATAGCACGGGCAGTCACTCCCGTGGTCGTTGATGATTCCGCAGGCCTGGAGATGGGAATAGACCGTCACCGTGCCGAGATATTTGAAACCGCGTTTTTTCAGTTCCTTTGCAATGATGTCGGAAAGGCCGTTGCTGACCGGAATCTTTCCGTCTCCGTGTCCGGTGTACAGAATGGTTTTGTTTCTGGAATATGACCAGATCCATTTGCAGAAGGAACCGAATTCCTCACGCATCTTCCGGAAGCACCGGGCATTGTTGATCACAGCTTCAATTTTCCGCCGGGACCGGATCATTCCCTCGGTGTTCATGATGCGGTCGATATCTGCTTCCGTGAATTCCGCGATTTTGTCATAATCGAAACCGGCAAATCCCTGCCGGAAAATTTCCCGTTTTTTGATCATCAGGGACCAGCTGAGGCCGCACTGCATAGCTTCCATCATCAGGTGTTCAAACATCACGCGGTCATCATGGACAGGGATTCCCCATTCCGTATCGTGATAGGTCCTCATGGCTTCAAATGCAAATCCCCATTCACAGGAACTCATATGCCTTCCTCCGTATGAAAACAGTAATCTGATTTTATCATAGACAGACCCTGTTGTCACGGAAGCCCCAATGCTTCTGCACCGGGGAAAGAAAAGCTCCATGAGGCGAAAAAGCCTCTTGACTTCGAGTGAGCTTGAAGGATTACCATGACTTCAGGACATGAAAACACCGGATTTCCGGTCATGATCAGGAGGAAACGAAAATGTATCAGGTAAAGGGAAAATGGGCTCTGATTACCGGGGCAGCCCGGGGCATTGGATACCTGGCCGCTCAGTTTATGGCTTCGCAGGGATGTAACCTGATCCTGCACAGCCGGAACCTGGCACATACGGAAAAGGTGCTTTCAGAAGTCCGGTCCATGGGGATTGAAGCCGCCGCGGTCGCAGCGGATCTCAACGACCTGCCTTCGGTGGAAAGGATGCTCGCGGAAATTGATGCCATGAAAGTCGATGTGGATATCGTGCTTAACAATGCCGGACTCCAGGTCGCCTACCGTACGGATTACTGTGCCACACCGGTCAGCGATTATGAAATCAGCTTCCGGGTAAATACGATCTCCCCGGCCATGATCTGCTATCACTTCCTGCCGAAGATGATTGCCCGGGGTACCGGACGGATCCTGAACACAACCAGCGGCATAGCGCTGGATGTCTGCCAGGCAGGCTATTCCGCCAGCAAAGCGGCACTGGATAAGATTACCATTGACCTCGGCTCAAAGGTGGAAGGCACTGACGTGCTGATCAATTTGACTGATCCGGGCTGGTGCCGCACAGACCTGGGCGGGCCGCAGGCGCCGAATGCGCCGGAAAGTGCAATTCCAGGCATCGTGGTCGGCGTGTTTGTGGATGACAGGAAATCCGGGCGTTATCTCGGCGCTCAGAACTTCACCGGAATGACGCTGGATGCGGCTGTGCGAAAGGCCGAATCAGAGTTCGACAGTCCCTACAGGAAATAACCGGATCGAATCAATGAATACGGTTCAGGATAACCGGTTTACCCGGCGGTTGAAAATACCGCCGGTTTTTTCTATAATGATATCCGGATATATGCGGAACGGAAGAGGAGCTTATGACAGCGGAGGAAACCTGGCGCCTGCACGAAATCATTGCCGTATCAAAGCAGATTGTATTCTTTGGCGGAGCCGGCGTATCGACTGCCAGCGGTATACCGGACTTCCGGTCCTCGGGCGGACTGTATTCACAGGAGTTCCAAGGACTCAGTCCGGAGACGGTGCTGAGCAGTACTTTCTTTTACCTGCATCCGGAACTTTTTTATGATTTCTACCGAAAAAATATGCTGTTCCCGTCCGCACGGCCAAACGCCGCGCATCATTACCTGGCAGAACTGGAAAAGCGGGATGTTCTGCGGGGAATCGTTACACAGAACATCGACGGTCTGCATAAGGATGCCGGAAACATCCGGGTATATGAACTGCATGGATCCGTGCGGGAAAACACCTGCCTGGAGTGCGGCGCCTCCTTCCCGTCGGAGTCTGTTCTCCATGCAGAGGGAATTCCCCGTTGTGACTGCGGCGGGGTGATCAAACCCAACGTAGTCCTGTATGGGGAACCGTTGGAAAAATATGTGGTCATCGGTGCCCGTCGGGAAATCACCAATGCGGATACGCTGATCATTGCCGGTACTTCCCTGTCTGTGGAGCCGGCCGCGTCCTTTGTCTCAGATTTCCGGGGAAAGCACCTGGTGGTGATCAATCTGGATCCCACACCTGCCGATTCCCGGGCTGATCTGGTCATCCGGGAGAATGTGGCGGATGTCTTTGCTGCCCTCATGGAAATGGAAAAGGAGTCCTGCCAATGAAAGTAATGATCAGTGCCTGCCTGCTGGGTGAAAACTGCAAGTACAGCGGCGGGAATAACCGCAGCGAAAAACTGCTTTCCATGCTGGCCGGCCATGAGGTCATCCCTGTTTGTCGGAAGTGCTGGGCGGACTGCCGGTTCCGCGGGTTCCGGCGGAGATTGTGGACGGGATCGTCACAAACCGGGAAGGACTGTCTGTGGATGCGGAATTCCGCCGGGGAGCTGCGGCAGCGCTGGATGCTGCAAGGCTTGAGAACGTGGATCTCATCGTGCTGCAGCCGAGGAGTCCCTCCTGCGGTGTGGGAATGATATACGATGGAACTTTCAGCGGAAAGCTGATTCCCGGAAACGGGATATTCGCCGCCCTGGCGGTTGATGCCGGTTTCCGGGTTGTGAATGCTGATGATTTTGCGGAGAAAGGAATGCCTGGAGAATGAGGATTTATGAAACAGAACTGACAGACCGGGTGCTGGAAACGCTCATTGCCATGTCGGTGGAATGGGAAGCGGAAATGAGCACATTCGGCTATCGTGCCAATGAGCGGAATGATATTGAGGGCAACCGGATCTTCCTGGCGGAAGGAGAAAACGGAGAAGTCATCGGATACCTGTTCGGGGCGCCTTTTGAGTCCAGAAACATGAGGGCCGTCATGCCGGAAGGAACCCGTTGCTTTGAGGTGGAGGAACTGTATGTGGTTCCGCACCATAGGTCGGAGGGGATCGGCAAAGCGTTGTTTTCCTTTGCCGAAAAAGCAGTCCGGGATACTGCGGATTACATGGTGCTGAGCACTGCCACCAAAAACTGGCGTGCAATCCTCCACTTTTACCTGGAAGAACTGGATATGGAGTTCTGGAACGCACGGCTGTTCAAAAGAATTACAGATACCTGACAGCCGGATATGTCACAAACCGCCGGGATACTTCTCCCGGCGGTTTGTTTTTTTCAGTCTTGTTCCGGCCTGTATACCGCGGTTCAGTTTACAATAACGCTGTCAAATACTCCCTTGATGATCTCTTCAATCTCTTCAGGATACTCACCGTTCAGATTGTAACCGCGGATGTTGACTGCACGGTCGCTGTGGAGGATGGAATACTGGACCACACCCTGCATTGAACCGTTTGCCTCAATCTGGTAATGGAACCAGAAGCCTGTATAATTTTCTCCCTTATATATGCCGCTTTCCTCAATCATGGCATTCATGCCCTTCAGACCGTCTTCCGCCATGGCAAGGAAAACTTGCAGCTCTGCTTCTGTTGCTTTTGCAAGATCCAGCTCCATGTTGATCCGGTCTGCCGCAATCTGGAATTCAGTCTCGTAATCAGTCAGGAACAGGCCGTAAGCAATAATCTTATTGCTGCTCATAAATTCCCGGAATGAATCATATGTAAATCCGACCTGGGACAGTAAGCTGTACAGCGGAGCGTCTTTATCGGAATACATCGTCACATACATAATGCTGTCGGGAATTTTCGCGTAAATCGCAACGTCTTCAAATTTTTCATAATTTTTCAGTTTCTCGGCGGTAAATGTCTCTGCTCCGGCGGTGGGAATGGAAACCACCAGCAGGAGTGCGAGCAGTGCGGAGATGATTCGGGTCATTTTCTTCATGGACTGATCATTCCTTTCTTGTTTGCTTGCCGTTTGATCCGGTTGGTTATTTGTTTTCCGGTTTGCCCTTGAATTACGTATCGCTTTCCGGCCGGGTAATCATAATTGTGTCATATACCTGCCGGATAATGCTCTCATTTTCTTCGGAAAATTCCCCGTCAAAGCCGTAAACACGGATGTTGACCGTTCGTAGTCCATCAATGATGGAATACTGGATCACATGCTGGACAGTATCTTCATTCTCAAACGTATAAAGGAACCGGAAGCCCTTGTACAGTTCTCCGTTATAAACACTGTCATCAACCACTTTGGCGCCGAGGCTTTCCAGCTGCTTTTTTGCCTGGTTCAGGTATACATTCATGAGCACATCGGGTGAATCATTCAGGTTGACAGGACTTGCAAGGTCATCAATCACAAGGGAAAATTCGCTTCTGTAGTCTGTCAGCATTAATCCGTAAATATACATCTGGTTTTCCTGCATATACTGCAGAAACTGCTGTCGCGTCATTCCACTGCTGCCAAGTATGGAAAACAGCGGGGCTGTATCCGGGGATTCCCCGGTTACATACATCACGCTGTCAGGTATTTTCACATAAATCCCTTTCTCTTCAAAACAGATCATGTCTTCCTCTGCCGCAGCAGGGACAGCTGTGATACAGAGTATTGCGGCCAGGATGACCGCCAGAACGGCCCAGGTTTTCACAATCGCGCTTTTCATTCCGTTTGTTTCCTTTCTTTGTTTTTTACCCGTTTCCGGAATTGTCATTTCCCCAGTCAATGGAGGTCTGGCTTTCCGGCACCCACAGCCGGTACCATTTATTTCCCTGCTCGAACTCTACCTCCACATATCCGTTCTCATGCCCGTAGGCAACGACATCCTTCCATCCGTTGATAGTCACCTTCGCCTTGGCGTAATTGGTGCCCGGTCCGCGGTAAGTATCCGAAGTTGCATTGACCGTACCCTGGCCGGTGGGATTATACTCCTTCACCTGATCCAGGTCCACAGCCACACGTTTCAGGCCGGTCCAGACACGGTACCTGCCCTTCCCTGCATTGTCAAAGTCCACCAGCACCCACCAGGTGGTTCCGACATACTCCTTTCCGAGCACGCGGACCGTCACGTTCCGCCAGGTATCGGGGAGGAATGTTCCCGGCTCATCATATTTCTGCCCGGGGCCGGAGCGGGTTGCAAGCTTGTCCTTGAGCCGGACACCGGTGACATCCGGTTTGCTCTTGTAGATTGTGGGAACCGGGGTTGATGCGGCCGGCATGGCGCTGTATGCGGGAGCGTTTTTCACCAGCATGATTTCAGACAGGCACACATCATTCGGATACCGACTGCCGCTATAGGATGTCATGGCCGAAATCCTGACTGCAACCACATTTTCACGGTGCCCGGTGGATATCTTTTGCCAGTCAGTAAACGCTTCATCCCGAAGGGTGAATTCCATTGTATCCCGGTAGTTTGTTTCCCCGCTGTAAAGGAAATCAACCCGGATTTTTTTCAGCCGGGCATTGATATAATACTCATCTGTTCCTGAGTCTGTCCAGCCCCAGAACCCGTTTTTCAGCCATATCTGGTCTAATGCCTGCGCGTAACCGGTGTACAGGGTCAGCTTTGTCCTGCCGTCCAGACCGCCCTTCTTTGCGGAGAACTGCCAGCATGTGCTCTCATCATTGTCAATGGCATATTCCGGCAGCCACTTTTCAGAAATCCAGCTGGTGGCATCAATCCCGGTAAGCCGTATTTTCACGCAGTCATTCTGCCCGGGAATCTGTTCCAGGGTCGGATCGGTATAAACCGGTACCGCTGTCGGAATCACAGTGGTCTCCGTGCTCCCGTACCGCGGTTTTCCGCACATGGAGCAGAAGATACCAATATTGTCGGCAAATCCGCAGTATGGACAGAACCAGGTCTCTGCCGCCGCGCCGGTTATGCAAAGCACCAGGATAAGTGACAGTACAGCACAGATTGTATTGCGGAGTCTTCGCTGCATAGTGATCCTCCTTGCTGGTTGTTCGGTTTCTGCATATATGATCATTCAATAGTACGGTTTGTTACATATATCATACATTGTTTACATGCCGGAATCAAGAAATACTTTGCATTTTCACGGTCTGCGGGTGCCGTACACTGAATTAACGAAAACGGCGTGTTTTTTCTTCCCGGCCCTTTTCCGGTCCGGCAAGTCATGGTACAATATTTATTTGGTGGATTATAGGCTTTATAGCCCTGAAACTGCGGAGGATTTATGAGTTTCTTTGATATCCTGTCTCTCCTTGGCGGTCTGGCCATGTTTCTTTACGGCATGCGCCTGATGGGAGACTCCCTGAAGGAGAATTCATCCGGAACGCTGAAAGCTGTCATGGAAAAGGTAACTGATAATGCGTTCAAGGCGTTTATCCTGGGCATTGCGGTGACCGCCCTGATTCAGTCCTCCACAGCGACCATTGTCATCACAGCCGGCCTGGTCGGTGCGGGCATCCTGTCCGTGCGGCAGTCCCTGGGAATCATCGTCGGCGCAAACGTCGGTACAACTGTCACCGGCCAGATCATCCGCCTATTGGATCTCAATGCCTCCGGTGATACTTCCGTGCTGCGGTTCTTCCAGCCTTCCACCCTGGCGCCGATCGCGCTGATTATCGGCATTGTCCTGATTATGACCGGTGTTCTCAAAAATTCCCGTTCCATCGGGAACATTGCCATCGGTTTCGGAATCCTGTTCTCCGGCCTGCTGAATATGACCAGTGCAGTCAACGCGCTGCAGAAATCCGGCGTCGTGGAACAGCTTTTCTCCGGCCTGGGGGATAATCCTTTCCTGGGATATCTCACCGGTGCGGCGGTTGCCTTCACACTCCAGAGTTCATCCGCTGCCGTCGGTATTCTGCAGGCTTTTTCCTCCAGCGGTTTCCTGACCTTCAAGGCAATTTATTCGGTGATTGTCGGCATTTACCTGGGTGACTGTGTCACGACTGCGATTGTTATTTATATCGGTGCCAACCGGGAAGCCCGGCGGGTTGGCATTATCAACATCATGTATAACCTGGGAAAATCCGCCATGGTTCTGATCGTCATTACTGTGATCCACCATCTGGGACTTCTGGATGGTCTGTGGGATGCGACTGTCAATTCCGGTATGATCGCCAATACCAATACGGTCTTTAACCTGGTTTGTGCCATCTGCCTCCTGCCCACGCTGCAGGTACTGGAGCGGCTCAGCGACCGCATTCTCGGTAAGAAAAAGGAAGAAGAGGATCCGCATGACGAACTGCTGAAGGCGCTCAATCCCGTCTTCTTCGCCACACCTGCCCTTGCGTTTCGCAGCTGTTACGATGTTCTGATCACCATGTTCCGCCTCTCCCGGGAAAATCTTTCCCGTGCGCAGGCGCAGCTGGATGATTACAGTGCCGCCCGTCAGAAGGAAATCGATGCGGATGAGCTGCAGGTCGACCGCCTGACCGATAACCTGAGCCGTTACCTGGTGGAACTTCTCCCGCATCTGCAGAGCGAAGAACATATTTCCATCCTGAACCAGTATTACAAAGTCTCTACAGAGTTTGAACGCCTCGGTGACCAGGCGGTTAATATCTCGGATATCGCATCCCGTCTGAATGCCAATTTCTCCGGCTTCTCAGAAACCTGCAGGAAAGAAATTGCTGTCCTGCAGGACCTCATTCAGGACATCCTGGACAATGCTGAAAAAGCGTTCTCAGACAAGGACGAAAAATATGCGTCCATGATTGAGCCGAAGGTCCATGTGGTCAATGATCTGATTAACCAGATGACGCAGAACCATTTCAGCCGCATGAGTGCGGGACAGTGTTCCCTCCTGGCGGATGCGGTATTTTCCAACCTGATGGCGGAGTACAAGCGTGTTGCCGGCACCTGTTCCAACACCGGCATGGCCACACTGGTCCGGATTCATCCGGAACTGGCTTCCCGGGAACATCTTTTCCTGGAAACCCTGGATGAAAACGGCAGCGCCGAATATAAATCCGTACTGAACCAGACGCATCAGGCATATTTCGATCGGCTGAATGCGGTCGAGGCAGAACCTGTCCCTGCGGACACTGAAATGGCGACAGTCTGACACAGGATATAAAAGCAGGCTCCGGAAGAAATTTTCCGGAGCCTGTTCTCATTTCAGCAATGAATCGATCTCATGCAGATCCGCAATCACATAATCTATTTTGTATTCGTCCGGTGCTGTTTTTCCTTCCGGATTGTACCAGCAGGTTTTGATCCCGGCATTGTTCCCTCCCCGTATATCGCTGGTAAGGGAATCCCCGATGATCATCACCTCTTCCGGAGCTTCCGGACAGATCCGTTCCATCACCGCATCGAAGAATGCCTTGTTCGGTTTCTCCACGCCCAGGGCTTCCGAAAGGAATACCCCGTCCATCATTTCCCCGAGTCCGGAGCCCTCCAGTTTTCGGCTCTGCGCAATGACGGTCCCGTTGGATACCACATACTGCCGTACCCGTCTGCGCAGGCTCTTCACAATGCTGTAACTGTCATCCCGTAAAACAATCGTATCGCCCAGCCGTACCTGGTAACGCCGGTTGAATTCCACCGCCAGCGATACAGGAGCCCCGATTTCTGCGAAAAACTGCTCATACCGTCCGATCAGCACCTGCTGCTTGGTAATCTCATTTCGCTCCAGCCTTTGCCAGAATTCTTCGTTGATGGCGGAATACCGCCGGATCATTTCATCCGTGCATTCCCCCAGTGAAAATTCACCGAACAGGCGCCGGATGGCTGCGCTTTCAGCGGCTTTAAAATCCAGCAGCGTACCATCCACATCCCACAGCAGGGCTTTGATCATGCCGCATCTTCCTTTCCTCTGAAAAAGAACCCGGAGCCGGAAGGGTTTCCCACTCCTGCTCCGGGTAACCGGAATTATATCATGTCTCGGAAAGGCGGTTCAAGCACAGGCACCTGATCATCCCCAGCTGCCCAGCAGGTCAAACGCAAGCTCAATCTCTTCCGTCTCATACATCAATGTGCCGTTCTCCGTCATGGAGAAAACCGCTTCAGTATTTTCATCACTGTCCGCGGCGTCATATTCACCGTCTGCATTCTTCGTATATACAGTGGCAGTGCCGTCTGCCGTCAGTTTCCCGGAAGCCGGATCATAGAAGCCGTTCATCAGGTAAACCGTATACGTATCCGCGCCTTCCTTTCCGCGCGTGATATATACGGTATAGTCAAATACGCCTTCATATCCGCCGTTGAACATGAATTCGGCTTCTGTTTCTTTTTCTTCATTTCTCCAGACGCCTTCAAACCGTCCGATGTTCACAAATTTCAGGCCGGCACCGGCATCATTATGGCCTTCCTTCCAGTTCAGGAACCCGTCCCCGTCAATGATGAATTCCGTTCCCTTCCCTTCTTCATCGATTCCCTCATATGCATAGGTATCGGCATAAATCTCTTCTCCCGTATCCGGATTGATCGTATAATCCGACCGGATGGATGAAATGGAAACCAGGGAATCTGTGTCTTCATGGTAATAGCATGAATATTCATATTCAGAACCGGTTGCTTCCTCCGCACGGTCTATTTTCATATATACGCGGTAGCCTTCTTCTTCGTAGAATATTTCCGCGATACCGCCTTCAACCGCCCAGTCCGTTTCAAACTTCTTTCCGCCTTCCGGCTGCGGCACCTCATCCGCTGCCGCACAGGCAGCCAGGCAGATCATCATTACAGCCAGCAGGATACCAAGGATCTTCTTCATCTTCTTCGTCTCCTTTGCTTTGTCTGGTTCTGTATTCCGAAACGTCAGACTGCGTTTCTCGCATATGTACCGGCCCGTTACATACCGTCCCCTGCCGGTTTCCGGTAGTTTTCCGGGACAGTCTGCTGTCTTTCAGCCAGGGATAACTGCATTCCGGCGAATCAATTATACCGCATTTATCCATAAATTTGAACCAGAATAAACATACAACGCAAAGTGTAAAGAAGCGCTCCGGGAAAAATCCCGGAACGCTTCTCTGCGGATTGCTGTGTGTTTTATTTTATTTTGCTTCCCTGATCAGGCGCACGGGTATTTCCACTTCCCAGCTGCCCTCGATCGGGTCTTCCAGATTGGTGATGTCCGCAGCCAGGTACTGATCGCCGACCTGCTCATTTTCCGGTACGGTGAAGATGTATTCTTCCCATCTCTCTTCCCAGCCGAAGCCGTCCGGCTTCCGGGTGCCCCATACCAGGGCGGTGATTCCGTCCGGCAGCGCGTCCTTTTCGCTGTACCGGCTGAAGCTTCCGTCCAGTCCCTCCATGTAGACATATGCATCCGCAGGATACTGCTGGCTGCTTCCATCCACACGGTCCATATCCACGGAGTGGATCTGGACACGCAGTGTGCCGTCCACCATGCCGATTCCGGACAGGTACACATGATCCGCGAGCTGAAGTTCCGGGCCGGCGGCGCTGTCCAGCACGCGCATGCCCTGCGGGACCGGGCCCCGGTCTTCGGGATCCATGGAGTAGAAAATCGTTTCCTCAGTCGTAAATCCGTCGGTGATGCGGGCAGCCGTTGCCGCATCCACATGCGCGCCGTAGATGTAGGCACTTGCCGGCACCGGCATGGCCTGCGCCTGTCCGGCATATTCATTATACAGCGGGATCAGGTCAATATGGCTCATCCGGCTGTTCTCCAGGCGTTCGATCATCAGCCGCATGTTCTTCTGCGATACGCCCATCCGCAGGTCACCCTGGAGCGTGATATGCTCCGCGAAGATATATTTGTTTCCATCTTCCGCATACAGGGGATCCGGCGTATCGAAGACCACACCGCCGCCCTCACCGGCAAAGAATTCAACATTCGCATCCATCACGACATTCGTGTCCTTGTCGATCCGGTCTCCCTCCAGGTCCTGCAGGGAGAAGGTGACGTACATCTCATCCCGGTTCACCACGGCGGAAATGACTTCCATCCGGATTCCGCTGTCCTCACAGCTCATGTTTACGGGCATCAGCTTCAGGGCCGCATCCGGCCAGATCTGGTACAGCCACGCGTTGAAGTCCTCACTGATTGCCGCCGCTGCCGCCGTTGCCATGAATACCAGCAGCAGGATCATTGCGAATATTGCCACAAAAGAATGCTTCATTTTCTTCATGCCTCCCTGATTTACCCGCCGGCGGACGGCATTGCTGTCCCGCACGGTCCAGGTTACATTCGAAAGTTCGGCATTCAAGCGGCTCTTCAGATCTTTCTCATTCATCGGTATACCACCCTTCCAGTCTCTCATGGAGCAGTTGGTTCGCTTTGCTGATCTGCCGTTTGGCGGTTGCAAGGGATATTCCGGCGGCGGCCGCTGTCTCCTTCAGCGACAGCCCCTCATAATACCGGAGGAGGATCATCGTCCTCAGCTTCGATGGAAGCGAGCGGATCGCTTCGGTCACTTCCCCGTCCGGAACCTCGTCCTCCCGCGACTGCTCCGGAAGTTCCTCCGGAACAATCCTGCGGTCCATGTGCCGGAACCACCCCGTACGCTGATAATCCCGGCAGGTGTTTACAGCAATGTGCATCAACCACGTTTTCTGACTGCTCTCATTCCTGAATGTGTCCAGGGCTTTCCAGGCCTTCACAAAGGTGTCCTGTGCGGCATCCTCCGCCTGGAAAGGGTCTCTCAGCTGCAGGGTGCAAAAACGCTTGATCTCATCGCCATACAGTTCCATCAGGTTCTCCAGTTCTTCCGAACGTCCGGTATCTGTCATGCAGCCTTGCCTCCTTTCACCCGTATAGACGGACCGTGTCGCGGAAACGGCTCATAAAAAATAAAAAATATACAAAAAGACTGTCCCTATCTTATCACGGTTTTTCCGCAATATACAGGGGCAGTCCGCATGGCAGGAATATAAGGTTTATTCTGCAATGCTCGCAACCGCTTCAGGTGTCCGGATCAGGAAATCCAGGTAATGGAATTCCACCGGAATAAAGTCCAGCATCGGCTTTTCCTTCAGTTCTCCTGTAAAGGCGTCAATCACAATCCCGATCTTGCAGGGCGGAGCCTGGCCCACACTGTCAAATGCTTCTTTCAGCCGGGCCTGGTACTGTTTCATTGCGCGTTCTGTGGAATATTCATCTTCAAAGTAGGAATGATCCTCAAGATATATAAACCAGACTGGCGTCCCGTCCAGCACATAGCAGGCGCTGAGGCCTGGAACAAACAATGTATCCATGTCAATACCATTCCACCCCATCCGTGCCGATGCGGCGTCCCTGGCCGCAGCCATTGCAGTATTGTAATCCAGCGCGTCTTCCGGCGGCACAATAATCCCCCTGTCAATAACCGCCAGATACCTCGGCCAGATTGTATTTTTCTGTTCCTGGCTCACGCCTTCCAGTTTTGCCTGCCACTTCGCGCACACCTCCGCCATGCGCCAGGCACAGTCATCCCGGTGGAAGCATTCCTTCAGTTCAATCTCCAGCTGCCGGTCCAGGTTAATCTTCTCCGGTCCTGCCATACTGATGAGATTCCAGTTGTCGTCCGTTTCAAAAACGAGCAGCCCGTCTTCATCCTCCGGGTGATTTTTCATAACGACGCTGAAGGACCAGATTCCGTCTTCATAAAATATCTGGGAGGTTCTTACCTCATCCCGGCTCAGTCCCGTTTCCCTTTCCAGCACATCAAACGCCAGGTTCCATTCGCTTTCATTATTTGCTGCCATGGCGTTTCCGGCAGCAAGAATCATGACCATCATCAGGATGACCGCTTTCATTATCGTCTTCATATCCGCACCTCCGTTTTTATTGGATTCACCATTTATGACGATGCGGAGATTAGCTTTTTTACGCTTCATGAAAAAAAAGACACACAGGTTTTCCCATGTGTCTTTTGCCCGGCAATCCATTCTTCCGTTTACTTATGGGCTTCCATTCCTTCTATTACATCCATAATTTCCCTGGACCAGGTTTCCTGATTGCCGCTCAGCGTGTATTCTGCAAAGTTCTTTGTCCGGCCGTCAATCCGCGTGACTGCGCTGTTGTCAATATGGAGGGTCAGCGGATATTTCTCCTTCATCCGTTTTTCCAGCTGTTCCCGTGTATGGCTTCCTTTCGGGGCTTTCCGTGCGGTACCGGTCACAATGCCGGCCACCCGGGCATGGTACATCCTGAAAAGCCTTCGGATATAATCCATGGAATAGTAACTGGCGGAGTATACCCATACATCGTATCCCTTCATGCCCAGGTAGCGGAACAGTGCCGGAATACCCAGCCGGAGTCTTTCCCTGTATATGTTGCAGAACGGAAAAGGCAGCGGTTCTTCTGCAGGTTCATTTCGGTCCGTGCAGAACACAACTTCGTCCAGGTCCAGCGTTACGCGCCTGTCATGCTCGGATGCGGCCAGCATTTTCTGAATATCCTTTTCCTGTGTCAGATTGACTATTTTTATCCGGATCTTTCGGAAACCGGTGCGGTAAGCGGCCGCCCAGCGATGATGGCCGTTCATGATCATATAGCCGTCCGGCCGGATTCGCTCCACAGTCAGCGGTTCCCGTGCGCCTTTTGATACAAACCGTTCATTGCTTGGGTTTTGCCTGATGCGCCTGTATTCCTGCTCATACGCTGAGACGATTTCATAGTTCGGCCCGATCTTCGGGAAGCAGAATTCGTCGTCCGGATTCGGGTGCAGCCGTTTCATTGCGGTTTTCCGAACCAGCAGCCGCCGGATAATCCCGGCATGGACAGGCACATAAATTCCCTGGACCTTCCGGACTTCATCCGCAAGGAATTGCTGAAACTGGATATTGCCTCCGGCCATATGCTTTTTCCCCGATTCGTTTTGATATTATAACATTAACAAATCGTCATGTACTTTTCAAGTAATACATAAAAATGTTCTCTATGCAGTTTTTTGTCCAAAACCGCTTTATTTCGCCAAAAATATGTGCTATAATTCTGAAACAAGAAAAAACTGAAAATCTCATCAGAGGAGGACCGGACCATGACCATTACCAAAAACATGAACGGAACAACGTTGGAAATCGCCCTGGAAGGCCGTCTGGATACCATGACTGCCCCTGAGCTGGATACGGAACTGAACAGAAATATGCCCGCGTCGGAAAGCCTGGTTCTGGATTTCAGCAAACTGGATTACATCTCTTCGGCCGGACTGCGCGTGCTGCTTTCTGCCCATAAGGTCATGTCCTGCAAGGGCGGCATGAAAGTGACCAACGTGAATGAAATTGTTCAGGAAGTATTCGAGGTCACCGGTTTCTCCGATATCCTGACGATTGAATAATCATTTGCGAGGAAGGAGTTAATGCCATGAAATCCAATGTGATTATCATTGACAACCA
Source organism: Clostridia bacterium (assembly GCA_017427165.1). GTDB lineage: Bacteria > Bacillota > Clostridia > Christensenellales > Aristaeellaceae > Aristaeella. The sequence continues at coordinate 16,120 of JAFRTK010000163.1, forward strand.
GGGGAACGGTTTTGACAAATCCCTGGAAGAAACCCGCAAAGTTGCCGATTACGAAGGTCTGAGCCACAAGGAATCCCTGCAGCTTCAGCTGTGCGCTGAAGAAATGCTCAGCATGGCCCGGGGCATTACCGGCGAGCTGAAGGCTTCCTTCTGGATTGAAACGGAAGGCCGTGCTTTTGATTTGCATATGTCGACCAAAACGGTAATGGACAAGGAGAAGCGCGCCCTGCTCCTTTCCGCTGCGACCTCCGGCAAAAACGAAGCGTCAAAAAGCTTCCTGGGTTCATTGCGGGATGCGTTTGAACATGCCATGGCCGCGGATGTGAACCACAGCGGTGAAGCATTGCCCGATGACCTGCTGAATGATCTTCCGAATCATATTATCGAATGCCTGGATCCTGAATGGGATAAATATGAACAGTCCACGCTGAAGCGCCTCGCGGAAACCATCCGGATCGGCATCCGCGGTGATAATGTGGATATGACGGTCACCAAACGCTTCGCGTAAGAAAACCTCCTCCTTTGCCATCCCCATATACCCGGGGGATGGTTTTTTTCTGCCGGATAGCTGATTCGTTTTTCTATGACAATAGCCGGCTGTTCACATGTCCTGAATACCTTTTTCCTTTCCTCTATTGACAAATACCCTCTGAATTCGCATAATTGATATACAGATCTGGATAGATCGTTACAATTGAAAAGGAGGCATTTCCCAATGAAAAAACTGCTTGCATTGCTCCTCGCTGTGATGATGGTTCTTTCCGTTTCCTCCGCTTTTGCGGCCGGAAAGGTCATGCTGTACTCCTCCATGCAGGAAGCGCAGCTTCAGGCTATAGAAAAAGCATTTGAAGCCAAGTATCCGGACATTGATATGGAGTATTATTATGCCGGCGGCGGTAAACTGGTCACCAAGATGACCACGGAGGCCGAAGGTGACGGCCAGATCGCGTGCGACCTGGTATGGCTGGGCGACCCGTCCGACTATGAAGCTTTCAAAGCCAACGGCTGGCTGCTGCCCTATGTCTCCCCCGAAACGGATCATATTGCCAAGGAATATATGGATGCCGAAGGTTACTACACCGCCGGCCGTCTGGTCACTATGGGTATCGCCTGGAACATCGGACTCGTCGATGAAGCGGATGCTCCCAAGACCTGGAATGACCTGCTGGATCCCAAGTGGAACAATCAGATCATTATGACAGACCCGTCCCAGGCATCCACCACCAAGTACTGGATGGCCGCCATGATGCAGTCCGAAAAGTATGGCGAAGCTTACTTTGAAGCGCTGAAGGCCAACGGTGTGGAGCTGGAAAGCGGCACCACCGCCACCCACAATCGTGTTGCGGACTCTTCCTATATGGTTGGTATCTGCCTGGACTATGTATCTGCCAACCTGATTGCGGAAGGCTCCCCCATCCAGTTCCATTACACCACGGATGACGTGATCACCATGACCAGCCCGATCGCCATGATCAAGGGCTGCGCCAATGAAGAAAACGGCAAGATCCTGATGGACTTCATCCTTTCCAAAGAAGGCCAGGAAGTCCTGGTGGAGAACAACCTGGTTTCTGTCCGCGACGACGTTGAAATGCAGGTGGACACCTCTGCGATTGCAGCCGTCAACATGGTCGTGGATTATAATGACCTGGGCGCCAACCTCCAGAACTACCTGGATAACTTCAACAAGATTTTCAATAAGTAATTCTCCGTTTCCCTGGGCATGCGCGCAGGACTTTGGCGGGCATGCCCACTTTTTCTATCCGGCCTTTCACGGAGGGAAAAAAGCGGAAACGAAGCGCGTAAGGAGAACGATAGATGGCAAACGTTAGATTTGACAATATCACCTTCCGCTACGGAACAAATACAGTGCTGGAAAACTTCTCGCTGGAAGTGGAAAGCGGGAAAATCGTCTGCCTGGTCGGCCCGTCCGGCTGCGGCAAAACGACGCTGGTGCGTGCCCTGCTGGGGCTGATCAAACCGGAAACAGGTTCCATCACTGTAGGCGACCGGGTGCTGTTTGACGCGAAAAAGCGCATCAACGTCCCGGCTGAAAAGCGGAATATCGGCATTGTATTTCAGGATTACGCCGTATGGCCGCATATGACCGTACTGGAAAACGTATGCTATCCCCTGAAAAAGCAGCGCCGGCCCAAGGAAGAGATCCGTGAACGGGCTATGCGCGCTCTCGAGCAGGTACACATGACGGAATACGCCAGGCATCTGCCCAACCAGCTTTCCGGCGGACAGCAGCAGCGTGTGGCCATTGCCCGGGCGCTGGTGATCGACAGCGATCTGCTGGTAATGGATGAACCGATCACAAACCTGGATGCCAAACTGCGGGAAGAAATGCTGCTGGAAATCCGGATGATCCAGAAACGGCTCAATGCAACCATCCTGTATATCACCCATGATCAGCAGTCTGCCTTGCAGCTGTGTGACAAAATGGCCATTATGCAGCAGGACGGCACCCTCTGCCAGTATGGCACGGATGAGGAAATCATCCTCCATCCCGCCAACCGTTTTACTTTCGAATTCATTGGCGTTTCCAACTTTATCCCCCTGGAAAAAGTCGGAAACACCATGTGCCTGAATGTCGGTGAAAAGATCCCCTTTCCGGATGCAGTTCCGGAGGAAGCGGCAAACGGCGGTTACGAGATCGGTGTGCGTCCCAATGACATCGTATTCGATCCCGAATCTCCCTTGCAGGCCAGGGTGGATTCCAGGGTTTTCCTGGGCAGTGAATATAACTACTTCCTCTCCCTGGGCAGCAGGCAGATCCGTGTTCAGCAGTCCATGCTGGATGCCCGTACCCGCGGTACGGCTGATGAAGGGGAAACTGTTGGCATCCGGTTCCTGAACAGCCGCTGTTATCCCGCAAAGAAAGAAGGTGCATCCGCATGAAGCGCTTAGGCGGTGTCAGTGCAGAGCTCGCAGCCGTGGACGGACGGAAACGGCTGAATATGGACAAAGTGATGACCGTTGTCTGCTTTGTACTGCTGCTCATCATTGTGGTCATACCCATCGTGATGATCATCTTCAATGCTTTCTTCAATGAAGGCAAGCTGGAAACCCAGATGTTTGTCGAACAGGTGACTGACGGCAAAAACCTGGAGGCAATGTGGAACACCCTCAAGATTGCGCTGTTTGCCACCATATTCGGCACCATCATGGGCGTATTCTATGCCTGGCTGCTGGGCCGGAGCGATATTCCCGCAAAAGGCCTGATGCGGGCGCTGTTCAACATCCCTTACATGTTCCCGCCCTTCCTCGGTGCCATGGCATGGGATATGATGTTCAATGGCCGTTCCGGCTACATCAACAAGATGCTCCGGGATCTCTTCGGCTTGACCCAGATGCCCATCAACATCAATTCAGTCTGGGGCATCGTATTCGTGGAGGTCAGCTATTACTTCCCCTTTGTTTTCATGCAGGTGGTTTCCGCGCTGGAGCGCATGGATCCCACGCTGGAGGAATCCGCCCGTATCGCCGGTGCAAAACAGCGCCAGGTGATCTGGAAGATCACCCTTCCGCTGGTCAAACCCGCTATCTCTGCAGGCGCACTGCTGATCCTCACTACCTCCCTGGCTCACTTCGGCGTACCGTCCATCCTGGGCTACGCCAAGGGCATATACACCCTGCCGACCCGGATCTACGCGGTTATTTACAATTCCGGCGGATCATTTGACGGGATCCGCCAGGGTGCTGCGCTTTCTGTCATGCTGGTCGTAGTCGTCGCGCTGGCACTGGTGCTGCAGAACAAAATACTGTCCGCGGGAAATTACGATATCATCAAGGGTAAATCCATGCGCCCGACCCTGATCAAGCTTCGCGGCGCAAAAATCCCGCTTTTCCTGCTGGCAATCCTGACGCTGGTGCTGATTGTAATCGTGCCCCTGGTTATGATCGTGCTGGTCTCCTTCCTGAAAGCTTACGGCCTGCCGATCGAATTCAAAAACTTCACCTTTGCCCAGTATGAAAAGGTATTTACCGCCAACGGTACCATCGCCGCGATCCGGAACTCGCTCTTTGTCTCAATCACCGCGGGTATTGTGTGTATGTTCCTGGGTACGCTGGTCGCTTATGTGGTCCAGAAAATCCGGCCAAAGGGCAAAGGCGCACTCGAGGTTATTTCCATGCTTCCCTACGCCATTCCCGGCACGGTGCTGTCCATCGGTGTGATCCTGGCATGGAGCGGGCGTATCGTGGGGATCAACCTGTATAACACCATATGGATTATCCTGGTGGCTTATATGGCCCGGTATCTGAGCTTCAGTATGAAGACATCCTCCGCCGCTCTGCTGCAGGTTCATTCCTCATTGGAGGAAGCTGCCCGCGTATGCGGCGCCAGCCATACCGAAAGCCTCAAGGATATTACATTGCCCCTGATACGGCCGGCCATGGTCAGCGGCTTCTTCCTCATCTTCCTGCCGGCCATGCGCGAGGTAACGACATCCATCCTGCTGTATGGGCCGTATACCCGTACGCTGGGTGTCCAGATTTACTCCCTGCGTGATGCGGGCATGATTCCGCAGGCCGCTGCGCTGGCAACCGTCGCCATCGGTATCATCATTATCCTCAACACCATTGTCACCAAGATCACAAAGGACCGGAAGGGGGTGTAACCTGTGGGAGATCAGATTGTTCTGGATCATGTTACCAAGCGGTTCACCACCAAAACACTGGGTGACATCGTGGCTGTGGATGATTTCAACCTGCGGGTGCACGAGGGCGAATGCTTTTCCTTCCTGGGGCCTTCCGGTTGTGGAAAATCCACTACTCTGCGGATGATTGCCGGATTTGAGGACCTGACGGAGGGTGAAATCGAACTCTGCGGCAGGCTGGTGTCCTCCCGCAAAAAGAATCTGTATGTGCCGCCCGAAGAGCGCGGCCTGGGCATGGTTTTCCAGGCATTCGCGGTCTGGCCGCATATGAACGTTTTTGAAAACGTAGCATTCCCCCTGCGCATTCAGAAGGTAAACAAAACGGATATTGAGCGCCGGGTGAATGAAGCCCTCCACCATACCAGCCTGACCGGTCTGGAAAAGGCATGGCCGAGTGATCTTTCAGGCGGTCAGCAGCAGCGTATTGCGCTGGCCCGTGCCATCGTTACCAATCCCAAGGTCATGCTTCTGGACGAACCGTTGTCCAACCTCGACCCGAAGCTGCGTGAAACCATGCGCTTTGAGATCAAGGCGTTGCAGCGCAAGTTCAATTTCACCATCATCTTCGTGACCCATGACCAGTCTGAAGCGATGGCAATCTCCGACCGGATGATGGTTTGTGATATGGGCAGGATCATGCAGATCGACACTCCTGAAAACCTGTACAACAAGCCCTGCAATCGTTTTGTCCACAACTTCCTCGGCGAGAGTACCTTTATCAATGTGGTTATTCAGGATGGCAAAGCCTATCCGAAAGGCCATATGGACCAGGCGCTCAACCTTTCCGTACCGGATGATGCTGCCGAAGAAATGGTCGTTGCAACCCGTCCGAATGAAATCGCGCTTTCCGGCCCCGATCAGGACGGCTACCAGACCCATGTGGAAAAACGTATTTTCCTGACAGATCGGACCGAATACCTCGTGCCTGTCGGAGACCAGCTGCTGAAGGTACAGACACCCCACCGCGTCACTTTCGCCCAGGGGGAAGCCTGCAGTGTCCACCTGGTGGAACCGATGTGGTATCCTGCCGACGACGCGGCTGCGGAAAAGGAACGTGCCCGCCGTCAGCTGGTGTAATTCAGACCCAATCGGGAGACATATCCGTTTCCTTTTTGGCGTGGCCGGGAGATGGCTTCTCCCGGCCATTAATTTATTCTTCCTCTTGCCCGCCCTCTGCTGCGCAGGTATAATAATTCCAGATACAGCCATATCATCAATATCCGGGAGGCATCATTATGCAGCACCGCATCACTGTACCCGGCCCGCTCCTCGACGGAAACGGACACCTGGTCGAAAAGGGATACGCACTTTCCCAGATCCGTCAGTATGACCGTTCCCTTGTCAAGGCTTCCCCTCTCCGGCTGAAGGAATGGGATTATTACTGCATCTGTACAGCCCGGTTTGCCCTGGCCCTCACCGTGGCAGATAACGGCTATATGACAATGGACAGTATCTCCCTCCTTGATTTTGAAAAGAACAGCCAGGTCACGACGTCCCGGATGTCCGTGCCGTTCATCGCGAAGCGGGATCTCCCCTTCTCCTCCGCATCCGGTGATATCCGGGTCCACGGAAAAGGATATGGAATATGCTTTGACAATGACGGGAAATCGCGGCATCTTTACGGACATATGGACCGTTTTTCCGGGGAAACCGGAATCTCGTTTGATATCACGCTGACAGACGCGCCGGAAGAAACCATGGTCATCGCGACGCCGTTCCCGGAAAAACCCACGGCCTTCTATTACAACCAGAAGATCAACTGCATGCGGGCAGATGGCACCGTAAAATTCGGGGACAGCGAATACAAGTTTGATCCGTCATTGGATTTCGGCGTTCTGGACTGGGGACGCGGTGTCTGGACGTATGACAATACATGGTACTGGGGATCTGCTTCAGGCCTCGCCGGCGGTGTGCCCTTCGGGTTCAACATCGGCTATGGCTTCGGTGACACCTCCGCCGCCAGTGAAAACATGCTGTTCCATAACGGAAAAGCCCATAAGCTTTCCCGGGTGAAGTTTGAAATCCCGTCCTCCGGCGGAAAGGATGACTTCATGTCCCCGTGGAAGTTCAGCAGTGACGACGGGCGGTTTGAGATGGATTTCATTCCCATGATGGACCGCAGCGCAAAAATAGACCTGAAGCTGATCTGTTCGGACCAGCACCAGGTCTTTGGCCGTTTCTCCGGTACAGTCATCCTTGATGACGGACAAAAAGTCGAAATAAAGGACCTTACCGGCTTTGCCGAGAAGGTCCGTAATAAGTGGTGAAACGCTTACAGCACCAAGGAATCAATCTGTGGGAGCAGCTCCGCAATATGCTCCGCCGTATGGCGGTACCGCAGCTTCCTCAGGGCGTCTTCCGGGAATTCCTTGTCCAGCACGTCAATAAACCGCAGGCAGCCGAGCAGGGCAATTTTCTGTTCGGCTTTTCTGATGGTTTCTTCGTCCGGGTTTCCGAGGTATTCCCGCAGGGCATCCCTGAAAATCCTTGAGCAGTTTCCCCTGGAAAGGCCATGGAACTTCATGGTGTTTTCCGGGTCATCCTCCGAGAATGCAATATAGCTCGTATAGAGCGCTCCGAACTCAAACGCCGGATCTCCGGTGCACAGCGTATCCATGTCGATCATCATCAGGGTTCCGTTGGAATCCATCACATTCATCAGGTGGGCGTCTCCGTGCAGGATGTGCCGGTTTTCCGGCATTGCTTCCAGGAGTTTGATCACTCTTCCGGCGTTTCTCTTCCCGATATCCCCGGCCATCCGTTCCGCAATCGTCACAAAGACCCTGCGGGCGTCCGGCAGTTCCCCGGGGGCCGCTTCCAGCGTGTGAATGGATTTCAGCAGTTCCACATACCGGTGAATCACCTCCGGAAGCGATTCCGGATCCCGGATCACCTGCTTGTTCAGGTTTTCCGCGTTCACCATTTCAAACATGGCCCCGTAGCATTCTCCGGCTTTCACGGTATCAAACGGGATTGCGGTGGGAATTCCCAGCAGGAAAGCCTTGCGTGCCCGTTCCCGTTCCGCACGGATCACAGGTATCATCTCTTCCCCGCCTTTGTACACCTTTACAATGGTATCCCCGTCATACCGGTATACCGTTCCGATGGCGCCGCGGCCGATTTCCCGGCAGTTGTCCACGGAGATTTCCCGCATCTTTTTCCGGATATCCATCAGGGTATTGAATCCGGTTACTTCAAAAATATCATATACTTCCGGGGTTACGTTGCGGATCACCGGTGCTTTCGGCAGTTCCTTCTGCAGGGCCAGCAGTACGCGCAGCCCGGAACTGGAGATGTAGGTAATTCCCCGTGCATCAATCACCAGTGGCAGCCTGGGATGCTCTGCCGCCGCCTTCCGGATCTCTGTATCCAGCTCCGTCGCGTTATCCGACCGGATCGAACCGGTAGGCTGAATAACCAGCTTCCCCTCTTCCTCATAAATCTGCACCGTATCACCTCATATAGCTTTTTCTGTCTGGAATCAATATACCATATACCGGATGTCCTTGAACAGGTTTTTTCTCCTGCCTCAGAATCCGAGGCTGTCATTCAGCAGGATAACATGGATCCGGCCCGCATGGCGGGAATAACGGGTGATCAGGATCTGGCAGCAGATTGTATCCGGTGATTTGCAGTTCATGCAGGCGCCTGTTTTGGAGCACGGTGTATTCAGGCCGAACCGCTGGGCATTGATCGGTGCGGCCACATTGCGGGCGCGTTTGATCGCCCCGTCGATATCGCCGCACACCTTGTTCATCCCGACGATGAATACCACCTTTTTCGGTCCCTGCGCGATTGCGGATACCCGGTTTGAGTTTCCGTCGATATTCACCATCACCCCGTCGGAAGTGATGGCATTCGCGCTGCTAAGGAATACGTCCGCGTCATATGCGGCCAGCATTGCCGCGCGTTTGTCTTCATACGCGTCCCGGTCGATAAACTGATAATTCCCGTTCTTCAGCGCATCCACAAGGCCGATTTCATGCGCGCTCATGGCGCCGCCCATCGTCACAGATGAGCCTTCCGGAATCAGATCCAGCGCGATCCGAAGCGCTTCTTCCCGGGATGATGCGTAATATCCGCTCATATTGCGGGATTCCAGTCCTTTGATCACCGTCCGGGCCAGCAGTTCGTTTCGTTTGTTCATTGCGGGATTCATAAGCTTTCCTCCTTTTATCCGGTGTTGATTGTCATTTGCCGGTTCCGTTCATTTCATACAGGGCGGCCGCCTTCTTCAGCTCGGTCCGGATGTCCTCCACGAGGCTGGCCGGTGATATCACCCGTACAATATTCGCGTGTTCCACCGCCCAGTGTTTCATGGCCTCCGTGCTCACCAGCAGGCGGCAGGATACCTTTCCGTCTTCCTGCTCATGGAAAGAAACATGCCGTCCGAAGAAGTCAATAATCAGGCTCACCGCGCCCTTTGCGGTCACGAATTCCACCTTTTCCGCTTTCCCGGAAAACATGTTCAGGTTCTGGTACACATAATCCTGCAGGTTCAGTCCGTCCTCCAGGCCTTCCACCTGGTTCTTCGGTTTCACCGGAGTTTCCAGCAGGACAATATCGGTAATCCGGTCAATGCGGTAGTTGGAAACTGTATCGTGATGGTCGTTGTTGCAGATCAGGTAATACCGCCCCTCGCTGGCCACCATCTGGTAGGGATTCAGCGTCTGGCGTTTCACGCTGCCGTCCGTGTTCAGCCCGGGATGCAGTTTCATGTCCGTTCCATAGTGGTTGTAGGTAATCTCCACCTGTTTCCCGGCGGTAATTGCCTCGTCCAGGATATCGATGGTGTGGAACAGCTCCGGGTTCTGCGGGGAGTCTGCCGACATGCAGTGCACATGGTTCATCCGCTGGTTGAAATAGGCGCTGGAAAGCTTTCCGAGCTTATCAATCAGCTGCTTCCGCTGCTTATACGGAACCGAGCGGGAAAACAGCAGGCCGTCAATCAGCATATGCAGTTCCGGTTCGGTAAACTCGTGCTCGAAATAAAGGTTGGTATATACGGTATTTTCTTCCTTTTCCCCGGTCTTTCGGTCTGTATGGGTCCGTATGACCTCTGTGTACTGGATATCATACCCGGCGTCAATCAGGTCCGCGATATTGCGTTTTACCGTGGCGCGGTTGACTTCGAGTCCGTATTCGTCCCGAAGCTTTTCCGCAATCTGCTGCTGCGTCATGGTGTGGTCAGCATCCGTATACCGACGCAGGATCTGCAGGATATACAGGATAATAATCTTCTTTCCGCTTTCCGTCGGCATGTGCGTTTATCCCCTTTTTTGTTTCTGGAATAATCATAACTGTGATGTTCAAAAAATGCAACATCGAATTTGGTAGCATGAGTATGCAGGGAA
>JAFRTK010000164.1 GCA_017427165.1 Clostridia bacterium
CATGCATTCGCCCGCGGAAGGATCCATGGCGTTGGCGGCCTGCAGCATTTCCGGACTGGCAGCGAGGGCGGCCACGACTTCCGGATAGACCAGGGTGTTCATCAGGCTGCTGGAAGCACCTTTGCTGTAGCCCATCAGGGGGCTGGCATATCCTTTGGAACGGAACGCCTCGCATACGGCCAGCAGTTCTTCCCAGGTGGAGGGGACCTGAAGCCCTTCTTTTTTAAACAGGTCATTGTTGACCAGCATACCGTAGTTCCGGGCGAAGACCGTGACCATCAGCAGGCGGCCTTCAGCATCCGGGCTCAGCAGGCTGGGACGGATGCATTCCAGGTCCAGGCCGAGGGCTGGATCGGCGAGATCCTCCATATGGTCCAGGACGGTCTGGTATTTTTCATTCCCGTACATCCCCGTGAAGGAGAAGAAGATATTCGGGGCGCTGCTGCTTTCCAGGATGGTTCCCAGCAGGTTGTTGTAGTCATCCGGCTTCACGTAGCTGAATTCCACATCGGGATAGAACTCATTGAAGCTGTCGAATTCCGCCTCCAGGGCTTCAAAGTTGGAATAGCTGCCGACAACGGTGATCTCACAGATGGTGTCCCGGTCCAGCATCGGCTGGAATTCACCGGCAGAACCTGCCCGGGCGGGTGAGAGACAGGCCATCGGCACGAGTGCGAGCAGGGCGGCCAGGACGGCGCAAAGCAGTTTTCTCATTTTTTCTTTTCCTCCTTGATCCTGCGAATTTCCCTGATAACCAGTTTAAGGTCGATCGGTTTGGCAATATGTCCGTTCATACCTGCATCCAGGCATTCCGTCACGTTTTCGGAGAAGGCATCGGCGGTCATGGCGATGATGGGGATGGAAGAAGCCCATTTGTTTTCCAGCTTCCGGATGGCGCGCGTCGCATCCAGGCCATTCATTTCCGGCATCTGGATATCCATGAAAATCAGGTCGTAGGCGCCTTCTTCAGCCGCGGCCATCTTTTCCGTACAGATCCGGCCGTTCTCCGCCCGCTCGGCCGTGATGCCGAACATACCGAGCATGGTGGAAATGATCTCCCAGTTGATATCGTTGTCTTCCGCGATGAGGATATTCATCCCGGCCAGGTCGGAATAGTCATCCTCCGGCTCCAGGGCTTTGGATTCCGTACCGAGGAGGCTGTTGATCTTCTCATACAGCCCGGAACGGAACAGCGGCTTGCTGATGAAGCCGTTCACCCCGGCCTCCTTCGCCTCGTCCTCGATATCAGACCAGTCATAGGCGGAGATCAGCAGGATGGGGATGCCGGGGCCGAATTCCTCCCGGATACAGCGGATGGTCCCGACGCCGTCCATATCCGGCATCTTCCAGTCCAGGATGACCACGCTGTAGTCCCTGCCGGATTCATGCCGGTGGCGGATCATTCCAAGCGCCTCCATGCCGCTGTTGGCCAGCTCGGCGTGGACGCCCATGGATTCCAGCGTATCCGCTGCGGTTTCCAGCGTGACCGGGTCATCATCCGCGATCAGGACATCCACACCTTCAATCCGCATCTCCTCGTGATGCCTGTCGGCAACGGGGAGATCCAGGGTAATGGTGAAGGTGGTGCCTTTTTCCACCTCGCTCTGACAGTCGATGGTTCCGTTCATCAGGTCGACCATCTGGCGGGTGATCGCGAGGCCCAGGCCGGTGCCCTGGATGCTGTTGATGCGGCTGTCCGTCTGCCGGGAGAAGGGCTGGTACATCTTCTCCAGGAATTCGGGCGTCATGCCCATTCCGGTGTCCGCGACGCAATAGACCAGCCGGACGCAGCCGTCCTTTTCGCTTTCTTCCTCCCGCAGGTCCACGGACACGCTGCCGCCCGGCGGGGTGTATTTGATGGCGTTGGACAGGATGTTGATATAAATCTGGTTCAGGCGCAGCTGGTCGGCATAAAGGTATTCATGCCGGATATGGTTGGTGCGGAAGCTGAAATCGATGTTCTTCTCCCTGACCATGGGCTGGGAGAGGTTTACCAGGTTCTGCACGGTTTCCACGATGGAGAAGGTGAGCGGGCTCAGGGTGATCTTTCCGCTTTCCACCTTGGAGATATCCAGGATGTCGTTGATCAGGGTGAGCAGGTGATTGCCGGCCAGGCCGATCTTCCGCAGGTTTTCCGCCACGGCGTCCCGGTCGCCCAGGTTCTTCTCGGCAATGGTGGTCAGGCCGATGATCGCGTTCATCGGGGTGCGGATATCGTGGGACATGGTGGAGAGGAAATCGGTTTTGGCCTTGCTGGCCGCTTCCGCTTCCCGGGCCATGACCCGGAGGCTCTGGTTGATGGAATTCAGGTACAGGAAGTCCATGGCCAGCAGGATCAGCAGGCCGAAGGTGATGACCCCGATGAGGATCCAGTCCTCCGTGACTGCGTTCAGGTTGGTGACCGGCGCAGAACTCAGCAGCACCCAGCCCTTGGTGGAGGTGATGGGAGTATGGGCGACGATGCATTCCCGGCCTTTTGAATCCTTCATGGTAAACGAGCCGGTATCGGACAGGATGTTGTCAAACAGCTTCTGCTGCACCGCGATTCCCGGCTGGTTATAGGATTTGTAGAATTCGAAGAAGCTGGCGTTTTTGAAGGAACGCCCCTTGATGACGTAGTTGCTTTCCGTGTCGATGATGGAGAAATCCTCATCCTCATACTCTTCCTGGGGGAAGACCCATTTTTCCTTCAGGCTGGAGGTGGGGATGATGCGCAGCAGGTAAGCCTGCCGCTTTCCGCCGGATTCCGGATCCCGCACGGTGATCCGGTCGCAGAAGGCCAGGGACTGTTCCCCGTTGAGGGGGTTCGTATAGGTGCGGGTGATGTTGATGGCAGTGCCCAGGTCCGCAATCCAGGATCCGTCCCCGAACAGCTCCATCCGCCGGTAGGAAACCGCGTAATCATCCGCGGTGTTCGGCCTCGGCCGGGTGGAATACCCGTCCAGGGTTTCCGTATCGATCAGGTGGGCGGACGTCATGGATTTCGCGTGGGTGGCCCGGACGTATTCCGCCGCCTCCTCCAACGTCAGGTCCCGGCTGTTGATATAATTGGCCCAGTTGTCGCAGATGCTCTGCTCGCCTTCCAGGTAGTTGCCGGTAACGCGTTCCATGGCGATGGTGGCGTTGACAAAATGCTCCACCTGGTTTCGGTAGTTTTCCCTTCTCTGGAAACCGGAATACAGCACGACAAAAACCAGTATGGCAATCATCAGGAAGACATTCGCCATAATAATCCATGACGATTTACGACCGTTCATTTCAGCAGATCCTCCAGGGATGAAAGAATGACAGGAATATATTGATTCCGGGACTGCCGGAAACAAGAATATGCATATAGCTCCATAGATTTGTCTTTATTATATGTAACAAATGGGCGCGTGTCAATGCAAACGGGGTTTCCGGGCCGGCAGGGAAAGGAAAGAAGCGGATATTTTGATGACGCAAAACGCCGGGATTGTGTTATGATGGAAAACGGAGACCAGACCCGCACTGAACGGGCCTGGAACAGGCATGAAATAAACAGCGTTTCCGGACCGGCGGACGGTTCCGGAACAGGAGGCAGCATCACATGAAGCAATGGGCGAAAAGGGTGATCCTGTTCGGCGTTGACGGGGCCGGCACGTTCTTTGAGCAGACGCCCACCCCGAATATTGACCGCATCTTCCGCAACGGCGCGGTATGCCGCCGCGCGCTGACGGAAATGCCCACCATCAGCGCGGAATGCTGGGGAAGCATCCTGCACGGGGTGGACTGCCGCCGCCACGGGCTGACCAACTGGGCATCGGGCAAGAAGCCCTTTCCGGCGGATTCGCCCTATCCGTCCGTGTTCCGGGTGATCCGGGAGAACCGGCCGGACGCGGAGCTGGCTTCCTTCTGCGAATGGGCGAACATCAACATCGGCATTATCGAGAACGACCTCGGCGTATACGAGGTCAATGCCGAGGGCGATGAGCTGATCCGGGCGGCCGTGGATTATATCAACACCCATGATTTTACCCTGATCTACTTCCATTTCGACATTCCGGACGGCGCGGGCCACGCCCACGGCTACGGCACGCCGGAGCACCTGGCTTCGATTACG
>JAFRTK010000165.1 GCA_017427165.1 Clostridia bacterium
GGTGGCAATGACGAAGGGGTTCCACCTGTTCCCATACCGAACACAGAAGTTAAGCCCTTCAGTGCCGATGGTACTTGACTGGTAACGGTCCGGGAGAGTAGGTCGCCGCCGGATTCCAAATAAAACTGCCGCAATAATGCGGCAGTTTTTTTGTCATTAGCCGGCGGTCCGCATTCTCAATCTTCGCAGATCCGCCTTGGAGCGGCGGCTCTGCTCGTTTCGAATGAGGAACTCGCTTCACTTCGGCTGCGCCGACAGCACACTGTGCTGACGTTCAGCTCCTTCCCCGGATTCCATATAAAACCGCTTGCATAACGCAAGCGGTTTTCTTATGGAATCTCGGCGGCGCTTTCCGCAATCTCAATGGTCGTGGCTCCCCACTGGGGAGACCACTCCCTTTCGATTGACCTCACCGCCGACGAGACTCCTGCCACTGACAGTCGTCGGCGGTTCGCCCGCAACCTCAATAGTTGCAACTCCCCGCACTGCGGGTCGTCAGAGCTTCGCCCGGATTCCAATAAGGCCGCTTGCAGAAATGCAAGCGGCTTAAAATGTTTAGTTCAGGGTGAAGCCGGCAAACTGGAGATGGCCCTGGCCGGTGAAGGTGAAATACAGGGACTGAACGCCGTCCGGGATGGTGATATCCGCTTCCGTATCATGCCAAACGTTGGCGTAGCCGATGGGGAAGGTGCCGATGACTTCCCCGTCCCATGCGGTCCGGAGTTCCATTTGTCCGTTGGCGTAGCCCTTGGTGCGGATACTGACCTTCCGGATGCCCCGGCAGTCGAAATAACGGAATCCCGCTGTGGCGGAAGAACGCATATTGGCTACATATCCGATGCCGCGGCCGCCCTCTTCGATTTCCTGGGTGATCTTTGGGAAGCGGTCATCCATCCAGCCGCTCCAGGGGACATAGACCACTTCCTCGCTGGTGAACAGATGGCAGGCGATATACGCCGGATACCACCCGTTTCCTTCCAGCGGGCGGACACTGCCGCAGGAAGTCATTTCCGCCTGGATGGCGGTTTCGTCTTCCCGGAAGTTCAGCTTTTCAAAGCAGCCCTGGCGGGAATAATTGGTTCCGTTGGTGTGGCGGTGGTAGAAGATATACCAGCTGTTCCCGATTTTCTCCATGCTGCCGTGGTTGTTGGCGGTGTAATACATCGGCTTGTCCGCCGGTTTATAGGAATCAATTCCCTGGTCGCAGCTGCTGATCATGCACCCTTTATAGGTGAAACCGCCGGTGGGTTCGGTGCTGACCGCATAGCAAAGCTCATGGAATTTGATGGAGGAGTAAATGAAGTAATAAAGGTTTCCGCGCTTCCGGATGGAAGGCGCCTCAAAGAATTCATGCCCTTCGAAGCCGGTTCCTTCACTGTACATGACACCGGGCGCCACAAAGCGCGGCGGTTCCTGCACGGTGAGCATATCCGGGCCGAGTACGGTACACATGGCACCATGGCGGGATTTATCCCCGTATCCGCAGAAACCGGTGTACAGATAGGTCCGGTTTCCTTCGGTCAGGACACCGGGGTCAAACTGGGGCTCATCCCCGGCCTTTTCGCCCAGGCGGGTTCCGTCCGGATACGCGACATAACCATAGAACGCGTACGGCCCCTGCGGCACATCGCTGACGGCGACGGAGACCACGCCCCAGGTGCTCAGCACATAGTACAGATAGTACCGGCCGTCCGGGCCCCGGGTGACGTCCGGGGCGTACAGGTTGCCCTGGAGGTCCGTGTTGTGCGGATCCTGGTCCTTGCGGTAGATGACGCCTTCATATTTCCAGTCGCCCAGGTTATCCACCGGGGCACTCCAGCAGACATAGTCGCCCATGCAGTATACATCGCCGCCGAAAAAATCATGGGAGCCGTAGACGTAGACCCGGTCCCCGAACACATGCGGCTCACCGTCCGGCACGTATTCCCAGTTGGGCAGATACGGATTGATCACCTGTTTGCGGTCCGCCATCGGTCAGAACCTCCTGTTTTGATATTCCATGATTTCAGAATGAATCAACGTATGATATAATAGCTCATCGGTCTGTTTTTTGTAAACATAATCGTTAACCCAACTTTCGGGGAGGACAACATTTATGAAAAAAGCATCATTGACTGTGCATCCGGATTTCAGGATCGGGGAGATTTCCCCGCGCCTTTTCGGCGTCTTCCTGGAACCGATCGGTTCCATGGTGAACGGAAGCATGTATAATCCAAAGCACCCGGCCGCCGACGAACAGGGACTGCGGAAGGATTTTTATACCGCGCTGAAGGAGACCGGGCTTCCCTGTGTGCGCCTGCCGGGCGGAAATTTTGTTTCCGGATGGCAGTGGAAGGATTCCATCGGGCCGATGGCGGAGCGCAAAGCGCACCTGGATATGGCCTGGCGCCAGTACATTCCCAATGATGTAGGCCATGATGAGTACCTGCAGTGGGCGGAGAAGGCCGGGACAGAACCGATCTATACCGTGAACCTGGGCACGGGGACGCTGCAGGACGCGGCGGACTGTGTGGAATACACGAATTTCAGCGGCGGGACCTGGTGGTCGGACCTGCGGAAGAAGAACGGGCATCCGGATCCGTACGGTGTAAAGATCTGGTACCTGGGAAACGAGATGGACGGCCCGTGGCAGATTGCTTCCTGGGAGAAAAAGCCCCGGGAATACGGTATACTTGCCCATGAGACCTCCAAGGCGATGAAGTGGATCGACCCGAAGGCGGAAACCGTGGCCTGCGTGTCCTGTTCCCCCTTCCTGAACCATTATCCGGAATGGGACCGGAAGGTACTGGAGGAATGCTACGAGACAGTGGATTATATTTCCCTGCATCATTACCATTCCGCACCGCCGGACCTGCCGCAGGCGCTGCTGGCCGGCTACCTGGCATTCGAGGATTATATCCGCACGGAGACTGCGCTGTGCGATTACCTGCGCACCAAGCTGCGTATCAACAAAACGATGATGCTGTCCCTGGATGAATACGGGAGCATGTTCCGGCCGCGGGGCGATTTCCACCCCGGAATCGGCGGGCAGCAGCACGCGGAGAATTTCTGCGGCTTTGATCCGGACCGGAAGTACGTCCGCCATGATCCGGACGACTGGTCCACCCGGCGCATGCCGCCGATGGACGGGGAAATGCTGCGGGCCCTGGGCACCGCAAGCACGATGCTGGTGATGCTGCGGCACGCGGACCGTGTGAAGATCGGCTGCGCGACCGGCGGACTGAATGACCTGTGCCGCACGGACCGGGAGCATATATGGAAGGGCGCGTGCTATTATCCGTTCACCCAGATGATCCGGACCGCGAAGGGAATATCCCTGCAGTGTGAAGTCACCTGTGATACCTATGACGTACCGGGTTATGTGATCGACGACATGAACCAGTATGCCGGTTTTGAAAACGCCGCGACCATCCAGGCGGCAGCCGCGATGGATGAGACGGCAGGGGAAGCGTATGTGTATGTGATCAACGCGTGCCTGGACGAGCCGCAGGAGCTGATGATGGACGCGCGCGGGTTTGCCGGATGGACATTCGGCGGGCATACGGAAATGTACGCGAAAAACCGGAACGATGCCAACACATATGAGCATCCGGATACGATCCTTCCGCAGGAGAACTGCGGAACAGCCTGCGAGAACGGAATGCTGCGGGCACAGCTGGCCCCGGCGTCCTGGAACGTGTTCCGCTTTACACGGAAATGACCGGTATGAATCCCCGCCCGGAGCTTCCGGGCGGGGATTCATGATTGTATTGCCAATTGGATGACAACCTCTTATAATGGTCGCATATCTTCAGGAAGGAGGGAGCCGGGGTGAAGCGTTACCAGAACCGGTATATTTTTTCTTCGGACATTATGCGCCGGCAGAAACGGGCACGCCGCCGCGTGGTTTCCTTCCTGGGGATACTGCTGTTCCTGGTGTTTGCCCTCTTTATGGGGAATCTTATGACATCCCGGCACCTGGTCGTGGAGGATCTGCGCGTTACCGTACTGGACCTTCCGAAGGACCTGGAGGAATATTCCATCCTGCATATCAGCGACCTTCACGGTGCCCGTTTCGGGGATAAACAGAAGGCGGCCGCATCCGCACTGGGTACCCGGCGGTATTCCGCTGTGGTGATCACCGGGGATGTCCTGGGTCCGGAACGGGACATCAGCCCCCTGCTGGAGCTGATTGCCCTGATGCCCGAAGAGACACCGAAGTACTATATTCCGGGTGATGTGGACGGGGATCCGATCGATTATTCCGCCCATGGCAGCCTGTCGGTATATACGGAATGGGCGGAACAGATGATCCGAGCCGGGGTTACGATCCTGGACCGGCCGGTATCGGAAACCCGCAAAAAGGGAACGATCTGGTTTATTCCGGAGGAACTGTATTCCATTGACCTGGACGGCCTGGAAGCAACGTACAGAACCCAGATGGATATCCTGAACCAAAGAGCGGCGTCCCTGACGGCGGACGACGCGGCCAGGATCCGCGCCACGGGATACCAGCTGGCGCGCATTGCCGAGATCCGGGAGCTGAAAAGCCAGGTGAAACCGGAGGATGTCCAGATTGTACTGACGCATACTCCGCTGTCGGATGAATATGTATCCGGTACAGCCGCATGGAGTGAAAAGGGAGCTGCCTTTTCCATCCGATACGCATCCATGATCCTGGCAGGCCACTATAACGGCGGCCAGTGGCGGCTTCCGTTCGGCGGCGCCATCTATGTGCCGGAACTGGGCTGGTTCCCGGAGGATTCAGAAATCACGGGACTGAGCTATGTGAACGGTGTGCCGCAGTATATCAGCCCCGGACTGGGATCGGATCCCCATTATACCTACCAGCCGGGACGGCTGTTCAACCGCCCCGTGATTACCCGGATTACCCTGACCCGATATGCACAGTAATCCAACCGAACCTGATACGGAGGAGCAAGCATGCTCACGCTCGGACGCAGAAGGGAAAAGAAGCACGAGATCGACATGACGGAAGGTCCGCTGCTTCCGAAGATCCTGGCTTTTTCCGGCCCGCTGATCCTGACGGGCATTCTCCAGCTTTTATACAATGCAGCCGATGTGATTGTTGTCGGCAACTACGCGGAAAGCCACACCGCCCTGGCGGCGGTATCTTCCACCGGCTCGCTGATCAACCTGCTGGTGAACGTTTTCATGGGACTGAGCGTCGGCGCAAGCGTGGTGATTGCCCGATGCTATGGCGCCCGGGACATGATCCGGATGCGGAAAGCGGAACATACCGCCATTACCATGGCGCTTTTTATGGGAATCGCCGTGGGACTGTTCGGGTTTTTTATGGCCCGGCCGCTGCTGGAGATGATGGGATCCCCGGACGACGTGATCGACGGGGCAACGCTCTATGTAAAGATCTATTTTATCGGCATGCCGGCCAATATGCTGTACAACTTTGGCGCGGCGACCCTGCGGGCAGTGGGTGACACAAAACGCCCGATGGTTTACCTGATGATTTCCGGGCTGATCAATGTGCTGCTGAACCTGCTGCTGGTGATTGTGTTCCGGATGGATGTGGCGGGCGTTGCGATTGCGACGGTGGCCAGCCAGGTAATCAGCATGACACTGGTGATCATCTGCCTGCTGCGGACGCGCGGGGTGATCCAGCTGAACCTGCAGGAATGCCGGATTGACCGGAAGAGCGCGAAGGAAATCATCCGGATCGGCCTGCCGGCCGGCCTGCAGGGAAGCCTGTTCTCCATTTCGAACGTGCTGATCCAGTCCGCCGTAAACAGCTTTGAATCGGTGGTCATGGCCGGAAACGGCGTGGCGATGAACATCGAAGGATTCGTCTACACGGCGATGAACGCCCAGCACCAGGCGGATATGACGTTTGCAAGCCAGAACTACGGCGCCGGAAAGACGGACCGCGTGAAGAAGGTCCTCTGGTGCTGCCTGGGAACGGTGGCGGTGATCGGGATCGGGATGGGACTGCTGATCCGCGCCTTTGGTCCGGAACTGATCGGACTGTACAATTCCGAACCGGATGTGATTGCCGCCGGACTGAAGCGGATGGACATTATCCTGCCCACCTATTTCCTGTGCGGAATGATGGACGTGATGGTCGGCCAGCTGCGGGGAATCGGATACTCGGTGATGCCGATGATCGTTTCCCTGGCCGGGGCATGCGTACTCCGGATCATCTGGATTATGACGGTGTTTGCCGCCAATCCGACCCAGGAGATCCTGTATATGTCCTATCCGATTTCCTGGTTCGCGACCTTCGCGGCCCACATGGCCTGCTACCTGCTGGTGGCACGGAAAAAGCTGGGGAAAGGGGCCCCCGGAAAGAATTGACAAAACCGCACAGGCGGCTTTATCATGAGAGCATCGAAACAGAAAACGGAACCTTTGCGGAGGACGCCGGAATATGGACGATGCTCTTTTTCGTGCCCGGGAAAAACTGAACAGTGTTACACCGCTGAGGCGGGACTGCGGCCGGGTGTGCGGCAGCCGCTGCTGTGATTCCCTGGAGGGGGAGGAATCGGGAATGCTCCTGTTTCCCGGGGAAGACGCGCTGTACAGGGACCGGGAAGGATGGACAATCCGGCAGACACCAGCCGGACCGATGGTAATCTGCCCGGGCACCTGCAGCCGGGAAGACCGTCCGCTGGCATGCCGCCTGTTTCCGCTGCTGCCGGTCATCCGGAACGGAACCGTAAAGGCGGCAGTGGACCAGCGGGCGTATGCGGTCTGTCCGCTGGCGCGGCAGGGAATCCGGGCCCTGGATCCGGAATTTACGGAAGCCGTGCGGGAAGCCGGGAGAATGCTGGCGGCGGACGGGGAGCAAAGCCGTTTTCTGGAGGCGCTGACGGAGGAACAGGACGAGCTGAAACAGCTCAGGGACCGGCTGGGAGGCGACAGTCATGTTTGAACAGGTCAATATCAACCGGGAAGTGATCGGTGCGGGGGAAAACCTGCTCATATGCGGCAATGTGATGGCGCTGCCGCAGGAAATCAGGGACCTGGCCGGAAAGGCACAGTGCGTCTATCTGGATCCTCCCTTTATGACGGGAGAAAAATTCATGCGCCGCCGCCCCTACGGGGAGCAGGGATGGAGAACCGGGACGCCCGCGCCCCGTTATCCGGCATACGAAGACCGGTACACGGGTGAAAAGGAATACCTGCGGCTGCTTCGCCGGCTGGTCGGCGTCGCGAAGGACCTGCTGGCAGACACCGGCGTTTTCTACCTTCACCTGGACTGGCGGATGGCAGCCCCGGCGCGGATTATGTGCGACAAGGTATTCGGAAAGACCCGGTACCTGAACGAGATCATCTGGGCATATGAAAGCGGCGGAAGATCCCGGCGGTATTTCTCCCGGAAGCATGATGTGATCCTGCTGTACGCGAAGGGCCCGAAATACGGGTTTGACCTGACGCGGGTCCCGCTTCCGCGCGGCGAGGGCCGGCGGAACCATATGGCAAGGGGACGGGATGAGCAGGGGCGGATGTTCTCCAGTATTGTTTCGCACGGAAAGGAATACCGCTATTTTGATGATGAACCGATCTATCCAGGCGACGTGTGGACGGATATCAGCCATCTCCAGCAGCGCGATCCCGAACGGACCGGATACGCGACCCAGAAGCCGCTGAAGCTGCTGGAACGCCTGCTGCTGCCTGTGACCCGGGAAGGGGACCTGGTGGTGGACCTGTGCTGCGGAAGCGGCACGACACTGGAAGCGGCGGACCGGCTCGGATGCCGTTTTGCCGGGATGGATGTAAATCCCGAGGCGGTTTCGATCACGCTGAACCGGCTGAAGAGCAGCAACCTGACGGTGCTGTGCCCAGGCGGTAAGGGCGGGAAGGTGCGGCTGCTGACAGAAGACGACACGGAAGGCGGACGCTTCCGGATGAACGGACTGGAGATGGAGAATCCGGCTTTCCCGGCAAAGCAGTCAGCCCTGGACAATGTGGAGTCGTGGGAGACCGGACGGATTGAGGACGGTGTGTTTTACGCGGACCAGCGCTTCCGCCGCAGTTTCCGGTATCCGGAGCTGACGCAGGAGCTGAAGCTGGATCCGGCATCCGTAACGGCGGTGGTCACCACCGACGCGGCGGGGATCCGGAGGGCCTGGAAACGGTGCCCGGAGGAGTAGAAAAAGTTTTTGTTCCCCTTGTGTTTTCAAGGGTCCGGCGGTAAAATACCGATAGAAACGAATCGCTCCGGAGCGATGAAAAACCATATTGGAGGAAGACAATCATGGCGACGAAGAAAACCGCGAAAACCGAACCCGCAGCCGACAGTGTACAGGCGGAGAAGCTCAAGGCACTGGAACACGCACTGGCGGATCTGGACAAGCAATTCGGCAAAGGCGCCGTCATGAAAATGGGATCGGACGCGATTAACCGCGATATTCCCGTCATTCCGACCGGATGCCTGACCCTGGACTACGCACTGGGCGTCGGCGGCATTCCCCGCGGCCGGATTGTGGAGATCTACGGGCCGGAATCCTCCGGTAAGACGACGGTGGCACTGCACATTGTGGCGGAAGCGCAGAAGGCCGGCGGCATTGCCGCGTTTGTGGACGCGGAGCATGCGCTCGATCCGCTGTACGCGAAGAAGCTGGGCGTCAATATTGACGACCTGTATGTTTCCCAGCCGGATACCGGCGAACAGGCGCTGGAGATTACCGAAGCCCTGGTTCGCAGCGGCGCCCTGGATGTCGTTGTGATTGACTCGGTGGCGGCCCTGGTGCCGAAGGCGGAAATCGACGGCGAGATGGGAGATTCCTTTGTCGGCCTGCAGGCCCGGCTGATGAGCCAGGCGCTGCGCAAGCTGACCGGCGTGATCAACAAGACCGGGTGTGTGGCGGTGTTCATCAACCAGCTGCGCGAGAAGGTCGGCGTGATGTACGGGAACCCGGAAACAACGCCCGGCGGCCGCGCCCTGAAGTTCTACTCCTCTGTCCGGCTGGATGTCCGCAAGGGTGAGCAGCTGAAGAACGGGAGCGAAGTGATCGGCAACCGCACCAAGGTCAAAGTGGTCAAGAACAAGGTGGCGCCGCCTTTCCGGGTTGCTGAGTTCGATATTATCTACGGCGAGGGAATCAGCACGGAAGGCACGCTGCTGGATATGGCCGTGGAGCGGGACATCATCCACAAGAGCGGCGCGTTCTTCTCCTACCAGGACCAGCGCCTGGCCCAGGGCCGGGATAATGCCCGCCTGTACCTGAAGGACCATCCCGAGGTGACAGCTGAGATCGACCGCCAGATCCGTGCGGAACTGTTCGCGCCGAAAAACCTGACCGCGGAAGAGCAGAACGCCGTCCGCGCCCAGGCGGCAGAGGAAGAAGACGACCTTGCCCTGCTGGAAGAGGATCTCGAAGGTTAATTGCCGGATAAAACACAGATTAGCACTCTCGAAGCGAGAGTGCTAATTTTTTCTTGTAATTTGTTTCCCCGGGTGTTACAATACGCATGCACAGAAAGAAGTGCCGCCGCGGAACACCGCGGGTTTTTTGTCAGGAGGTAAGCAAAATGGCGATTCAGAAAGAAAACGGTTCCGTTTCGATTGACGCGCAGAATATCATGCCGGTCATCAAGAAGTGGCTGTATTCAGATAAGGATATTTTCCTGCGGGAGACCGTGTCGAACGCATGCGACGCGATCACCAAGTTCCGGATGCTGCACCCGGACAGCGAAGAGCCTATGGCGGTGACGGTATCTGTGGACAAGGAAAAGAGGACCATCCGGATTTCCGATACCGGTATCGGCATGACGGATGACGAGGTCCGCCGGTATATCAACCAGGTGGCGTTTTCCGGCGCGGCGGAATTCATGAAACAGTTTGAGGACAAGCCGGAGGAAAAAGGCGATATTATCGGGCATTTCGGCCTGGGCTTCTATTCCGTGTTTATGGTCAGCGAAAAGGTGGAAATCGAGACGCTGTCCTGCACGGAAGGCGCGGAACCGGTATCCTGGGTATCCGCGGACGGCATGGACTATGAAATCTCCGCGGGCAGCCGGACGAAACACGGGACGGATATTATCCTGCACATCACCGAGGATGAGAAGGAATTCCTGGATACCTGGCGTGTACGCGAGGTGCTGAACCGCTACTGCGGATATATGGCCTATCCGGTCATGCTGGAGGACGCGAACGCAAAGCCCATGGAGAAGGATGTTCCCGTCGGCGATGAGAAGAATGAAGACGGCACGCCGAAAACCGAAAAGGTTCTTGAGATGCCGAAGCCCCAGCAGATTAATGAGACCGCGCCCCTGTGGCTGAAAAAGCCGGCGGACTGCACGGACGAGGAATACAAGGCGTTCTACCATAAGGTATTCACGGATTTTGACGATCCGCTGTTCTGGATCCACCTGAACGTGGATTATCCTTTCAACCTGAAGGGAATCCTGTATTTCCCGAAGCTGAAGAATGACTTCGGCACCCACGAGGGACAGATCAAGCTGTTTGCCGGCCAGGTATTCGTAGCGGACAACATTAAGGAAGTGATTCCGGAATTCCTGATGCTGCTCAGGGGCGTGATCGACTGTCCCGACCTGCCGCTGAATGTCAGCCGGTCCTTCCTGCAGAACGACGGATATGTGAAGAAGATCAGCGCGCATATCACCAAGAAAGTGGCGGACAAGCTGAACGGGCTGATGAATACAGAACGGGAAGCCTATGAGGGCTACTGGGATGATATTGCCCCGTTCGTCAAATACGGCGCGATCCGGGACAGCAAGTTCCACGACATGATCAAGGGCTCCATCCTGCTGAAGAAGACAGACGGCAAGTATGAGACCATTGATGAGTACAAGGCGGCCAACTTTGACAAGACCGACAAAAAGATTTACTACACCAATGATGAAAAGCGCCAGGCCGCTTCGGTGAAGCTGTATACGGACCGCGGAATTGAAGTGGCGGTAATGAATACGCTGATTGACGGCAACTTCATGTCCTTTATGGAGTACCAGGGCAGCGAGGAAGACCGGATTACCTTTGCCCGGGTCGACGCGGACATTGACGGCCTGAAGGAGGAATCCGACGAGGGCAAGGACCTGGACGCGGAGAAGCTGCAGGCACTGTTCCGCGGCGCGCTGGGGAAGGAAAGCCTTGAGGTGAAGCTGGAGTCCCTGGGAGATCCGGATATGACCGCGATGGTGACCGAGGACGAGCAGATGCGCCGCTACAAGGAAATGAGCCGGATCTACGGCCAGGATTTCCCGATTCCGGACAGCTATACGCTGGTGCTGAACCGGCGGAACGAGACCGTGCAGGCGCTGGCCGCGCGGGATCCGGAGGATGAGGAAACAAAAATGCTCTGCTGCCAGGTGTATGATCTGGCCCGCATGGCGGCACAGCCGCTGGAGGCGGAGGAGATCACGGCGTTCCTGGAGCGGAGCAGGAAGATCCTGAACCGTGTGGTAAAGGGATAAAAAATCAGTTGTCCGGCAGCATGGAAGCGCTTCGGATCCGACGGCCCATCCGCTGCTCCACGTAATTCCGGAGGAGCGGGAGGGGCGCGGCCGCGTCCGGGGTATTGACCCAGGACGCGGACCCGGAAGACAGCGCGCCGCGCATCCAGCGGACCTGTTCAGGAGCCAGGGGAACCTGGCTCTTTTCTTTTCGGCACTGTGCGCAGCAAAGTCCGCCTTCGGCGGCGTCAAAGAAGAACGGACCCTCGTCCGGGATGCGCTTTCCGCAGTGGACGCAGTGGCTCAGGCGCGGACGGAAACCCTGGCAGGCGGAAAAATGCAGCAGGAAGCCGGCAAGCAGGGGTTTCCATTCCTGGTCGGAAAAGGTGAGGCGCGACAGGGTGTGGACGAGCAGCATGAACAGCTCCCGCTGTTCCTGCTCCGGCTCCGCGGCGGCATCCGCCAGGTTCAGCAGGTAGACGCCGACTGTCAGCCGGGTATAATCGTTGCGAAGCGGGTAAAAGGTTTCGATCAGCCGGACAGAGGTGACGGTATTCCGCCCGTTTTTTTCCACAAGCATAAAGTCGCCGAGCGCAAAAAGCTCCCCCGCGTTCAGGTTGTGCGATTTCGGTTTCCGGCAGCTGCGGATCAGCGCGTCAATCCGTCCGCGGGACGGACTGAGCAGTGTAATCATCCGGTCATTATCCCGGTAATCCGCATGGCGG
Source organism: Clostridia bacterium (assembly GCA_017427165.1). GTDB lineage: Bacteria > Bacillota > Clostridia > Christensenellales > Aristaeellaceae > Aristaeella. Next base: position 12,096 of record JAFRTK010000165.1, read on the forward strand.
AGCACAATGGCGGTATTCTCTGTCTGGATCATGGAAAGCCTTTCTGTCCGCGGCCTGTTTCCGCAGTACGGAGCGAGTCCGCCCGCGGCCGCCGGAACTTTCGTCCGGTTTATTTCCGGTGTGGCGAAAAGACCTGACGTATGCTATCATATTAGAAAAAACAGGGCCAGGATTCAAGTGTTTTTTTCCATGGACGGGCGGGAAGGAGAAAGGAAAGGGATGGACGAGCTGCTGCTGCGGAGAGCCCGGCAGGGAGATCCGGAAGCCTTTGAAAGCCTGCTGACACCGCTGGAAGGCCGGATATGGCGGATATGCTGGCATTATACGGGAGAACGGGAAGCGGCATCGGACTGCGCCCAGGAGACGATGCTGAAGATCTGGCGGTCGCTGGAAAGCTACCGCGGGGAATGCGCGTTTGAGACCTGGGTATACCGGATTGCGGCCAACTGCTGCCTGGATGCGGCGCGGAAGGCAAAGCGGGACCGCAGTGAGTCCATTGAGCCGCTGCGGGAAGCGGGTTTTGATCCCCCGGACCCTGAACCGGGAACGGAGGAAAAGGTCATCGCTGCAGACCGGCGGCAGCGGCTGCGGGAGGGGATCGCGCAGCTGCCGGAAGACCAGCGGGAAGCGCTGGTGATGACCCAGCTGGAAGGCATCTCCTATGAAGATGCGGCTGCCCGGCTGGGAGTATCCGAGGGAACGGTCAAAAGCCGGGTCAGCCGGGCGAAGGCAAAGCTCCAGGAATGGCTGGCGGAAGGCGGGGAACTTTCTCCGCCGGGGAACGTCCAACAGAGCGAAAGGAGGAATCGGTCATGAGCGATCAGGAAAAGAATACCGGCCGCACGGATGACATGGATTTCCCCGCGCTCGATGAGGAATTGGCCCGGATGGCGGAAGAGACGCCGGAAGTCCCGGAAGACTTTCATGAAAACTGGACCCGGATGATCCGGGAGGAAGCCGCAGCCGGAAAACCGGAAGCGGAAACCGCTGCGCCCCGCAAGGGCCGCGGCCAGCTGCGCTATATCCTGAGCGTGGCCGCCGCGTTTGTGATCCTGATCGGCGGTGTGATGCTGGCCCGGAATAACGGCCTGCTGCAGGAAAAGACAAACACACCGGGAACCCCGGCCCTGACGACCAACACGCTGATGGCCGGAAACGTGCAGGAAGCTGCGGAAACTGCGAATGAAGCTGCCGAAGCATCTGCGGACCAGGTGGTTCTGATGGGAATGAGCGCGGATGCCATGACAGAATCGATGCCGGAAGCGGGAATGCTTTCAGCGAAAGCAGCGGAGGGCAGTGCCCCGGCGCTTAAGGCGGAAGCGGCGGAGACGGTGCAGCAAAGCGAACCGGAAGCCCCGATGCTGATGGCGACCGCAAATCCGACGGCAGTGCCTCTGCCGGCGATGGCTTCCGGAACCCCGGATACAGGGGATGAGGCGGAGGCTGCCGCGGAACCTGAACCGGCGGATACGGCTGCCGGGGAAACGGAAACAGAAGAAGCGGCGGCCGAAAAACCGGCGGATCCGGTTCCGGATCCGGAACCGGATGACGCGGCAGAAGATTCGCGCTCCTTCCTGCAGAAAGCGTGGGAAGGACTGCTGAACGCGGTGCCGTGGATCCTGGGCGGCGCGATTGTCGTGCTGTTCATCCTGACATATGTGGTCCGCCCCGGCGGGAAAAAGTAAGGGATTTCGGAAAGGAGCACAGGGAATATGTTTGATGAAAGCAGGCTGAAGGATCCGGGGTATTTCCGGGAGAACCGGCTGGATCCGCATGCCGACTTTACCGTATACAGATCAGCAGCCGAGGCGGACGCGGGGGATTCCTCCCTGCGGATGAGCCTGAACGGGCAGTGGAAGTTCTTCCATGCCCGGAATCCGAAACAGGTGATACCTGGATTTGAACAGCCGGACTTTGACTGCGGCGGCTGGGCGGATATCACCGTGCCGGCGCATATCCAGACAGAGGGTTACGGCGTGCCGCAGTACTGCAATGTCCAGTACCCGTGGGACGGGCACGAGACGCTGTCGCCCGGCGAACTGCCCGAAAAGTTCAATCCCGTGGCGTGCTATGTAAAGACCTTCCGCCTGCCGGCGGGTATGAAGGGCAAACGCCTGTTCATTTCCTTCCGGGGCGCGGAAAGCGGCCTGGCGGTTTGGCTGAACGGAAAGTATATCGGCTTTTCCGGGGACAGCTTTACCCCGCATGAATTTGAACTGACAGACGCGCTGGCGGAGGGAGAAAACAAACTGGCCTGCCGGGTCTACCGCTGGTGCGCCGGCAGCTGGCTGGAGGACCAGGATTTCCTGCGCTTTTCCGGCCTGTACCGGGAGGTATACCTGTATGCGGTTCCGGAAGCCCATATCCGGGACCTGACCTGGACCGCGGAACCGGATGAAACCATGACCCGCGGGATCATGAAATGGACGGCGAAGACCGAAGCGCCGGCGGGGAGCCGGTTCTGCCTGCGGCTGAAACGGGACGGTGAGACCGTGGCGGATACGGCCTTAACAACCGGCGGGGAGCCGGAGATCTGCGGAACACTGGCGGTGGATCATGCGCACCTCTGGTCAGCGGAGGACCCGTACCTGTATACAGTGGAAGCGGAGATCGTATCCCCGGCCGGGGAAACGGAATTCACACGGCTGAAGGCCGGCTTCCGGAAAATCGAGATCCGGAACAGTGTGATCCTGGTGAACGGGACGCGGGTGGTGTTCAAGGGCGTCAACCGGCATGACTTCTGCGGTGAAACCGGCCGGGCCGTGACCGCGGAGAAAATCCGCCGGGACCTGGTCCTGATGAAGCGGAACAATATCAACGCCGTACGGACCAGCCATTATCCGAACTCCGGGGAGCTGTACCGCCTGTGCGATGAGCTGGGCCTGTATGTGATTGATGAGAACAACATGGAATCCCACGGAATGTGGGATATGTACTGGAACGGACGGACCGACAAGGTTTTCCCCGGGGATTTCCATGAATGGGAACCGCTGCTGCTGGACCGGGTGCGTTCCATGATCGGACGGGACCGGAATCATCCGTGCGTCCTGATCTGGTCCTGCGGCAACGAAAGCCTGTCCGGCACGGTGATCCTGGCGATGAGCAACGAAATGCGCCGGCTGGATCCCACCCGGCCGGTGCACTACGAAGGCGACATGCACATGCCGGCAGAACAGCGGATCCGGGAAATTACGGATATTGAGAGTGAAATGTACACGCCGGCCGCGCGTGTCCGGGAATACCTGAAGACGCACCGTGAAAAGCCGTTCATCCTTTGCGAATACACGCATTCCATGGGGAACTCCAACGGCGCGATGCACAAGTATACCGAGCTTGCCTATGAGGAAGAGCTGTACCAGGGTGGATTCATCTGGGACTTCATTGACCAGGCGATGACTGCCCGCAGCCGCTTCGGAAAGGAAACGCTGCTGTACGGCGGTGACTGGGGTGACCGGCCGAATGACGGAATCTTCTGCGGGAACGGAATCGTGTTCGCGGACGGGAAGGGAACCCCGAAGCTGCAGGAGATCCGGTACAATTACCAGAACATCAAGGCGAGGGTCAGCCTGGAACAGATTGAAGTGGTCAACCGCCACATGTTTACCCCCACATCGGCTTTCCGTTGCGTGGCCAAGCTGGATCGGGACGGCAGGCTGATCCGGAAAGCCGAGATCGCGACGGATGTCCCGCCGCTGTCCTCCGCGGTATATCCGGTGCCCTTTGAAAAACCGGAAATGCCCGGGGAATACGCCCTGACGGTGAGCTTCCTGCTGAAGGAGGATACGGAATGGGCGGATGCCGGATATGAAATCGCGTTCGGCCAGGGAACCTGGATTGTGGAAGGCACCAGGGAGCATGCGCCGATGCCGGAACTGCGGATCAGTGAAAGTCCGTGGAATATCGGAGTGGCCGGGGAATCCTTTGAGGTGATGTTTGCCCGGGGCACCGGCGCGCTGACGTCATACCGCTGGGGAGACCGGGAAATGCTGAAGGCGCCGGTCCTGCCGAATTTCTGGCGGGCACCGACCAACAATGACTGCGGCAACCGGATGCCGCAGCGGTACGCACAGTGGAAGATCGCGTCCATGTACGCGGCGGCCGGATATACGGGGCAGACCCGGAAGACAAATGCGGCCATGCGCCCGGTACGTGAAACGGACGGCAGCGTCACCTTTACCGTTGAAACCGACCTGCCGACCAACCCGCCGGCGGCCTGCCGGACCACTTACCGGGTTCATCCCTGCGGCCGGGTGGATATCTGCCTGCATTATGATCCCGTGGAAGGACTCGGGGTGATGCCGGAATTCGGCATGATCACGAAGCTGGACGCGGATTATAACCGGGTACGCTTCTTTGGCCTGGGGCCGGAGGAGAACCATATTGACCGCCGGGAAGGCGCCCGGCTGGGAATCTGGGAATACCGGGCGGAGGAAAACGTGACGCCTTACCTGATGCCCCAGGAGTGCGGGAACCGGACCGGTGTCCGCTGGGCGGATATCACGGACGCGAAGGGCCGGGGCCTGCGCCTGTGGCTGAACGGCGGGGAATTCTCAGCGCTGCCGTACACGCCGCATGAGCTGGAGAACGCGGCCCACGGATTTGAGCTGCCGCCGGTGAGCTACACCGTGCTGAAGATGAGCGCGATCCAGATGGGCGTCGGCGGAGATGACAGCTGGGGCGCCCGGACCCATGAAGAGTACCTGCCGGATATTACCGGACCGCTGGAATTCAGGTTCTCCTTCCGCGGAATCTGAGCCCGGAAGCCTTGAATATTCCGGCCCAACCGCGATTGACTTCATCGGCCAGCTATGGTAGAATAAGTCCCGAAATCCGGACGAGGAGGTAATGATGATGAAGCATATTCAGACTCTGAACACCCGTGATCTGTGCGAAAGCGCAAAGAACGGCGGATGCGGCGAATGCCAGACTTCCTGCCAGTCCGCCTGCAAGACGAGCTGCGGCATCGCCAACCAGCAGTGCGAGAACAGCAAGGAAAAGGCCGAATAATCATTTCGCCTGACTGTGCCGCCGAAAGGCGGCATTTTTTATGACCTGACGGGAGTGGAGATATGATACATCGTTTTCATCTGGATGACCGGTATATTGTGGTGGATACGTGTTCGGGAAGCGTGCACGCGGTGGACGAGATCGCCTATGAAATGATCGGCGGTTACGAGAATACCGGACGGGACGAGCTGATTGCCGAAATGGAACAGCGGTTCCACGAGGATCCGGCGGAGCTGGCGGAATGCTATGACCAGATCACCGCGCTGAAGGAACAGGGAAAGCTGTTTTCGCCGGATGTGTTTGAACCGATGGCCGGCACGCTGAAACAGCGGACCGCCGGCGTGGTGAAAGCGCTGTGCCTGCACGTGGCGCATACCTGCAACCTGAACTGCGCGTACTGCTTTGCCAGCCAGGGGAAGTACCACGGGGAACGCGCCGTCATGTCCTACGAGGTGGGCAAACAGGCACTGGATTTCCTGGTGGCAAACTCCGGCAGCCGGCGCAACCTGGAAGTGGATTTCTTCGGCGGGGAACCGCTGATGAACTTCGACGTGGTGAAGCGGCTGGTGGCCTATGCCCGGAGCATTGAAAAGGAAAACGGCAAGCATTTCCGCTTTACGCTGACGACCAACGGGATGCTGATCGATGACGATGTGATCGACTTTGCCAACCGCGAGATGAGCAATGTCGTGCTGAGCCTGGACGGGCGCAAGGAAATCCATGACCGCTGCCGTGTGGATTATGCCGGCAACGGAAGCTGGGAGAAAATTGTGCCGAAGTTCCAGAAACTGGTAGCGGCCCGGGGCGGGAAGAACTACTACATGCGCGGCACATTTACCCATGCGAATCCGGATTTTCTGGAGGATATCAAGGTCATGCTGGACCTGGGCTTCAACGAACTGAGCATGGAGCCGGTGGTCTGCGCGGAAGGAGATCCGGCGGCCCTGACGAAGGAAGACCTTCCGGTGGTGCTGAAACAGTATGAGGACCTCGCGCGGCTGATGCTGCAGCGATCCCGGGAAGGCCGGCCGTTTACGTTCTACCATTACATGCTGGACCTCTCCGGCGGCCCGTGCATCTACAAGCGGATTTCCGGATGCGGATCCGGAACGGAATACATGGCGGTTACTCCCTGGGGCGACCTGTATCCCTGCCACCAGTTTGTGGGTGAGGAGAAATTCCGCCTGGGCGATGTGTGGCACGGGGTGACAAATACGGAGATCCGGCAGGAATTTGCCGACTGCAACGTATATGCCCGGCCGGAATGCCGGGAGTGCTGGGCACGGCTGTACTGTTCCGGCGGATGCGCGGCCAACGCGTATCACGCGACCGGATCGGTCCGCGGGGTATATGCCTACGGATGTGAGCTTTTCCGGAAACGGATGGAATGCGCGATCGCGCTGCAGGCAGCGCTGCAGACAGACGGAGACGCATGAGATGAATACACCGATCTGTGATTTTGTGGAGCGGTACCGGACCGGGAACGGGGTGCGGATGCACATGCCCGGGCATAAGGGCATGCCGCTGACCGGACCGGAATCCCGGGATATTACGGAAATCCCCGGAGCGGACGAACTGTACCATGCCCGCGGGATTATCCGGGAGAGCGAAGATAACGCCGCGGCACTGTTCGGCACAGGTCGGACCATATATTCCGCGGAAGGATCTTCCCTCTGCATCCGGGCGATGCTGTACCTGGCGGCCCTGCGGGCAAAGGAGCGGGGAATTCCGCTGCGCGTGCTCGCCGGGAGAAACGCACACCGGACCCTGATGGCTGCGGCCGCGGCACTGGACCTGGAAATTGACTGGATCTTTCCCGCAGAAGGAGAGGGTCTGCTTTCCTGCCGGATTTCCCCGGAGACACTGGAGGACCGGCTGGACAGCGGAAGCTATATGGCGGTTTATGTCACCTCGCCGGATTATACGGGGAACACGGCGGATATCCGGGGACTGGCCGGCGTATGCCGGCGAAAGGGCGTGCCGCTTCTGGTGGACAACGCGCACGGCGCGTACCTGAAATTCCTGCCGGAGGACCTGCATCCGATTTCACTGGGTGCGGATATGGCCTGTGACTCGGCCCATAAAACACTCAACTGCCTGACAGGCGCCGCATACCTGCACATTTCCCGGGAGGCACCGGGGGAATGGGCGGAACAGGCGGAGCAGGCGATGGCTTTTTTTGCGTCCACCAGTCCGTCCTACCTGATCCTGCAGTCACTGGACCGGATGAACGCGGAGCTGGCTGGCGGATGGCCGGAACGACTCCGGCAGACGGTGCGCCGGCTGGACGGCCTGCGGGAAGACCTGCGGCGGGACGGCTGGACCACGGCCGGAAACGAGCCGATGAAGCTGACAATCGCCGCGCGGAACCGGGGCCTGACCGGAACGCACCTGGCCGGGATGCTGCAGGTCCGGGGAATTGTATGTGAGTTTGCGGATCCGGATTTTACGGTACTGATGCCCTCGCCGGCGACAACGGAAGAGGACCTGGAGCGCCTTGCGCAGGCGCTGCGCGGGATACCGGAACAGGAACCGCTTCCGGGCGTACGCTTTGCCGTACGGGAACCGGAAAAAGCCTGCTCCATCCGGGAGGCGATGCTGTCTCCCCGGGAAGAAATCCCCGTGGAACAGGCGAAGGGACGTATCCTGGCCGATCCGTGTGCCGGCTGCCCGCCGGCTGTACCGGTGCTGATCGCCGGGGAACGGATTGACGCGGAAGCGATCCGCTGTTTCCGGTATTACGGGATCGGGACCGTCATGGTGATGAAACAGAGAAACACGGCCAGGCCTGCCTGCCCGTGAAGAGGCATTATGAAGAACGGTATACTGAAACGCTTTATCGGCAGCAAAAGCTTCTATAAAAGCGTGCTGACGCTGCTGATTCCCATCATTATCCAACAGTTTATCTCCTCCTTCGTTTCCCTGCTCGACAACGTGATGGTCGGCCGCCTGGGGACGGAGGCGATTTCCGCGACGTCGATCGCCAACCAGGTGATGATGGTATATAACCTGGCGATTTTCGGCGGACTCAGTGGTGTGAGTATTTTCGGCGCCCAGTATTACGGCAAGGGCGATATGGACGGAATGCGGAACACCTTCCGGATTAAAATGTATTTTGCCGTTGCCTGCTCGGTCATGGCGGTCGCGGTGTACCTGCTCTGCGGTGAAAACTTTATCGCTTCATTCCTGCAGGGGGACAGCAACGGCGGAGATCCGGAGCTGGCCCTGCGGGAGGGCGTCGAATACCTGCAGATCATGCTGCTGGGCCTTCCGCCCTTTGCCCTGGTCCAGGTATACGCAGGCACCCTGCGTGAATCCGGGGAAACCGTCGCACCGATGAAGGCGGGGATCATCGCGATCCTGACGAATCTTGTGCTGAACTGGGTGCTGATCTTCGGCAACCTGGGCATGCCGGCCATGGGAGTGGCCGGCGCGGCCATCGCCACGATCATCTCCCGGTATGCGGAGCTGGCAATTGTGGTGATCCATGCCCATCGCCATGAGGACAAATATCCCTTTATTGCCGGTGCTTACCGGAGCTTCCGCGTTCCGGGAAGACTGGTCGGCCGGGTGGCCCGGACTGCCATGCCGCTGCTGGTCAATGAAATCCTATGGTCCCTGGGTATGACATTCATCAACCAATTTTATTCCACCCGGGGACTGAGCGCGGTGGCGGCGCTGAACATCACCGGAACGGCATGGAACCTGTTCTGCGTGATTATGTTTGCCATGGGCAGCGCTGTATCCATTATGGTGGGGCAGCGGCTGGGAATGGGAAACATCACGGAAGCCCGGGATGTGGACCGGAAGCTGATTTTCCTGACGGAAGTGATTCATGTCATCATCGGCCTGGTGATGATCCTGGCGTCCCCGCTGGTACCGAAGATGTACAATGTGGGGGAGGATGTGCGCAGCCTGACGCAGCAGCTGCTGGTGATCGCCGGGCTTTCCCTGCCGATTCATTCCTTCGCGCACGTAACGTATTTCACGATCCGCTCCGGCGGACGTACGGTGATTACCTTCCTGTTTGACGCGGTGTATACCTGGACGGTAACGGTCCTGCTGGCTTTCTGCCTGACGCGGTTTACCGATATGGATATCATCCGGGTCTATTTCTGCGTGCAGTTCATCGATATCCTCAAGCTGGTGATCGGACTGATCATGCTCCGCTCGGATTTCTGGGCCCGGAACGTGGTGAATGACCTGCCGGCGGACACGGAATGAAAAAGTTTTTTCGAAAAGTGGAAGATTTCCGGTATTCTGCTCGTCTATATATGTGATAGCAATACGCTGTCAGGAGGAGGTTTATTTCTGATGCGTAAAATTACAGCAGTCATCGCCGCCGTTCTGCTGGCGGCCGGCATGATCGGGACCGCCATGGCGGCGCCTGTGATCACGGACGGAACCGTGACGGCCTGGATCGGGGAGAACGACCGGCTGATGCTGCAGGATGCAAACGGACTGATCCGCCAGTCTTCCGCCGCCGTAGCGGATCTGATCGGATGTTCGGAAATCGAGATCTACTGCGCGGCGCCGGACGGACATGTCTTTGCCCTGCAGAAGAGCGGGCTTTCAGATCTTCCCCGGGACGCAGTGCTGACGGAGGAAGAAAGCGCTGCGCTGCGCAAGGGCGGAGCGGACCTGCAGGACGGGATCCTGAAGGCCGGGGAGACCGTGATTTCCAGCCACGCGGTGGCATATACCGAGGACGGGAAATTCGTTTACTGGATTGACCTGACCGATGAGAAGGGGTATGTCATCAAGCAGGCGCCGATTCCCGGAAAAGTGGCATCGGACAGCGCGACGGGCGGTGTAACCCTGAGCTTCTACGGCCTGAGCGTCCCGGAACCGCTGTCCATGGCGGTGACCAAGGACGCGGTGACCGTGACGACGACTGAACACAAGGCGTTTGTGATTGACCTTGCGACCGGGAAGACCGAGGAATATCCGGCTGTCAGTGAGCAGACGAAGGTGGTTTTCAAGGCAGACGGAAAGCTGTACTACTATCGGGAAGGCGTGACAAAGCCCTGGGAGCTTGAGCAGGTACTGAACCTGGTTCCGGCGGTTACCGCGGCTCCGACACCGACGGCGGCACCGACGCCGACGGTCACGGTGAAGCCCACCGCCAAACCGACAGCCACACCCAGATCATCTTCGCAGGACAGTGATATTCCGGACGGCGCGATCGGCAAGGGCGCCCGGGGAAGCACGGTGCGGAAGATCCAGCAGCGGCTGGCAGACCTGGGGTACCCGGTCGGCAAGGTGGACGGTTCCTACGGAGACAACACCCAGCTGGCAATCAACCTGTTCTGTGACGCAATCGGCGTGCGGGAGCACAATTACATTACGAAGAAGGTCCGGAACCGCCTGTTTGCGGATGACGCGCCGGTTTACGATCCTTACCTGCCGCTGAAGCTGGGTGACCGCGGGATCAGCGTCCTGTATATGCAGACACGGCTGGCCCAGCTGGGATATGATCCCGGGAAAAAGGACGGGGTTTACGGAAAGAAGACCGCCGAAGCGGTTGCCAAGTTCCAGGCATACTGGAATATCCCGCTGGAGAAGGACGAGAAGCCCGGTGAAAAGGCATCCCGTGACCTGCTGATGCTGCTGTACGACCCGAATCCGGGCACACCGACTCCGGTGCCGACAGAAACACCGGCTCCGACAGCGGAACCGACGGCAACACCCACCGCAGCGCCGACCGCGACACCGACTGCTGCACCGACGGCAACACCGACCGCAGCTCCGGATCCGGCAACGCCGACGGACCTGAAATAAACATCTTACTGAAAAAACCGGGACACTGTCCCGGTTTTTTCTGCATGAAAACGCTGCTTTCGCAGGCTGCGGATGAAAAGCCGGAAAGCATAAAAAAACGGTCCCGACGATTGTCGGGACCGTACTTCTGTGAATGATTATTCCACCGTGTAGGGCATCAAGGCGATGGCACGTGCGCGCTTGATGGCCTCGCTCAGCTGACGCTGATGCTTGGCGCAGTTGCCGCTCATCCGGCGGGGCAGGATCTTGCCGCGCTCGTTGGTGAAACGGCGCAGGCGGTTGATATCCTTGTAATCGATGTACTCGATCTTATCAACGCAGAAGTTGCAGACCTTCCGGCGGGGACGACGTCCTCCGCGGGGGCGCGGCCTTCTTTCGCCACGATCTTCAGACATAGGGGTTTACCTCCTTAAAACTTGAGCGTCACTTAAAAGGGCAGCTCGTCGGTTTCCACCGCAGTGAAACCGGCGGCCGGGGGTTCTGCGGAAGGAGCGGCGGCCGGGGCACCGAAGGCGCCGGCTTCACCCTCATTCCGGGAAGAAAGGAATTCCACATCTTCGGCCGTAACTTCCAGGCTGGCACGGGTGGTGCCGTCGTTGCCCTGGAAAGTATGAACACTCACCGGACCGACCACGCAGACCTTGCGGCCCTTGGTCAGATACCGGGCGCACAGCTCGCCGAGCTGACGCCACGCGGTGACACGGAAGAAATCAGCTTCCGGCTGGCCGGACTGATCCTCGCGGCGATTGCGGCGGTTCACAGCCACGGAGAAGGAACATACGTTCACACCGGTAGAAGTGGTTCTCAGTTCCGGATCCCGGGTCAGATTTCCGATAATTGTCAGCTTATTCATGTCTTTTTCCTCTCCTCAGACGTCACTCCGCGTCAGCGGGAGCAGCTTCTTCAGCGGCGGGAGCTTCGGCTTCCTCAGCGGGAGCGGCAGCTTCTTCCACGGCCACAGGAGCTTCCTCGACGGCAGGAGCGGCCTCCTCCTCAACGGGAGCAGCCACGGGAGCGGGACGATTGGCGCGCGGCTTCACAGCAGAACGCTTTTCCTCCAGCTTCACGACCAGATAACGGAGAACGTTCTCGTTAATCTGCAGGTTACGCTCGAGCTCGCGGGGCAGATCAGCGGGTGCCTTGAAGGTCACCAGCACGTACCAGCCCTCGGTCTTGTAGTCGATCGCATAGGCCAGGCGGCGCTTGCCCCATGTTTCATCGACCTTCTCGATCTCACCACCGTTGTTTGCGATCAGGGCGGAAACCTTTTCAACCAGCTCTTTGCGGGCGGAATCCTCCAGACCGGTGTCGATGATGTAGATCATTTCATACCTGTTCATCATTCTTTCACCTCCTCACGGACTTTTGGCGCTGCAATCCGCAGCGCAAGGATGTGCCGAGAATGAATTATATCAGAAGAAACGTTGATTTGCAAGGGGAACAGAAATTTTTTTATCGGCAGGCGTGGGTGTTTTTTTGATGTCGCGGGGTGTTTCCTGCCGGGGAAATATGGTATAATTCTATATTCGTAAGCTTATGCCCGGAATGGATCTGGAGGAACTATGCGACTGAAGAGACTGGAACTGTACGGCTTTAAGTCCTTTGCCCAGAGAACGGAGATCGTTTTCAACCAGGGCATTACGGGCATTGTCGGACCGAACGGTTCCGGAAAAAGCAATATCGCCGACGCGGTGCGCTGGGTGCTGGGCGAGCAAAGCGCGAAGACGCTGCGCGGCGCCAGCATGCAGGACGTGATCTTCAGCGGGACACAGAAGCGCAAGCCGCTCGGATACTGCGAAGTGTCCCTGGTCTTTGACAACGAGGACCGGGCCCTTCCGCTGGATTACGCGGAAATAATGGTTACACGCCGCGTTTACCGCAACGGCGACAGCGAATACTACCTGAACCGCGCGTCCTGCCGGCTGAAGGATGTGGTGGATCTTTTCCGGGATACCGGAATCGGCAAGGAAGGATACTCCATCATCGGCCAGGGGCGGATTGATGAAATCCTGTCCAGGAAAGGCGAAGACCGGCGCCTGGTTTTCGAAGAGGCAGCGGGCATTGTCAAATTCAAGGCGCGCAAGGAAGAAGCGGACAAGAAACTGGCCCATACGCTGGAGAACATGGACCGGGTGAACGACATCCTGGATGAGCTGAAACGGCAGCTTTCCCCGCTGGAAGAGCAGGCGAAGAACGCCCGCGTTTACCTGGACAAGGCGGCTGAGCTGAAGGTGCTGGACCTGAACCTGTTCCTGGTCCGGAGCGACCGGATGGAAGCCCGGCTGCAGGAAACGGACCGGAACCTGCAGGGAATCCGTACCGTACTGGACCAGACAGAAATCACCCTTCATGAAAAAAGTGAAGAACGCGACCGGCGGCAGAACGAGATTGCCGAACTGGACGAAAAGATTTCCGGGGCGCATACCGCGCTGATGGCCGGCGTGGAAGCTGTCCATGAAGCCCAGGACGCTGTGCGCTCCGTGGATGAGCGCCGCCGCGCGAGGGCTTCGGAACGCGGGCGGATCACGGAGGAAATCCGGACTGCCCAGGAGCGGATGGACGAGATGGAACGGCTGACCGCGGAGACCGGCGACGGCAGCGGGGAACGGTCCGAGTCCCTGGCAAAGCAGGAAGCGCTGCTGGAGCAGGCGCAGCAGGCGGAAGAGGAAGCCCGCGCGGAAGAGGCGGAGAAAAACCGCGTGCTGGAAGAGCAGAAGACCGCGATCATCGATATGATGAACCGCCGCGCGGCCGCGCTCAACGACCAGACGCGCCTGAAAACCATGCTGGGGACCATGGATACCCGGCTGAAGGAAATCACGGCCGGCTGCGAAGAGATGCGGAATGCCGGAACGGAACTGGAAAAGAATGTGGCGGACGCGAAGGCGCGGCTGGATGAGGAAACCGCCGCCCAGGAACGCCTGTCCGAAGCGCTGCGGGAAACCCGGGAACAGCTGGAAGCCGCGGATACGGCGGTGATCGAAGCCCGGCAGCAGTACGACCGGAAACTGGCGGAAATGCGGGATATGGAATCCCGACAGAAGCTGCTGGACGAGATGTCCCGGGAAATGGAAGGATATACGCATGCCGTGCGGAAGGTTGTGCTGCACGCGCGGGACCGGGGAATCAGCCGCGTACGCGGGCCGCTGAGCCAGCTGATCCGCGTTCCCAGGGAATATGAGACCGCGATGGATATGGTGCTGGGCAACGCGCAGCAGAATATCGTGACGGAAGACGAGGAAACCGCGCAGGAAATGATTGAGTTCCTGCGGGAAAACCGGCTGGGACGGGCAACCTTCCTGCCGATGACCTCCGTACGCTCCCGGACGCTGACGCCGCAGGAGAAGGAAACACTCAGCATGCCCGGCTGCCTGGGCATTGCTTCCGACCTGGTCGGGTGTGATGATGAATACCGGGAAATTGTGGAAAACCTGCTCGGGCGGACGGTGGTCGCGGACAACCTGGATCACGGGATCGCGATCATGCGGAAAGGCGGACATGAATTCCGCCTGGTTACGCTGAAGGGCGATGTCATGCATTCCGGCGGATCGATGACCGGCGGTTCCGTTTCCTCCAAGGCAATCAACCTGTTCTCCCGGGAACGGGAACTGAAGGAACTGACGGACGCGCTGTCCGCTGGGCAGGATGAGCTGGAGCGCCTGCTGAAGGAAATGCAGGACGGCCAGGCGGCCAAGGACGCCCTGAAGACGCGTTCCGCGGACGCGCTGGAAGCCCTGCACCAGCAGGAAATCGCGGTGGCCCGGGAGACTGAGCATACCCGGAACGCGGAAGAGGAGCTCCGCATCCATACGATGCGGCTGCATGAGACAGAAGCCGCGCGGGAACAGCTGATGGAATCCATGATCCAGATGAAGGAGCAGCTGTCCCTGGCGGATGACCATACGGAGAAAACCGAAGCAACCCGGGAAGAAATGGAAAAGCAGGCCGGGGTGCTGGCTGCCGAAGCGGCGGAAGCCCGCCGGAAGCTGGAGGAGCGTGCCGCGGAAACGATGCGGCTGACCCTCGCGGCGGCGGACCTCCGGCATGAGCTGGAGACGCTCCGGCGGGACCGGGAACGCCTGATCCAGGAAAGGGAAAAGACGGCCCGGGAGCAGGAGAAGCGCCGGCAGGTTCTGCGGGAGATGGAAGAGCAGGAATCCGCGGATGACGCGGAAACGGAGCGCCTGCAGGCACTCCGGGAGACGGCTGTGAAAGAGCAGGAAGGCCGGGAGCAGGTCGCAAAGGCCCTGGAGGAAGACCGGGCAAGGAAGCAGCAGGCGCTGCGGGACATCCTGTCCGAAATGGAAGGCCTGCATGAGTCCCACAGCCGGGACAGCGACAAGGCCCACCGCCCGGAACTGGCCCGGTCCCGGACGGAAGGCGATCTGAAGGCGATGCGCGACCGGATCTGGAACACATACGAGATGACCTATGCCGGCGCGGAGGAGTTCCGGATTGCCGAAAACTTCAATGCGACGGAAGCGGACCGCCAGGCGGCCCAGCTGTCGGCGGAAATCCGGGCGCTGGGGCCGGTCAATGTCCATGCAGTGGAGGAATACGCCGCGACAAAAGCCCGGGCGGATGAGCTGGAAACCCAGCGCCAGGACCTGGAAAAGGCGGAAAAGGACCTGCGGGAGCTGATCAGCCGCCTGCTGAACCAGATGCGGGATACGTTTACGGAACGGTTCGCCATGCTGCAGGAATACTTTACCGAGACGTTCAGCCAGCTGTTCGGCGGCGGCCATGCCGAGCTGATCCTGATGGATCCTTCGGATCCGCTGAACTGCGGAATCGAGATCAATGCCCAGCCGCCCGGAAAGAAACTGCAGCTGCTGAGCCTGCTGTCCGGCGGCGAGCGGACGCTGACCGCAATCGCAATCCTGTTTGCGACCCTGCGGCTGAAACCGACGCCGTTCTGCATCCTGGATGAAATTGAGGCGGCGCTGGATGACGCGAATATCGGTTACTTCGCGGATTATCTTTCCAGCTTCTCAAAATCCACTCAGTTTGTGGTCATTACCCACCGCAAGGGAACGATGGAACGGGCGGACGCCCTGTACGGCGTAGCCATGGAGGAACAGGGAGTCAGCAAGATGGTATCCGTTTCCCTGCAGGATTACCGGGATTAAACTACATCCGCCGGGGCGGGCGCCGCAGGACGGCCTGCCGCAGGCGTGAAGGAGGACAACAACCATGCCAAATTTTTCACTGCCGGATTCAGTTTTTACCCGGGCGGCGGAGCAGTTTCCGACGCCCTTCCACCTGTATGACGAGC
This sequence comes from Clostridia bacterium, assembly GCA_017427165.1. GTDB lineage: Bacteria > Bacillota > Clostridia > Christensenellales > Aristaeellaceae > Aristaeella. The sequence continues at coordinate 28,159 of JAFRTK010000165.1, forward strand.
AGGGTATCCGCGAGAACGCGCGCCTGCTGAACAAGGCATTTGCGTGGTGCCCGTCATTCCGGGAATATTTTGCGGTAAAAGCACTGCCGAATCCGGCAATTCTCCGGATCCTGAAGGAGGAGGGATGCGGACTGGACTGCTCTTCCGCCACGGAGCTGACGCTGGCAAAGGCGTGCGGGTTTTCCGGGGAAGAGGTGATCCTGTCCGCGAATGCGATGCCTCCGGAGGAATTCGCACAGGCGAGGGCGCTCGGGGCGTTCATCAACCTGGATGATATTTCGGATATTGACCTGCTGCGGGACAACGGCGGAATTCCGGAGACCGTGTGCGTCCGTTACAATCCCGGCGGACAGTTTTCCATCGGCAATACGATCATGGGAAATCCCGGTGAGGCCAAGTACGGCATGACAGATGCCCAGCTTCCCGAAGCGCTGGAGAGGCTGGCCGGCCTGGGGGCGAAAGCGTTCGGCCTGCATGCGTTCCTGTCCTCGAACACGACAGATGAAAACTATTTCCCGGCACTGGCCGGCACGCTTTTCCGCCTGGGAAAGAAGCTGGCCGGGGAGACCGGCCTCCGGTTCGCATTTGCGGACCTTTCCGGCGGCGTCGGGATCCCGTACCGCCCGGAACAGAAAAAGACGGATATCCTGGCCGTCGGGGAAGGCGTGCGCAGGGTATATGAGGAAGTTTTCCCGGAAGGCGGCGTCGGGATCAAAACCGAGCTCGGGCGCTGGATGACCGGCCCCTTCGGCTGGCTGGTGACCCGCGCGGTGCATGAGAAGAAGATCTACCGGGACTACATCGGGGTGGACGCAAGCGCGGTCAACCTGATCCGCCCGGCCATGTACGGCGCGTACCATCATATTACGGTATGCGGGAAGCGGGACATGCCGGCGGACCACGTCTACGATGTGACGGGAAGCCTGTGCGAGAACAACGACAAGTTCGCCGTGGAGCGTCCGCTGCCGGAGATCCGGCTGGGCGACCTGCTGGTGATCCATGATACCGGCGCCCACGGCTCGGCCATGGGATACAACTATAACGGACGCCTGCGCGGGGCAGAGGTACTGCACCAGGCGGACGGAACGGACCGGCTGATCCGCCGCGCGGAACGGGCGGAAGACTATTTCGCGACGCTGGATATCGATCCGGCGGCGAAGGCACTCGGATTGGAGTGAAAATTGTATGCCGTCTCTGGAAGGTTACAGGAGTCACCTGGACTACAGCTATGCCCCGGGAATCTTTCCGGCTATGGAGTGCCTGCTGCACCGGCCGGAAAAGGTGCGCCGGGTCCTGGTCCATTCGGCCGCGGCGGGGCGGGAAGGCGTCGGAAAGCTGACCGCTGAGGCGGAACGGCTTGGCATCCGTGTGGAGGAAGCCGACCGGGCACTGGCGCGGATCAGCGGCAAGGACAACTGCTTTGCCGCGGCGGTGTTTGAGAAATTTTCCGACCGCCTGGCGGATGACCGGCCGCATGTGGTGCTGCACTGCCCGGGCGACGGCGGGAATGTGGGAACCATCATCCGCACGGCGCTGGGTTTCGGGGTGGAGGACCTGGCTGTGATCCGTCCCTGTGTGGACCTGTTTGATCCGAAAACGGTGCGGGCCAGCATGGGCAGCCTGTTCGGCATGCGCGTCCATGTCTATGAAAATTTTGCGGAATACCGGCAGGAGTTTGCCGCACGGCAGCTGTATCCGTTCATGCTGGATGCTTCCATTCCGCTGGGAGAGATCCTGCGGGAAAAACTGCCGGAAACATGGTCCCTGGTATTCGGCAATGAGGGAAGCGGCCTGCCGGCGGAGTTTTCCGGATACGGACAGCCGGTCCGGATTGAGAGCAATGACAAGGTCGATTCCCTGAACCTGGCGATTGCAGCGGGGATCGCGATTTACGGATTTACCACCCAGTACAAAAAATAAACCTGCAATTGTTCGTACCTTTTTCGAACAACCCTTGAAAAATGTCGAGTTGTCTGGTACAATGGGCACAACCTTTATTCGGAAGGGATGTGTTTTTCATGTCCGGGCAGCCCAAATACCTGCTTGTCGCGGATACTTTGCGAAAGGAGATCGCAAAGGGCCTATTCCGTGACGGACAAACGCTGATGACGGAGGAAGAGCTTCGCCTTCGTTTTGATGTATCGAGGCAGACAATCCGGCAGGCTATCGCGCTGCTGGAGGATGACGGCCTGGTGGACCGCCGCAGGGGCAGCGGAACCTATGTGCGCCACGGACCGCGCCACCGCCAGGGAACGGTACAGGTCGGCGTTGTCGCAACCTATATTACCGACTATATTTTCCCGTCGATCCTGCAGGGAATCGAATCCGAGCTGAACAAGGCGGGCGCGGTGATGTCGCTGAGCGCGACATACAACGACCGGAACACGGAGCGGGATATCCTGGAGCGGATGCTGGACGGCGGCGTGGACGGCCTGATCTTTGAAGGCAACCGGACCGCCAAGGATTCGCCGAACGCGGATCTGTTCCACCGGTTCCGGGAACGGAATATTCCCGTCCTGTTCATGAACGGCACCTATCCCGGCATGAATGACATTCCCCACCTGCAGATGGATGACTACGCAGGCGGAAAGACAGCTGCCGAAATCGCGCTGGACCGCGGATACCGCCGGCTGGCCGGGGTGTTCAAGACAGACGACGTGCAGGGACAGGAACGGCTGGCCGGCTTTACCGACGAGCTGCATGCCCGCGGCTTTGATGTTCCGCCGGAACGGCTGCTCCGCTTCGGCACGGAGGAACGGATGGGACTGTTCCGGCACGGCGACGGCGCCGAGTTTGTGAATATGCTGCTGAAGCGGGAAGCGGACTGTGTGGTCTGCTACAATGATGTTTTCGCCACGTCCCTGATGGACATGCTGAAAAACCTGGGTGTCCGGCTGCCGGAAGAGATCGGTTTCATCGGATTTGACAACGCGACGTTCTCCGAGATGATCCAGCCGCGGCTGACGACACTGGCGCATCCGAAGGAAGAGTTCGGCGTTCTGGCGGCGGAGAAGATCCTCCGGATGATCAGCGGCGACCGCGAAAAGAGCGTGAATATGCCCTGGAACCTGATTGACCGGGAGAGCCTGCCGCGGGTTTCGCCCAAATGAGCATGGCACTGGTCTGTGTCGGCCGGCTGCGGGAGAAACCGCACCGCCTCCTGGCGGACGAGTATATCCGGCGGCTGACACGGTACGGAAAGTTTGAAGAGCTGGAGATCCCGGATCTTCCGGAACCGCCGGGGGGCAATTCCCCGGCACTGGAGGAGCAGGTCCGGCAGCGCGAGGGGGAGAGTATCCTCCGGCAGATTCGTCCCGGGGACCGGGTGATCGCACTGACGATTCCGGGGAAGGAAATGTCATCCACCGAACTGGCGGACCATATCAGCGGGCTGCGGACCGGCGGCGCCGGACGGATTGTATTTGTGATCGGAGGAAGCCTCGGACTCGGGCAGAATGTACTGAGCCGGGCGGACGAGGAGCTTTCCATGGGACGGATGACCTTTCCCCACCAGCTGGCCAGGGTAATGCTCCTGGAGCAGCTGTACCGGGCGGAGAAGATCATCGCCGGAGAGAGGTACCATAAATAATGAGAGGAAAACTCAGAGCCTTCGCGCTGGTACTGCTGGCGGTCCTGGTGCTGCTGACCGGCTGCAGTGTTCCGGCGGCTGTCCAGGAAATCGCGGAGCTGCCGCTGGCGGAAACCGTTCCGGAAACGGAGAAAACCGTTCCGGAAGCGGAGAAAAGCACGCAGGCGGAGGAACGCGCCGGGCCGGTGACCGAACCGCAGGCGATTGCGGATTACCTGTTCACCTACGGAAAGCTTCCGGACAACTTCATTACGAAGAAGGAAGCGCAGGACCTCGGGTGGGACAGCACCCGCAACTACCTGAGTGACGTAGCGCCCGGCAAGAGCATCGGCGGAGACCGCTTCGGAAACTATGAGGGAATCCTTCCGAACGTGAAGGGCCGGAAATACTTTGAAGCGGATTGTTACTATACGAAGGGGAAGAGAACTGCGGCGAGAATCGTCTATTCCAGTGACGGACATGTTTGGTATACGGAGGACCACTACGTGACATTCACGGAGCTGTTTCCTTCGGGTCAGGAGGAATGAAGATGAACAGGAACGGAAAAATCATCGCTTTGACGGCTGTGCTGGCCCTGTGCCTGCTGCTGACGGGCTGTTATGTTCCGCCGGATGACGTGAACAACGACGGCGGCCAGACGGTAAACAAGCCCAGTTTTGAAGTAATTACAGCGGTGCCGGTGACGACGACAGCCGCACCGGCAGGCATTGCCCCGGATGAAACGCAGGCCACGGCCAATCCCGGATCTGCGCAGAATACGATTGCCGGCCAGACCGGCACAACACCGGCCGGCAGCAACGGATCGCCGGACTGGAGCAACTGGGGCAACACGCCGATTCCCATGGGCGTGTCGATCAACCTGAACGGACAGGACGGAACCAGCCCCGCACCCGGCTCGACAATCGGCCTGGTAACGGGCAGCGTATCGCCGTCCCTGTCTCCGTCGGTGACACCGACCGTGTCTCCTTCTCCGACCCCGCCGAGCCTGCAGAGGGGCTTTAAGGGCAGCGAGGCGGTCCGCTCCCTGCAGAAGCGGCTGAAGGAACTCGGCTATTATTCCGGCAGCGTGGACGGTGACTTCGGCGAAGGAACCGAGAAAGCGGTGAAGGAATTCCAGAAAGCGAACGGACTGAGCGCTGACGGCAAGGCGGGCGAGAAGACGCTGGCCAAGCTGAATTCCAAGAAGGCAGTTACCTACAAGCAAGCGCATGCGACAGCCACCCCGAAAACCACGGCTACCCCGAAGGCAACCGCGACCCCGAACCTGAGCAAGGACTATTACCTGCGCAACGGGGACAGCGGAAAGCGTGTGGAAACGCTGCAGCGCCGGCTGATCGAGCTGGGCTGGCTGGACGGAAAGGTAACCGGAAAGTTTGACGCGGCCACCGACGCGGCAGTCCGCGCGTTCCAGAAGAAGACATCCGGCCTGTGGGAGGACGGCGTTGCCGGTCCTGACACCCTGCGCGCCCTGTATTCATCGAAGGCAGCCCGCACCTCCAAGGCAGCGGCCAGCATCGGTGAGACCCTGGAGTACGGCAGCGAAGGCAGCGATGTCAAAAAGATGCAGCAGAAGCTGAAAGACCTGGGATACCTGAGCGGATCAGCGGACGGAAAGTTCGGCGTCGCAACGCAGGCCGCCGTGATCGCATTCCAGAAGAACAACAACCTGACGGCGGACGGCAAAGCTGGCAGTGCCACGCTGAGCAAGCTGTACTCCGGATCTGCCAACAAGAGCAAATCCTCCGCGAAGATTGACTCTTCCGAAAAGAACAAGTCCGGCCGGGATACCTCCGGCATCGCGTCCACCGGTTACGAGACACTGCAGCACGGATCCAAGGGAACGGCGGTCAAGAACCTCCAGCAGCGGCTGAAACAGCTCGGATATTACTCCGGCAGCTCGGACGGGTCCTTTGGTGACGCAACCGAGGCGGCGGTGATGGCGTTCCAGCTGCGGAATGACCTGACTGTGGACGGCAAGGCGGGACCTGCCACCCAGCGCAAGCTGTACGGCACCGGCAGCAATTCCCCGATCTCCTACTCCTCGCTGCGTCCGGGCGACTCCGGCACCGCGGTCCGGAACCTGCAGTATACGCTGTATGAGCTGGGCTATTACGATGGAAACATGGACGGGGATTACGGCCAGACCACCGCGGACGCGGTCCGCGCGTTCCAGATCCAGAATAACCTGAGCGTGGACGGAATCGCCGGCAGCGATACACTGTCGAAGCTGTATTCCTCTGAAGCCCGCGCGGCCAAGTCGGCCAGCACGGAGTATGAAACCGTGCGTCCGGGCGATACCGGCGATATTGTTTACCAGATCCAGGACTGCCTCAAGCAGATGGGATACCTGGATGAGATTACCAGTGTTTATGATGACAAAACGAAACAGGCAGTCATCAACTTCCAGAAAGCGAACGGCCTGGACGCGGACGGCATCTGCGGATCGAAGACCCTGGTGGTGCTTTTCGGATACTAATTGCAGTAAAGGAAAAGGATGAATGAAAGGTTTTCGGCGGGAGCTGGCGGCATTGCTGACCGTGTGTCTGTGCCTCCTGCTCTCCGCCTGCCAGGGGAATACCCGTGAAAGGGGAGAGGAAGCCGGCGTCAGCCGGGGCCTCCTGATCGGGTATGACCGGTTTGTGACAATGGCGGACACATCGCCCTGTTCCGCCGGCAATACCGCCATCATGGCGGATATTGTGAAGGACTTTGTCCCGGATATGATCTCGGTGGCCCGGCGGACGGATGAACCGGCAACGGTGGACGGACTGGAGGCGCTGATCCGGGAGACATTCCGGGAGGCAGGGCCGGGCGATACAAGCTGGCTGTATATCAGCACGCACGGAATCCAGTGGGATGAGGACGGAACATCCCGGACAGCGCTGCTGCTTTCCGACGGAGAGTCGGAGGAGGAGCTGTTTCCGGAGACGCTGCGCAGAATCCTGGACAGGATTCCCGGGCGGAAGGTCGTCATCCTGGACGCATGCCATTCCGGCGCGGCGGTTCCTGCGTTCCGCGGCAACGCATACCAGCTGCTGGTCAGCTGCGCGCCGGAAGAAGACAGCTTTTTCTGGATTTCGCCCGCGACAGACCTGTATGAGGAAACCGGGAACGGGTACTTTACCGCCGCCCTGGATACCGCGCTTCGTGCCAGCAGCCCGGAGCAGCTGGACCCGGACGGCAGCGGGACGGTCAGCGCCCGGGAGTGCGCGGCCCGGATCCGGGCAATATGCGGTGTATCCACGGCTGCCGGATATCCGGAGGACCGGGAGAAGCCGCTTTTCCACGTGAACGGGGAAACGCCCCACGCAGTCCGGGAACTGGAATTTGATCCGGTCATCCGAAATGGGGATGAAGTTTACCTGCCCTTCCATTTTACCGTGACAGACCCGGTCCGGCTGGAATACCGCATGGTGACCCGGAAGAACGGGGAATGGGATTTTGACGGCGGGACCACCAAAGCGGATGACGGGCGTATCGGTACCCGGCGCGGCTGGCTTTCCCCCGGGGAAAAGAAAAAAACCATCCGTATTTCGGCGGATGAAGCCGGGGAGATTCCGGAATCACTGCTGATTGTAATATCCCGGGACGTATCGGGCAGGCCGTCGCCGGAAGGCAGCCACGTGATTACGGCGAAAGCCCTGACAGACAAAGGAGAAGAAGGACAATGACTGAATGTACGCATGATTGTTCCACCTGCCAGGTGGACTGCGCGTCACGGAAACCGGAAAGCCTCCGGGAACCCGCGAACGCGCTGAGCCACGTGAAAAAGGTGATTGCCGTGATGAGCGGCAAGGGCGGAGTCGGCAAAAGCCTGGTAACCGGACTGATGGCAACGCTGTCCGCCCGGAACGGGAAGAAAACCGCAATCCTGGACGCAGACATCACCGGACCGTCCATCCCGAAAATGTTCGGGGTGCGGGACAAGGCGATGGGCTGTGAGGACGGGATAATCCCGGCCGAAAGCCGTACCGGCGTGAAGATGATGAGCGTGAACCTGCTGCTGGAGAACGATACGGATCCGGTGGTATGGCGCGGAAGCCTGATTTCCGGAACGGTCAAGCAGTTCTGGACCGATGTGATCTGGGGCGACGTTGATTATATGTTTGTGGATATGCCTCCGGGAACCGGTGATGTGCCGCTGACGGTTTTCCAGAGCCTGCCGGTGGACGGGATCATCATTGTGACGAGCCCACAGGAACTGGTTGGAATGATCGTTGAGAAGGCCATGAACATGGCGAAGATGATGAACATTCCGGTACTCGGAATTGTTGAAAATATGAGCTGGATTGCCTGCCCGGACTGCGGAAGGAAGATTTACCCGTTCGGGGAAAGCCGCACCGCGGATGTGGCACTTGCCTACGGGCTGCCCGTCCTGGCGCAGATTCCGCTGGATCCGACCCTCGCGCGGGCCTGCGATACCGGTGTGATTGAACTGTTCAATGAAGACTGGATGAACCCCGTGATGGACCGGATCGAAGCCCTGGGAGAATGATGCAAGAGGAGCCTGAAAATGGCAAGGGACAACCAGAAAATCAATGACCAGATTTTCAGAACCCGAAGCCGGAACGCGGCGGAAGAACGTGCTGTGTCGGAGGAAAACCAGCGGCGGCGCCAGATCCGGAGCTGGATTATCCTTGTGACGATTGTGGTGGCGGTTCTGCTGGGAATCCATTTCCTGCGGGGATACGGCCGGGGCAAGGAAATCACCATGAACCGGCTGCCGTGCTATTCCAACCAGAACGTGACGCCGTTCCGGGACGGCCTGCTTTATTATGACGGGATGTATATCCACCACCTGTCATCCTCGGGTACGATCCGGTGGAGTTTTCCGGCGGGCAGCGAGATTTCCTTCAGCGTCGGCCCGTCCCACCTGGCCATCTGGTCCGGCGCCCAGCTTTTTGTGGTGGACCAGAACGGAAACGCCACATATAACGAAACACTGGAAGGCAACGTACAGTTTGCCCGGGTGGGCGAACGGTATATTGCGGTTGTGATCGGGGATGAAACATCACCGATCCTGAGCATCAAGGACCTGAAAGGCGCACCGGTGGACCTGGAGGAGAACTTCAAGGGACTGATGCTGCTGGACACCGGGTTCTACGGCGACCAGGGGCAGTACCTGTGGACGCTTTCGCTGGATGTATACGGCACCGCGGCAAACACGATCATGAATACGTTCCAGGTCGGGAAAATGAATTACCAGCGGGTTTCACTGGGCCAGGACCTGACCTACAAGGTGGTGTATGAAAACGCCAAGCTCCGCGTGTTTACCACCCAGCAGGCATACACATATGACTACAAGGGCGTGCAGGATACAAACGCCACCATGCTGGTATACGGCTGGAAGGTCATTGATGCGGAGGTCCCGGAACGCGGACGGGCCCGGATCCTGATGGCCCCGACCGGACAGACAAGCAGCTCCCAGATCATCTCCGAGCTGCGTACGCTGGAAGGGGATACCGACAAGCGGTATACCCTGCCGGCCAGCTGTGTCGGCGCCGCGATCTACCACGGGAACATTTATGCGGCATCCGGAGATACCATCTTCCGGGCAGACATGAACAGCCAACGCTTTTTCGGCTACCAGATTCCCGCACCGGACGGCGCGGAAATCACGGCCTTCTACGGCATTACTTCGGACGGTAAAATGCTGCTGGCTTCCGGGGAAACAATGTACTCACTGTCGCTTCCGCAGTAACCGGACGGAAAAAGCGGAACGCGGCTGCGATAGTTTTACAGATGACTGGAGTGGGACGAACATGAAGATCTATGTGGATGCCATGGGCGGCGACCTGGCCCCGGAAGCGCCGGTGAAAGGATCGCTGGCGGCGCTGAGGAAGTATCCCGGACTGGAGATTATCCTGGCCGGCAGGCCGGATGAAATTACCCCTTTCCTGGGTAATTATGACGATGTGAAGGACCGGCTGACGATCGAGGACGCCCCGGAGGTTATCACAAACCATGAAAGCCCGGTGATGGGCGTGCGCAAAAAGGTGAACAGCGCGACAGTCCAGGGGATGCTGAAGGTGCGCAGCGGTGAAGCAGACGGCTTTGTTTCCGCAGGCTCCACCGGCGCGACCCTGGCGGGCGGAATGTTCCGCCTCGGGCGGATTCCCGGCATTGAGCGCCCGGCACTGGCTCCGCTGGTCCCGAACGGAAAAGGACATTTTCTGCTGATCGACTGCGGTGCGAATGTGGACTGCAAACCGGAGTACCTGGTGCAGTTCGGCATCATGGGCGATGCCTATATGAAGGGTGTGCTGGGAATGAAAAATCCCCGCATCGGCCTTGTGAATATCGGCGCGGAAGCGGAGAAGGGGAATGCCCTGGTCAAGGAAACCTATCCGCTGATGGAAAAGGCACCGTACAATTTTGTCGGCAATGTGGAAGCGCGGGATATTCCGCTGGACCAGGCGGATGTTGTCGTGACAGACGGTTTCGGCGGCAACCTGATCCTGAAGTACACCGAAGGCCTGGCCAAGGCACTGATGGGAATGATCAAGCAGGAGCTGATGGCCGATACCCGCGGCAAGATTGCCGGACTGATCGCGAAGCCGGCATTTAAGCGCGTGAAAAAGGCGATGGACTCGGACGAGATCGGTGGGGCGCCGCTGCTGGGCGTCCAGGGCGCGGTGGTCAAGGCCCACGGATCCAGCAACGATTACGCGTTCTGCAGCGCGATCGGGCAGTGCATCAAGATGATCGACGGGCAGGTGGTCCGGATCATCGAGGAAGGCGTTGCCAAACAGGCACAGGGGTAATCCCGGCGGTCCTGCCGGTTACCGATATTATGAAACGGAAGTTGAGGAGGAGCAGCCATGGATTTTGAAAAAGTCAAGAATATGATCGCTGAACAGCTGAAGGTGGATCCCGCTGAAATCAAGCCCGAATCCCGCCTGATGGAAGACCTGAAGGCCGACAGCGCGAACATCATGGTGATGATCATGGACCTGGAAGACACCTTCGGCATCACGGTGGAGGACGACCAGATCATGAAGCTGAAGACCGTCGGCGACGTGGTGGAATATATCGCGAAAGTCAAGGGATAATGGAAAAGGTCATGAAAGCCCTCGGGTACACATTCCGCGACGAAGCGTTGCTTCGCCGCGCTTTGACGCACCCGTCCATGGGAAAACAGGACAACCAGCGCCTGGAATTCCTCGGGGACGCGGTGCTGCAGTACCTGATGAGCGACCGTCTGTACCGCCGGCATCCGGAAGACCGGGAGGGCTCGCTGACCCACCTGCGGGCCCTGCTGGTCTGCGAGGCGTCCCTGAGCCAGATCGCGGAAAAGCTGGGCATCGGCGAAGCGCTGATCATGGACCGGGGCGAGGAACTGACGGGCGGCCGGACAAAACCGAGCGTCCTGTGCGACGCGATGGAAGCCGTTCTGGCAGCCGTATATCTTGACGGCGGTATGGAAGCTGCCCGCGGGGTCATGGAACGCTGCTGGCCGGGTGAGGAAGAAGTGGTCCGGCCCATGCAGGACAGTAAGGGCCAGCTGCAGGAAGAACTGCAGAAAAACGGCGGCGAAACCCCGACCTACCGGATTACCGGAACCAGCGGTCCGCCGCACGCGCCGGTCTTTGAGGCAGCGGTATACCGCGGAGGGCAGGTCATCGGCACCGGAACCGGTAAAACCAAGAAACAGGCGGAACAGGCCGCCGCGGTCCGGGCACTGGAGAACCTGAAGGCCGGAAAAAACTGAAATATTTCTGTCAGATGACAGAATATTACAAAACGGTTAATAAATCCCGTTGACATTCCGCAATACAGAAGGTACAATTATTGCGTATATTTATGTCAACGGGTTTTCTATACCCATTTTGCAACGCGGGGGGAAGACAGAATGTCTCAGCTGAAAAAATGGATGAGTGTGGCGCTTGCAGTGACTGCTGCGCTGGTGATCTGCATCCTGGCAGTGGAGATTCCGGTCAGCACGGCGGCAGCGGAAGAGATGGAAGTCGTCGAAAGCTATCCGTATACCACGGTGACCCGGGATACGGTCAACCTGCGGGCCAGCCGGTCCACACGTTCCGCCCTCCTGAAGAAGCTTCCCGCCGGTGCGGAAATATCTGTCCGGGGCACAAAGGGTGACTGGGCGGAAGTTGATTACGGCAAGTATACCGGCTATGTGAAGAGCGAGTTTATCGTCCTGAAAAAGGTATCAAAGACCAAGGCGAAGGCGACGGCGACTCCGTCGCCGATTCCCACCCTGACTCCGGAGGAGAATGCGGGCGGTTATGTGATCCTGCGGCTCGGAAGCTCCGGAACGGAGGTACGGGCCCTCCAGGACGCGCTGATTGAACTGGGATTCCTGCGGGGAACAGCAGACGGAATATTCGGCACCGCGACCGAAAACGCGGTGATCACGTTCCAGCGGATCAACAACTATCCGGATACCGGCCTGATGGATGCCAATATCCAGGCGTTCCTGTATTCCGGCAGCCCCAAAAACGCATCGGGCACCGCAACAAAAATCAAGACCCTGAGCCCGGCGGCCGGTGTGACCATGAAGCAGGGCAATATGGGCCAGGCAGTGGAGCTGCTCCAGGCCCGCCTGAAGGAGCTCGGATTCTACAATGGATCCATTATCAGCACATTTGATGCGGCGACGAAATCTGCCGTCCAGGCTTTCCAGAAGAAGAACGGAATCAAGGTGACCGGCATTGCCGATGACGCCACCCAGAAAGCCATCTATGCCACTTCTGCGCTGAGCGTGGACAGCACGCCCACCCCGGCGCCCACCCCCACGCCGAAGCCGACGCCGACCCCCACGCCGGAACCCGTTTACACGGTTCCCAAGGGAACGGTGCGCTCCGGGACATCCAACAAGGACGCGAAGACGGTGCAGATGCGCCTGAAGGACCTGGGCTACTATACCGGGAAGACGGACGGTATTTTCGGTAAGAACAGCGTGGCAGCCCTGAAAAAGTTCCAGTTGCTGAACGGCCTGCAGGCGGACGGCGTCGCGGGAAAGAACACCTATAACGTCCTGTTCAGCAGTGCAGCAAAGACGCTGGCGGAAGCGGAAGCGACCCCGGCACCCACCGCGACTCCGGTACCGACTGCGACCCCGGTTTATGAAGTGGTTACGCCTGTTCCGGTGACCGAAGCGCCGATTGTCTGGAAAACCCTCCGCAAGGGCAGTGCCGGGCAGGATGTGGCCCAGCTGCAGGAAGCGCTGATCCAGCTGGGTTACCTGACCGGGAAGGCGGACGGAAACTACGGAAAGCAGACGGTTGCCGCGGTGAAGGCCTTCCAGCGGGCGAACGGCCTGACCGCGGACGGAGCGGCCGGAGAACTGACCCAGAAAAAGCTGTACGGCGCGGGAGCACAGCCGACAACAACCCCGGTGCCGACTGCCACACCGAAATCCGGAACGGTCGTCAGCACAACGCTGCGGAAGGGTGATTCCGGGGACGCGGTGAAAGAGCTCCAGCGGAAGCTGATTGCCCTGGGATACCTGAACGGAAACGCGGACGGTATTTTCGGAAGCCAGACCCGGGACGCGGTTGCCGCATTCCAGAAGAAGAACAAACTGACCGCAGACGGAATCGCGGGCAGCCTGACGCAGGCGAAGCTGGCCGGAACGGCCGCCGCCCCGACGGCGACCCCCGCGGCCGCCACCGCAACCCCCAGGCCGGCCGGACAGACCGGTACGATTACCGGCAGGCCGGATCCTTCCAAGGTGATTTACGCCAACTGGTATACGACGGTGAAGGCGGTCTGCCGCAGCTATCCGTATGCCACTGTTTATGACTACCAGACCGGGATTTCCTGGCAGGTCCATATGTTCTCGCTCGGCGCACACGCGGACAATGAGCCGCTGACAGCGAACGACACGGCCAAAATGCTGCGGGCATTCGGGAAGAATACCTGGAACCCGCGGCCGGTATGGGTGATCTTTGCGGACGGTTCTGTTTACATGGCGTCCACCCATTCCATGCCGCATGAAGTCCAGCATATCCGGGACAACAACTTTGAAGGCCACTGCTGCATCCACTTCCCCCGGACGCAGGAGCAGGTGACCAACATCGGACCGTACGCAACCAGCCACCAGGAAATGATCGACAAGGGCTGGGCAGCGACGCAGGCGATGAAGTAATCAGGGGAACGGAGAACTGACTGTGAGAAATAACATGTTTATCCGCAGGACAATCGCGGCCTTATCGGCCGGGGTTGTCCTGTTTTGCTGCCTGCCGGTTTTCGCGGAGGAAACGGACATTGATATCGCGGAGCTCCTCGGCGTGGATTATGTGAACGAAGTGATCCTGGAGGATGAGAAAAGCATTTTCGGCTGGGCGGAGGATATTGAGTTCCACCGGGCCAATGAGAACAGCCCGGTCAAATGTGATCATCCGCTGTGCTTCTGGAACATGAAGATGGGCTGGATGGACGAGGCTGAAATCTGGGAAGTGCTGACCCAGCCGGTGACGGTGCTTGAGGGAAACCAGCGCCAGCAGCATAAAGTCCAGGCCCGTCCGGAAGAGGACTGCGAGGATTATGTGGGCTGTGTGACCTATGAAAGCCAGGGCGTGCATGTGCTGGACCGCGGGGAGGAATGGTCGCTGATCGAGGCGTATTCCTCCAGCGTGGAGGGATCCCCGGTCAAGGTCTGGGCGACGCTGTTCCAGGGCTATGTCAAAACGGAACTGCTGAAGGAAGTGCCAGTGGACCAGACCTACGGCATCGTCATCGACAAGCAGCAGCAGCGCATGTATGTTTTCCAGGAAGGGAAGCTGCTGAGTACCCTGCTTGTTTCCACCGGTTTCTACAATCCCAAAAAGAAAAACCCGTGGAACGAGACGCCCGCCGGTGAGTTCCTGATGGTCAGCTGGACCGGACGGCTGACGCTGAAGGATGAAGAGGGCGAAGCAAACATGCTTTGCGAAAACGCCATCCGGATCAATGACGGTATCCTGATTCATGAGGTTCCGAAAGTTCCGAGGACGGACAGCAGCGGCAATACAACCTGGAGCTATACCCGCTGCGAGCGCTACCTGGGCGAGAAGGCCAGCCACGGATGCATCCGGGTGCAGCAGAAAAAGACGCCGGAGGGCATCAACGATGAATGGCTGTGGAAGCACCTGAGCAACGGCAGCCGGAAGGGCCAGGACTATACGAAGGTGATCATCTGGGATGACGCCGGACGGACGCTTGGCTATCCGGACGATGACCTGATCCTGTACTACAACGCCAAGCGTGACAAGAGCTATTACCATTCCAGCCGGGAGTGTGAGCGGATCCGCGGTTCTTCGAAAACCGTTGAGTTCACCTATGGCGAGCTGGAGGATTCCAAATACCGAAAACTGTCGCCGTGTCCCAACTGCGCACCGCAGCTCCGGCACTCCGCGATTGATACGGTGAACGAGAAAAACAACCGGTAAATAAATAGGCCTTTTTTCCGGGAACGAACCCCCTTTCTTCCCCGTTATATAGGTGACCACACTTTTTTCTCACCGACAAACAGAGAAGGAGGAGACCCGCATGAAACCCGCCCTGTTCCACGCAACAGAACAACCTGCCCTTCGCGGTGAATATACGAAAACATATTCTGTCGGCCCGGGTACGTACAAGGCATTCACCAGCCCGGTGCCGTTGCATGTTCGTTCGGGAAATGACTGGCTTCCGTGCGACGCGCGTTTCCTCCCGGATCCCGAATCCGGTATCCTCACCAGCCATGGTTCATGCTTTTCCACTGCCTGCAGGCCTTCCGGCCCGCAGGCTTTTATTGTAATCA
>JAFRTK010000003.1 GCA_017427165.1 Clostridia bacterium
GGTTCCAGCACATTTCCGATATTGTCAGACAGCTTTTTCAGATCCCCGTTTTCAAGTGCGAAAAGCGCTGCATCCGTATCCGGATGGCGGACAGTGTCCGGATTCCATGATTCAAAGATCTCACGGGTACTCAGTCCGCGGCACGGCTGGAACACCAGCATCCAGTAGTTATTTTTACACTGACGCGGCTCAATCCGTTCACCGATTCCCCGGACACGCGCCAGTCCGCCGCGGATCATAAACGGCACATCCGCACCGAGTTTCAGCCCTATTTTTTCCAGTTCCTCACCGGTCAGGCCCAGATTCCATAACCTGTTCAGCCCGCACAAAACCGCCGCCGCATCCGCACTTCCTCCGCCAAGACCCGCACCCATCGGAATCCGTTTATGCACATGAATACGCACTCCGCCGGAATATCCTGCCGTTTCCTTCAGCTCCAGCGCAGCACGCATGGCCAGATTGGTCCTGTCCGCCCGGGAACGCGGATATCCGTCCGTTGTGATATCCATATTGTCCGAAGGCATCAGCACAATATCATCCGCAAGCGAAACCGGCTGCATAATCATATCCATGAGATGATAACCGTCATCCCGGACCCCGACGATATCCAGGGACCAGTTGATTTTTGCAAACGCTTCCAGACGCATCAGAAAGTCCTCCTGTATGGCGGGAATACTTAATTATCATACTGCCTGCACGTATAATTGACAAGATTGTTTTCATATTGCAAAGGATAAGGAAGCAGTGTAAACTTATAACTGACCAGATCTCAGAAAGGAGGCGGACAGTATGGCGAAACAGCCAAGGCCGGTTCTGATCAACCTGCTTGCTACCGCAAGGTATGATCACGCACCGGATTATCCGATCCAGTTTATGACCCGCGGAAACCTGTCTTTCTCCGGGGACGGAGAAGCCGTTATCGAATACACTGAATCCCTTCAGGATGAAGATACAGGGGAAAGCATGAATGCCCATGTCTCCCTTCTGATGAAAAACGGCCGTGTGACCATGACCCGGCACGGTGATATTTCCAACACGATGGTTTTCATTCCAAAGCAGCGTTTTGAGGGGGTTTACCAGACTCCGTACGGCGAGATGAATATGGGCGTTTATGCCCGGGACGTGGATTGCCGGATCGGTCCGGACAGCGGATCCATCCACCTGAAATACCAGCTGGACCTGCAGGGTTCATATGCATCCACCAACGAGCTTCATCTCGAGTATACCGCAGAACAGAAAGGGAACATTCAATGAACATTACCATTCTCGGTTCCGGTACCTGGGGGCTGGCGCTGGCCCGGGTCCTCTGCCTGAACGGGCACCATATCACCGTATGGAGCAAATTTGATGAAGAAGCAGCATCCCTTTCACGGACGCGCAAATCCCCGAATCTTCCGGAGATGCTGATTCCCGAAGCCATTCTCATCTCTTCCGACATGTCCGCGGTCATGAAAAATGCGGATTATATCATCGCTGCCGTTCCATCCGTTTATATCCGTGAAACCATCCGCTCATTTGTTCCCCTGATTCCGGGTGACGCCATCTGGATCAATGCTTCCAAAGGAATCGAAAAAGGAACCAACATGATTCTGACGGATGTGATTCGTGAAGAGCTTGAAAACGGAGGATTTCCGAATGCCCGGATTACCGCTGTCAGCGGTCCGACACATGCCGAAGAGGTCGCGATGGATCTCCCCACACTGATCGTTGCAGCCGGTCCGGATGATATCGCAAAACAGGTCCAGGGACTCTTTGAGGGTACCTGCATCCGGCCGTATACCAACCCGGACCTTCGGGGTGTCCAGATCTGCGGCGCACTGAAGAACGTTGAGGCCCTCGCAGTCGGCATCGCCAAAGGGCTGGGTTACGGAGACAACACACGCGCCGCCATGATTACCCGCGGCATGGAGGAAATCCGGAGACTCGGCCTGGCCATGGGATGCCAGGAACGCACTTTTTTCGGCCTTGCCGGCATCGGCGACCTGATTGTGACAGCCACCAGTGATCATTCCCGCAACAACCGGTGCGGAATCCTGCTGGGGCAGGGAATCCCGGTCCAGGAAGCGGTCCGCAGGATCGGAATGGTCGTGGAAGGACTGAACGCACTTCCTGCCGCTGTTTCCCTCTGCAGGCAATATCATATGGAAATGCCGCTGATTGAGGGCGTCCGCAGAATTGTGGAGGATCAGGCCGATCCCGCCGAAATCGTCCGCGACCTGATGAGTCGGAGCCTGAAAAACGAAATCTGAACCATTCGGGAGGCATACTGCCATGACCAGACTGATCAATGACGGCTGGGAATTCCTCAAACTTCCAAACGGCAGCATTTTATCAGACGCAAAAAACAGCAACGGATGGATTCCGGTCGATCTCCCGCATGACTGGCTGATCTGGCAGGCTGATCTTTACGAATCCGCCGATGCCTGGTACCACCGGACTTTCCGCACAGAGACAGGAATGCCTCCTGTGTGCCTGATCCATTTCGACGGTATATATATGGACTGTGATATTTTCCTGAATGATCAACTGATCGATACGCACGCCTACGGATATACAGCGTTTACAGTCAACCTCAGCGGACACCTCCTTCCCGGAGATAATGAGCTTGCCGTTCATGTCCGCCACCGCTCCCCGAATTCTAGGTGGTACTCCGGCAGCGGTATTTTTCGCGATGTCACTATGATGTTCCTTCCCGAATCCCATATCATACCGGACAGCTTTTATATTCATGAACACAGGAACGGAAACGAATGGAATATTGCCGTAACCGCCGAAACAGCGGGGAACAGCGGTATTCCTTTTCAATTTGATCTCCTGGACCGTGATATGAATCCGGTCGCAACCGCATGCGGCTGTTCGGAAGGTTCTTCCGTTTCCGTAGCATTCTGCCTGCAGAATGCCAGCCCATGGTCTGTGTCTTCCCCATATCTGTACACACTACGCTGGCAATACGGAAAACAGACCGGAGTCCGGAAGCTGGGCCTGCGGTCTGTCCGTATGGATCCGGATACCGGTCTGTATATCAACGATGAACCGGTCAAGCTGAAAGGCGTCTGCCTGCATCACGATCTCGGCGCTCTTGGCGCGTCCTTCCATGAAAAGGCTGCCCGGCGCCAGCTAAAGCTGATGCAGGATATGGGAGTCAACGCACTTCGGACCAGCCACAATCCGCCTGCCGAGAAATTGCTGGATCTCTGTGATGAGCTGGGCATTCTGGTCGTCGATGAAGCGTTTGATATGTGGGAACGCCCGAAAACTCAGTATGACTATGCCCGTTTTTTCCCGGCCTGGGAGGAACGGGACGTCGCTTCATGGATCCGCCGGGACCGGTGCCATCCCAGTGTGATCATGTGGTCCATCGGAAATGAAATATACGATATATATGCCGATCTCCGTGGAGCTGAAGTTACCCGGATGCTGAAGGATCAAGTCGAATTTCACGATCCGGCCCGCCATGCAGCTGTTACATTCGGGTGCAACTATATGCCCTGGGAAGGCGGGCAGCGTTGTGCCGATATCGTAAAAACCGCCGGATACAATTACGGGGAAAACCTGTATGCCGAACACCACCGTCAGCATCCGGACTGGATCATTTACGGCAGTGAGACCGGCAGTGTCCTGTCCAGCCGGGGAGTCTACCATTTCCCGATTGAAAAACCGATCATGAGCGAAGCAGACCTGCAATGTTCTGCACTCGGCAACAGCAACACCAGCTGGGGCGCATCCGATCTCCGGCGCATGATTGTCGACGACATGCACTGTCCCTACAGCATGGGACAGTTTATCTGGAGCGGTATTGACTATATCGGTGAGCCCACCCCTTACCATACACGTTCCTGTTATTTCGGCCAGGCCGATACCGCCTGTTTCCCCAAAGATCCCTATTACCTGTTCCAGAGCATCTGGGGAAGCACCCCCGTTCTGCATATCGGTGTATCATGGGACTGGAATCCCGGGCAGCTGATTGATATTCCGGTGATGACAAACTGTGCTTCTGCCGAGCTGTTTCTGAACGGAAAATCCCTCGGAAAAAAAACAGTGGATCATTCTGACGCCGTGAAATGCCTTCCGGTCTGGAAAACCGCCTACGTTCCCGGAACACTGAAGGCAGTCGGATATAATGCAGCCGGTCTGGAAATGATGGCAGATACCCGGATCACGCCGAAAGATACTGATCACTTCGTCATGTCCGCAGAAGACATCCACCTGCTTTCTGACGGATACGATATCACATTTGTGGATATCACTGCCGCCGACTGTGACGGAAATCCGGTCCTGAATGCCCGTGACCGGGTCCATATCACTGTATCCGGAGGCGGATGCCTGCTCGGGACTGACAACGGGGACTCCTCGGATCCCGACGGATACAAATCCTGCAACCGCCGTCTTTTCAACGGAAAACTGCTGCTGATTATCGGTTCAACCGGAGCAGAGGATGATGCTGTCATCCGGCTGGAATCCCCCGGTCTGCCCTGCAGTGAGCTGATCATCCCTGTCGCCGGCGCTCCGCGAAAGCCCGGGACCACCCGGATTCTGCGGATTCCCGATCTTCCCGGTCCGGAATCCGTCCCAGTCCGCAAGATTGAAATCGAACCGATTGACAGCATCCACCTGAATCCGTCCCGGCGTGAATGCCGTTTCCGCTTCCGTACTCTTCCCGCACATGCCCAAAGGCAGAAAATCATATGGCAGGTGACAAATGCCTCCGGCATTGAATCCCCGTACGCAGCCCTGTCCATACTGAATGATGATGAGGTCTGTGTCCGTGTATCCGGTGACGGCGACTTTTATCTGCGGGCCATGACCGGAGAACAGGAAGATCATGCGGATTTTATCAGCCAGATTGAATTTTCTGCCGAAGGCATCGGTTCTCCCGCGCTTGATCCCTATTCCTTTGTTTCCGCAGGCCTGTATGATCTTCATTCCGGGAATATCGGAACCGGAAATGAAAAAGGTGTGGCTTTTGACCGGGAAGGGGAGAGTATGATCGGATTCTCCTTCCTCGACTTTGGGAAGGCTGGATCCGATACCCTGACTATGCCTGTTTTTGCCCTGGACGATAACGCATATGATATTGAGCTTTTTGACGGAGACCCCGGAAACGGTGGACAGCTTATCCAGGTCCTCCGATACCAGAAGCCTTCCATATGGAACGTTTATCAGGAAGAAACATTCCATCTGAACCGCCGCCTGACCGGAATCCGTTCCCTTTGTTTCCGGATGCACCAAAAGGTTCATCTCCGCGGTTTCCGCTTTGAAAGGCAGAGCCGGGCATTCATTCCGCATACAGCTGCGGAAGCTGACCGCATCTATGGTGATGCATACACCGCCGCGAAAGATTCCATCCGCGGAATCGGAAACAATGTCACGCTTTCCTTTGACGGGATGGATTTCGGAGATGCCGTGAAAACAAGTCTTGAAATCAACGGCTATACCCCCCTGCATGTCAACACGATTACGATCCGGTTTACCGGACCGGACGGAAGCACACATACAGAAGCCATTGATTTCCGCGGAACAGGAGACGGGATACCGACACGCCAGGTTTTCTCTGTCCGTACCCCCGGCGGCCTTTGCGATGTTTCCTTTGTATTCCTGCCGGGAAGCCAGTTCGACTTTGATTCCTTCAAATTTTCGAAGCCTGTTTTTCCGGAATAATACCCATCAATTTTCCCTGTTGACTTCTGACTTTTAAGACGTTATAATACATCTTGATTTTGAGGTTTACGCCCCGAATGACCAAGTATCAATGGAGGTGCTTTATGGGAAAATACTTTGGAACAGATGGTTTCAGAGGAAAGGCCGGCGTCGTCCTGACGGCTGACCATGCATTCAAAACCGGGCGTTTTCTGGGATGGTATTACAGTAAAAAACACCTGGACGACAAAGCCAGGATCGTAATCGGCAAGGACACACGGCGTTCATCCTACATGTATGAAAACGCCCTTGCCGCCGGCATTACTTCGTCCGGTGCAGATGTTTACCTGCTCCACGTGACGACCACCCCCTGTGTCAGCTATATTACGCGGACTGAGGGATTTGACTGCGGTGTTATGATTTCCGCCAGCCATAACCCTTATTATGACAACGGCATCAAGCTGATGAACAGCAAGGGTGAAAAAATGGACGACGACCTGCAGGACCAGGTTGAGAAATATATCGATGGGGAAACCGAAGAGCTTCCGTTCGCAAAGGAAGATCAGATCGGCTGCACGGTTGACTTCTATTCCGGGCGCAACCGCTATATCGGCTACCTGACCAACCTTGCAACCCGTCCGTTTGATGACCGGAAGGTTGCGCTGGACTGTTCCAACGGTTCCAGCTGGATGATCGGGCCGGCCGTATTCAACGCACTGGGCGCAAAAACATATGTAATCCACAACAAACCCGATGGAGTCAATATCAACCGCGACTGCGGCAGCACGCATATTGAAAGCCTGAAAAACTATGTCCGGGAAAACAACCTGGATGTTGGTTTCGCTTTTGACGGAGACGCGGACCGCTGCCTGGCTGTGGATGAAAACGGTGAAGAAGTCAACGGCGACAAGATCATGTATATCTGCGCCAAATACCTGAAGAGCCACGGCCAGCTGCCCAGCAACACCGTTGTTACCACCATTATGAGCAACTTCGGCCTTTACAAAGCGCTGGATGCAGCCGGAATCAATTATGAAAAAACCGCTGTCGGCGACCGGTATGTTTATGAAAACATGAAAGCATATGATCATCTGATCGGCGGCGAACAGAGCGGACATATCATTTTCCGCAAGCACGCACGCACCGGGGACGGACTGATTACCGCCATCATGCTGATGGGAGTCATGATCGACACACAGCTTCCGCTTTCCGTGCTTGCCGAAGGCTGCAAGATGTATCCCCAGGTGCTGAAAAATGTCGTGGTTGACGACAAGGACAACACCCTGGCAGAGCAGGCGGTTATGGACGCGGTGAACGAATGCACCGAAGCGCTTGGTGACAGCGGCCGTGTTCTCCTCCGGAAGAGCGGAACGGAACCCGTGCTGCGGGTCATGGCGGAAGCCGGCACCCGTGAGGAATGCGAAAAGAACGTTGACAAAATCATTGAATCCATGAAGGCCAGCGGCCATCTGATTGAGGTGAAGAAATAATGCTGAAAACAAAAGACCTGTATGACCTGACTCACACACGCGCCGCATCCATCCTGGAGGAATCCGAATATCCCTGGCAGGCCCTCGGGAAGATCAAGGAATTCATCATCGAGCTGGGCAAGACCCTTCCGGCAGATGAATTTGACGAAGTCAGCGAGAATGTCTGGATTGCGAAGGACGCCAAAATCTATCCGAACAACTATATCGGTGCTCCTGCCATTATCGGGCATGAAACCGAAGTCCGGCCCGGTGCGTTTATCCGGGGCAGCGCCCTTGTCGGTGACCACTGTGTGGTCGGCAACAGTACCGAACTGAAGAATGTGATCCTCTTCGACAATGTTCAGGTTCCGCATTACAATTATGTAGGAGACAGCATTCTCGGTTACAAGAGCCACATGGGTGCCGGTTCCATCACCTCCAACGTCAAAAGTGACAAGCTTCCTGTTGTGATCAAGTGCGGAAGCGAACGGATGGAAACAGGCATGAAGAAAATCGGCGCCATGCTGGGCGACCGGGTGGAAGTCGGCTGCAACAGCGTCCTGAACCCCGGCACCATCATCGGCCGTGATTCCAACGTATATCCGACCTCATGCGTCCGCGGAACAATCCCGGAGAAGAGCATCTGGAAAGACAATGGTACCATCGTTGCAAAAAAATAAGAAACTGAAAGGCGGTATTGTTTATGAATGTTATTATCGTAAAGGATTATGAAGACGGCGCGCGGAAAGCCGCAGATATCATTGAAAAGATCGTCCGCGATAACCCCACCTGCACGCTCGGCCTGGCCACCGGTTCCAGCCCTGTCGGAATGTACCGTGAGCTTGCACGCCGCTGCAGTGAGGAAGGCCTGGATTTCAGCAAGGTCCACAGCGTCAACCTGGATGAATATGTCGGCCTGGATGGAACCCATGACCAGAGTTACCGCTATTTTATGAACAGCAATCTGTTTGACCACATCAACATTGACAAAAAGAATACATATGTCGCAAAGGGAACCGGCGATGTCGCTGCCAACCTGGCCGAATTCAATGCGGTCCTCGACCGGACCGATATCGCGATCCAGGTCCTGGGCGTTGGTCCCGACGGTCATCTCGGCTTCAATGAGCCCGGTGATACAATGTATGACGGTGCTCATGAAGAGACGCTGGATGATTCCACCATTGAAGCCAACAAACGGTTCTTTGCCAGCAAGGAAGAGGTTCCCACCCATGCGGTTACCATGGGCATGGGCAACATCATGCGTGCGGCCCGGCTGCTGATGATCATCTCCGGCAACAAGCAGGAAGCTGCCACCAAGCTGCTGATGGAAAACAAAATCGATCCGCACTGCCCCTGCACCTTTATGCGGATGCACCGGGATGCTACGGTTATTATCGAAAAATCCCTGGCGGATGAAATCGGATACAAGGGATAACTGCCCTTGCTCTTCATAACAGAATAAAGCAAGGATGCGGACGTTTTCGTCCGCATCCTTGTTTCATGTTCCGGTCTGACAGGCCGAAACCTGCATCACCTTACGCTGAACAGCAGTTCATCATATGTCGGGAAAGGCCAGTACGTTTTGTCCGTCATCTGTTCAAGAGCATCCGCATGAATCCGGACTTCCTTCATGGCCGGCAGCACGCGGTCATGCATATACCGTGCAAACACTGCCGGATCCTCCGTGCCGGGTTTTCCGTTCAGCGCATCGGCGAGGCACACCGCCGCATGATCCAGGCTGTCCGTTTCCCCGCACAGGGCAGAAAGCTGATCCACGCCGCTCTGAAGGGCACACCCGGCAGCACCGATCTTCTGCACGGATCCCGCGACATCACCTGCAAAACGAATGACGGAAGGCAGGATCTGACGACGGACCATCATCAGCATCGTTTCCGCTTCAATATTGATGATCTTCGCATACGCATCCAGTCCGATATCCCGGCGGGAGCGCAGTTCAGCCTCTGACAGGACCTTATGAATTTCAAATACGGAGATATTTTTTTCCGCCGTATAACAGGGCAGGGCATCCACCGTGGAATCCAGGAAGGTCAGCCCGCGCTTTTCAGCTTCCTTCCGCCATTCATCGGAATAGTTGTTTCCGTTGAAAATAATCCGCTTGTGCTCTTTGATATTCCTGACAATCAGATCATGAAGGGCATTACGGAAATCATCCGCCGCTTCCAGTTCGTCCGCAAACTGACGCAGGCTTTCCGCGACAATCGTATTCAGCACCACGTTCGCATCGGAAATGGAAGCTGAAGAGCCCAGCGAACGGAATTCGAACTTGTTTCCGGTAAAAGCGAATGGGGATGTGCGGTTCCGGTCCGTTGTATCCTTCGGGAATTTCGGCAGCATGTGCACGCCGATCGTCATTTCGGATTTTTCCCGGCCGCTGTAATCCGAACCAGCTTCCAGCGCCTCCAGAATCTCGGTAAGCTCATCGCCGAGGAATATGGAAATGACAGAAGGAGGTGCTTCAAAACCGCCCAGTCGTTCATCATTTCCGGCGGAAGCAACGGATGCTCTCAGCAGATCCTGATAATCATCCACCGCTTTGATGACCGATGTCAGGAACAGAAGGAACTGCGCACTTTCATGGGGACTGTCCCCGGGATTCAGCAGATTATAACCGGTATTGGTAAACATGGACCAGTTGTTGTGCTTTCCGCTTCCGTTCACGCCGGCAAACGGTTTCTCATCCAGCAGGCAGACCAGGTCATGGCGGCGGGCCACTTTCTTCATCATTTCCATGGTCAGCTGGTTATGATCACATGCAACATTCGCGATCGAATAGATCGGAGCCATTTCATGCTGGGCCGGAGCAGTCTCATTGTGCTCCGTTTTGGCCAGTACGCCCAGTTTCCAAAGTTCTTCATTCAATTCCGCCATGAAGGCCTGAACACGCGTCTGAATCGTGCCGAAGAAATGATCCCCCAGTTCCTGCCCTTTGGGTGCTTTGGCACCGAACAGCGTACGGCCCGCGAAAATCAGGTCACTCCGCTGATCAAACAGATTTTTGTCGACCAGAAAGTATTCCTGTTCCGGCCCGACGGTCGGGGTAACACGGGTTGCATCCATCCGGCCGAACAGATGCAGGATCCGCACTGCCTGGCGGTTGAGCGCCTCCATGGAACGCAGGAGCGGTGTCTTTTTGTCAAGCGCCTCCCCGCTGTAGGAGCAGTATGCAGTCGGAATGCAGAGAACACGATCCTTGATGAACGCATAGGACGTGGGATCCCAGGTTGTATATCCGCGCGCCTCAAAAGTAGAGCGTAGTCCACCGCTGGGCAGGGAAGAAGCATCCGCTTCACCGCGAACCAGTTCCTTTCCGGAGAATTCCTGAACAACCTTTCCCCCGGAAACAGGTGAAATAAACGCATCATGTTTCTCAGCCGTGACGGAATTCAACGGCTGGAACCAATGCGTATAATGGGTGGCACCATGCTCCAGGGCCCAGTCCTTCATTGCGTTGGCAACCACACTGGCCACCTGCGGATCCAGCCGCCGCCCTTCATCGATGGTTTTATGCAGTGCCCGGTAAGTTTCCTGCGGCAGCCGCTGGCGCATGACAGAATCATTGAATACATTGATTCCAAACAGTTCATCCATCATAGCCACAGGTACATTCCCCCTTGCCGGTTAATGTATCCAATATTAGAAGAAACCCATTTGATTGTCAAGGATGATCATTGTTTTGAGCAGAAAAATGTGGTAGAATATTTTCGTTCGTTAAAGTGTGAAACAGACAGGATGTGACCGGATCAAATGTTCGAACCGAAAGTAAAAAACAGGCAGACCGATATGCTGATGAACGCAGTTATCCAGCTTCATGATGTGGAAGACGCATACCGTTTTTTCGAGGATCTCTGCACAATTCCCGAAATCCGGAGCATCAGCCAGCGGCTGGAGGTGGCGGATCTGCTCCGCAAAAAGGAAACATACCAGCGGATTGCCGAGGAAACCGGGGCATCCAGCGCTACGATTTCCCGTGTCAACCGGGCATTGAATTACGGGGCCGACGGATATAACCGTGTTCTCGACGAGATGGAGAAAAGCAAGTAATGGATATCTCTGTACTGAACAGTGAACAACGGAAAGCCGCCGAAACGCTTGAAGGTCCGCTGCTGATCCTGGCCGGTGCCGGAAGCGGAAAGACCCGTGCGCTGACCTACCGCCTGGCCAACCTGATTGATCACGGAATCCCCGCATGGTCCATTCTCGCACTGACATTCACCAACAAAGCCGCCCGGGAGATGAAAAACCGGGTTGAAGCGCTGATCGGAAGCCAGGGAGCAGATGAGGCATGGATCGGCACGTTTCATTCCATCTGCGCGCGTATTCTCCGGCGGGATATCGAAAAACTCGGATATTCCCGCTCTTTTGTGATCTACGACGAAGATGACCAGCTTCGTGTGCTGAAAGAGATCTATAAACAGCTGAACGTGGATGACAGTTTCATCCCGCTGCGTGAGACCGCCTACAAAATCAGCGACGCAAAAAACCGGCTCCTGACTCCTGATGAGTGGTTTGCCCAGTCCGGCCGTGATTTCAGGAGCAACCGAATCCACGATATCATGATTACATATGAATCCAGGATGAAAGGCCTGAACGCGCTGGATTTTGACGATCTGCTGATGAAGACCCTGGAGCTTCTTGCCAGTCATCCGCCTGTTCTTGATACATACCGGAAAAGGTTCCGGTATGTCATGGTGGATGAATACCAGGACACCAACCACGTCCAGTACGAACTGGTCCGCATCCTGACAGCCGAAAGCCGGAACCTCTGTGTTGTCGGTGATGATGACCAGAGTATTTATGGATGGCGCGGCGCCGATATCCGGAATATCCTCGATTTTGAAAAGGATTATCCGGATGCAGTGATTATCAAGCTGGAACAGAATTACCGGTCTACAGCCACCATTCTCGATGCCGCCAACCAGGTCATTGCCCACAACACAGACCGCAAGGACAAAAAACTCTGGACGGAGAAGGACAGCGGAAACCGGATTACTGTTTACCGCGCTTCCGACGAGCATGATGAAGCCGCCTGGATTGCTGCCCGCATCCTTGAGCTGAAAAAGACCGGAATGGGGTACGGCCATGACGCAGTCCTGTACCGCGCGAATTCCCAGAGCCGTGTTATTGAAGAGATGATGATCCGTTCCGGAATCCCTTATAAGGTCTTCGGCGGACAGAAGTTCTACGAGCGAAAGGAAATCCGCGATATCCTGGCATATCTTCGCGTCATTGTAAATCCTTCGGATGATATTTCCCTCGGGCGGATTATCAATGTTCCGAAACGTTCCATCGGGGATACCACCGTCCAGGCACTGACCGATTATGCCTCCGCCTCCGGGATTCCCCTGTTCAGCGCCCTGAACGACCTTCCGGATTCTCTGGGCTCCAGGGCACGGAATGCCGTGTCCGACTTTGCCACGCTGATGACTATGCTCTGCGCAATGAAGGACTCCATGCCGCTGGAGGAATTCGTGGACTATGTAATCAGTCAGACCGGACTGGAAAAGCAATATATCAACGAAAACACTGAAGATGCCGTCGCACGGCTGGAAAATATCGGTGAATTCCGCGGCACACTGCATGAATTTGCGGTTTCCGCAGAAAATGCAACCCTGGAGGCATACCTGGAAAATGTATCCCTTATGACGGACCTGGACCGGGAAACCGATCAGGAGGGGTTTGTCACCATGATGACCCTTCATTCAGCCAAGGGGCTTGAATTTGATCATGTTTTTATCCCCGGGATGGAGGAAAATGTTTTTCCCAGCTACCGGAGTGTCAATGTGGAGAACCGGCTGGAAGAAGAGCGCCGGCTCATGTACGTCGGTATTACCCGTGCCAGGAACCGCCTGTTCCTGTGCCACGCGGAATCCCGCATGCTGTACAACCAGTTCAGCCACAATGCTCCAAGCCGGTTTCTGGATGAGATTCCGGAACGTCTTCTGAAACGGGAATCCTTTGACGGATTCAGCGGCGCAAGAGGTTTTATGAACTATTCCCGGCAGGATCCAGCCGTTTCCCGGAAGAAGCCGGAATTTTCCGGATGGAGCCGTCCAACGGAAACCCGGCATGAGCATCCTTCCGCCCCGGCCGGCATCGGCAGCAAACCCCGTCTGACACTGAAAGGCGTCTCCCTGGACAGCATTCCGGGCGTCAGCCGCGGATTTATGCCGAGTCCTGCCAGGGAATTTGATTCCTCCCTCCGGAAGCTGTTCCGGGAAGGGGATTCTGTCATGCATCCCAAATTCGGAAGCGGAAAGGTCATCCGGATCAGCGGAAGCGGTTCGGATGCACGGATTCTGATTGATTTCGGCAATAACGGCACCCGGGAGCTTTCCCTGGCCGTCGCCCCGATTGTCAAAGTGGAGGAAGAGTCATGAATGAACAGAAATCAGCCCGGATGCTTGAGCTGATCCGACAGCTGAATGACGCTTCACATGCTTACTATGTGCTGGATAATCCCTATATATCTGACATGCAGTGGGATCAGATGTATGATGAGCTTCGCGCGCTGGAGAACGAAACCGGTATTGTACTGGAGGATTCACCCAGCCGTCATGTGGGCGGCGGAGAAACGCTCCGAGGTTTTGAAGAGCACCGTCATATTACCCGTCTGTGGTCCCTGGATAAGGTCCAGAGTCTCGAAGCCCTCGACGCATGGATCCTCCGCACGGAAAAACTGGCCGGAAAAACCAATCTCCAGTACTACGTGGAATACAAATTCGACGGTCTGACCATCAATCTGACCTACGAAGGCGGAAAACTGGTTCAGGCCGCAACACGCGGGAACGGAATCATCGGGGAAGCAATCCTTCCGCAGGCCAGGACAATTCACAGCCTGCCGAAAACCATTCCGTATACCGGAAGGATTGAAGTGCAGGGTGAGTGCATCATGCGGCTGAGCACCCTGGAAAAGTATAACGCAGCTCATCCCGATGACCGCCTGAAAAACGCGCGTAATGCTGCTGCCGGTGCGCTCCGTAATCTGGATCCCGCCGTTACGGCGGAGAGGCACCTGGATGCGTTTTTCTACCAGATCGGGACAATCGACAATCCGCCATACGATTCCCAGCCCGGAATGCTCCGGTTCCTGCGGGAAAACGGATTCCAGGTCAGCCCTTTCCTCGGAAAGGGAACCGGGCGGGAAGAGCTTGAAAAGTGCATCCGGGAAATTGAATCACAGCGAAAGAGCCTGGACTGGCTGATCGACGGCGTTGTGATCAAGGTCGGGGACAGCCAGCTCCGCGAGCAGATGGGCTATACTGAAAAATTCCCCCGCTGGGCTGTCGCATACAAGTTTGAAGCCGAGGAATGTGTTACTACCCTGGAAAATGTTACATGGGAGCTTGGGCGGACCGGAAAGCTGACGCCGCTTGCACATGTAAAGCCGGTGGATTTTTACGGCGTCACCGTCCAGAAAGCCACGCTGAACAATATGGGAGATATCCTGCGCAAGGATATCGCTATCGGATGTAATGTCTGGATCCGGCGCAGCAACGATGTAATCCCTGAAATCATGGGCCGGGCCGGAGAAGCCGTGCCAGGGGAAACCCCCATTGAAAAGCCCTCCGCCTGTCCGGCCTGCGGCGGTCCCCTGACGGAAAGAGGCGCCCATATTTTCTGTATGAACCGAACCAGCTGCAAGCCACAGGCCGTTGCCCGCATCAGTCACTTTGCCAGCCGGGAAGCCATGGACATTGATGGGCTGAGTGAAAAAACCGCAGCCCAGCTGTATGACCAGGCCGGCATCCGGGAGCCGGCCGACCTCTACAGCCTGACCCCCATGGACTTCCTGATGCTTGACGGTTTCAAGGAAAAGAAAGCCTCCAAGCTGTCCGAAGCCCTGGAAAAAAGCAAGCACTGTGAACTGGACGCCTTCCTGTTTGCCCTTGGCATTCCCAATGTCGGGCGGAAGACAGCCCGCGATCTGGCCGATGCTTTCGGCAGCCTGGACAGCCTGGCCGCCGCTGATGCCGAAGCTTTGACCTCCATCCCGGATATCGGAGAGGTTGTTGCCGGGAGCATCGTTGAATACTTCACTTTCCCCGAAAACCGGCGGACTATCGAAAAACTGATCAATGCCGGCGTCCATCCCAAGGAAGCTGCCGGCAAGGCGGAAGGACCTTTCAGCGGAATGTCGGTTGTCGTTACCGGAACACTGCCCACGCTGAGCCGGAAGGAAGCCGAAGACCTGATCCGCGCATGCGGCGGAAACGCCTCCGGATCCGTCAGCAAAAAAACGGCATTCGTTGTTGCCGGAGAAGCCGCAGGAAGCAAGCTGTCCAAGGCACAAAGCCTCGGAATCGAAGTGATCGATGAGCTGGAGTTCCTCCGGCGCGCCGGAAAATAAACCCATTTGTGATACAGGAGGTTAAAAACACTCATGCTGTTCAGCGGAATCAATTCCTTTATATCCAGCCTGCAGGCCGATCCCCTGGGAACGATCCTGGAGTATGTGTTTTTAGGCGTCTGTATCCTGCTCAGCCTGATCCTGCATGAATGCGCACATGGTTATGTCGCCCTGAAGTGCGGCGATCCGACTGCCTGGATGCTGGGAAGGCTTTCCCTCAATCCCGCCAAACACCTGGATCCTATCGGTACCCTGTGCATGGTTTTTCTCCGTGTCGGCTGGGCCAAGCCGGTTCCGGTCAATCCACGGAATTTCCGCCATTACAGACGGGATTACATCCTGGTGTCCATTGCCGGAATTACAGTCAATTTTATCCTGTTCCTGATCGGTCTGGCCGCATATATCCTGATTCGCAAGCATACCACCTATACTGTTGTCTGGTATTACCTGCTTCAGTTTTTCTCAATGCTTGCCCAGATCAATATCGGCCTGGCGATCTTTAACCTGATCCCGGTACCTCCGCTCGACGGATACCGCATCCTGAATCAGTTTGCGTTCGGCGGAAAGCTTGACCAGAGCCTGACCCCGCAGACCATGATGATTATCCGTTACGCATTCCTGGCTCTTTGTATCACCGGCGTGCTCAGTCCGGCACTCGGCAAGGTTATCGGAAGCGTGTTTAATTTCTTCCTGAATCTGTTCTGGAAAATTCTGTAAGGCTGGAGTTTGAAACCAAATGATTGCACGGGAATTCAGGCTGAAGGATTTCGACGGTCCGCTGGACCTGCTCCTGACGCTGGTCGGAAAGGCGCAGATTGATATCCGGGATATCTTTATCAGCGAAATCACCGATCAGTATCTGGAAATCATCCGGAACGCCCCCGACCTGAACATGGATGAAGCCAGTGATTTCCTGGTGATTGCCGCCACGCTGCTTGAAATCAAAAGCAGGTCCATGCTGCCCCGGCCCATTGTCCATGAGGAAGAAGAGGATCCGGAAGAGGAGCTGATCCGCAGGCTGGAAGAATACCGCCGTTTCCGCGAGACCGCTGACCGCATGAAGTATTTTGAAGAAGCTGCCCGGCAGGTATTCACCAAGCTTCCGGAAGAATACCCGCTTCCTCCCCAGGAATTTGAGCTGACCGGATTATCCCTGGACGGCCTGGTTCAGGCTTTCCAGCGGATCTGGGAAAGAAAGCCGGTTCTGGACACCAATCCCGAGAGCAATCATTACGCTCCCCGGAATATCCGCCGGGATGTTCACACCGTCCGTGAATGTATGCTGGATCTGATGCATACAATCAAAAAGAAAAGGAAGATCCGTTTTGAGGATATCTTCTCAGAATCCCCCACGCGGGAAGAAGTCGTCACCATGTTCCTGGCCGTGCTGGAACTGCTCAAGCTCGGCCAGATGCACGTAAAGCAGGACAGCGTATATGAGCCGATTGTCCTGTATTCAGGAAAAGGAAAGCCTGTAAAGGATATCCAAACAGAAATGGATACCGAAACCATCAATACCGCAGGAGGTGATGTCCTTTGACGGAAGGAGAGGGAAACCTTTTCGGGATGATTGAATCCATCCTGTTTGTTGCCGGTGAGGCCGTGGAATTCCGGGACCTTTCCAAAGCCCTCCGGATCGGTGATGATGAGCTGGAAAAAGCTCTGGAAAAGCTCTCCGATGAATACGACTTCAACCAGCGCGGATTTATGCTGAAGCGTTTCGGCACCAAAGTCCAGCTCGCGACCCGTCCCCTGTATGCGGACGCGGTTGTCCGCCTGCTGCAGCCTGTACAGATGCAGAGCCTCGGCCAGGCGGCCATGGAAACCCTGGCCGTGGTCGCTTACCGCCAGCCGGTCACGCGGGCGGAAGTGGAACAGATCCGGGGTGTGAAATGTGATTACAGCCTGCAGAGCCTGATGATCAAGGGGCTGATCCGGGAAACCGGCAGGAAGGATACCATCGGCCGTCCGATCCTGTACGGTACGACCGATGAGTTCCTCAGCCATTTCGGCATCCGCAGTCTGGATGATCTTCCGCCTCTTCCGGATGATACACGGACTGCAGATATCCCCGATGTTCCGGAAGATTCCGGAGACCTGATTTCATAAATGAAACCTTTCTTCAGTTGGTAAGTGAGACAGGAGGTTGAAAAAGATGGATAACCAGAGAAAACCGAGAGCCCGTGAGAAAAAAGTCGTCGGAAGCGGCAAAGGGGTTGAAATCCACGGTGAAGGACTGGGAACCGGTCCGGTCAACAACATGGGCAATTATGAAGACCGAAAGCCCCATCAGACTGCCTCGCCCCAGGCCGGACGTCCTTCCGGCTCCGGATTCGGCAGTTCCTTCGGGCAGGGCGCTTCCCGGCCCGCAAGACCGCAGTCCGGCAGCGCACCCCGTCCCTCCGGTTTCCAGGATCCTTTCCGCCGTCCTGCCGGCACTTCCGGTTCTTCCCCGCAGCGGCCTTCCGGAACTTACAGCAGTTCATCCCATCAACGGCCGTCAGTCGTTCCCGGAGCCGGGTACCAGCAGTCATCTTCCTCTCAGGGCAGCCATCGTCCGGCTACCCGCAGCGGCGGAACCGGTTCAGGCGGCAGCGGAAAGCTGATTATGCTGGTGCTGGTTGCCGCTGTCCTGTTCTTCTTCGGCAAAAATTTCCTCGGCGGGGACAATGAAGAAATCCTGTCCTACACCGGTACCGACAATACCGCAGTGACCCAGACAGCCACCGGCCAGAGCAGCAGCACCGGATCTGCAGGCAGCCTTTCCAACCTGCTGAGCGCCTTTATGTCCTCAGGAGGCAGTTCTGTCTATGATTTCAGCGGCGGAAACCTGCTCTCCTCTGTCACCGGAAACACCGACAGTTCCGCTGACTATTTCACATCCACATCCGTTTCCGGCAGCGGCAATACCAATTCCGGCGCACCGGACACAACCGTTGCCAGCGGCGCACGCTCCAAGTTTACAAAGATCCTCGGCGGTCAGAAGGATACGGTCACTCTGATGGTCTATATGTGCGGCACCGACCTGGAAAGCCAGAACGGGATGGGAACCGCCGATATCAAGGAAATGCTGAATGCCGATCTCGGCGACCGTGTGAACCTCCTGATCTATACCGGCGGATGCTCCCGCTGGCGGAATAATGTGGTTTCCAATCAGTACAACCAGATTTACCTGGTCCGGGGCGGCCAGCTGACGAGGCTGGAAAACAACATGGGAACTGCCTCCATGACCAATCCGGCCACGCTGACCGGTTTTATCCAGTACGGTGCGAAAAACTATCCGGCCAACCGGATGATGCTGATCCTGTGGGACCATGGCGGCGGATCTGTGTCCGGATACGGCTATGATGAGAAATACGGACGCAACCAGTCCATGTCCCTGGCCGGCCTCAATACCGCGCTGAAAAACGGCGGTGTCCAGTTCGATTTTATCGGTTTTGACGCCTGCCTGATGGGCACGGTTGAAAACGGCATCATGCTCTCACAATACGCCGATTACATGATCGGCAGTGAAGAAACCGAGCCCGGCGTCGGATGGTACTATACCAACTGGCTGAACAAACTGGGCAAAAATCCCGGAATGAGCACCATCGAGATCGGGAAAACCATTGCCGATGACTTCGTTGAGGTCTGCGCAAAGCAGTGCCGCGGACAGGCTACCACTCTCAGCATTGTTGACCTCGCTGAGCTGGAAGCCACTGTGCCCGCTGAACTCAAAAACTTCAGCATCGGCACAAACCAGATGATCCAGAATAAGGAATATAAGGCAGTATCCACTGCCCGCATCAAAACACGGGAATTCGCCCAGGCTTCCCGGATCGACCAGATCGACCTGGTGCATTTTGCCAAAAACATGGGATCCGAGGAAGGCAAAAAGCTGGCGGAAGCCCTGCAGGGTGCGGTCAAATACAACCGGACCGGCGGCGGAATCAGCAATGCCTACGGCCTGAGCATTTATTTCCCCTACAAGCGCTCCTCCGATGTCGGCAAGGCCGTTTCCACCTATGCAGCCATCGGGATGGATGAAGAATACTCCCGCTGCATTCAGGAGTTTGCCAGCCTGGAAATCAGCGGGCAGGTCGCCGGCGGTTCGAGCATCTCTTCCTATTCATCCGGTTCCCAGAGCATCGCCCTGCCCGGACTGATGGAAAGCCTGATGGGCACTGGAAACAGTTATTCCTCTTCCGCATACGGTTCATCCTCCGGCCTGACCGACCTGCTGGGCGGACTGTTCAGCACAGACTCTTCCTCCTACGGAGGAGGAAGTTCCCTGTTGGACCTGTTCTCCGGACGCAGCCTGACCGCGGAGCGTGCCGCAGAATACATTCTTGACAATCATTTTGATGCGACACAGCTGGTCTGGAAAAACGGCGGAATTGAACTTCCGCAAAGCCAGTGGGACCTGATTGCCAGCCTGACCCGGAATGTATTCTTCGATAACGGATCCGGATATATCGACCTGGGAACCGATAATGACTTCACCATTGACGGAAACACCCTGGCCGGCGAATTTGACGGAACCTGGATGTCCATCAACCGCCAGCCGGTTGCGTACTATTACCTGGATACGATTGAAGACGGAGATGATTATCTGATCTCCGGATATGTCCCCGCCATCCTGAACGGAACCCGGGTCAACCTGCTGCTGTATTTCGATTCCGAAAATCCTTACGGATATATTGCCGGCGCCCAGATTGTCTATCCCGGTTCCGAGCCCGGTGTGGAAGCCAAGAACCTGA
This sequence comes from Clostridia bacterium, assembly GCA_017427165.1. Taxonomy (GTDB): domain Bacteria; phylum Bacillota; class Clostridia; order Christensenellales; family Aristaeellaceae; genus Aristaeella. The sequence continues at coordinate 20,214 of JAFRTK010000003.1, forward strand.
TCCGGATCGGCAAGGGAGACCGGATCCAGTTTATCTGCGATTTCTATGATTATAACGGGAATTACCGAGACAGCTATAAGATCGGCAATCCGCTGGTCCTCGGGGATGAGGTTGAAATCGCCAACACCCCTGTCGGAACCCTGGAAAACTGCCGCGTTACTTTCTGCTTCACCGACCTGTACCAGCAGAAATACTGGACACCCGCACTGTAAACTGCTGCCGGCAAGAAAAAAACCTGGAGTCTGATCACATGAACGAAAACGAACGCTTTGAAAAAATCCTGGAAAAAGTGCAGAAAGCGCCCCGATATACCGGCGGTGAGATGAATACAGCCGTCAAGGAGTGGGATGACTGTCCGCTGCACTTCGGCTTCTGTTTTCCGGATACATACGAAGTGGGAATGAGCCATCTGGGGCTTAAGATCCTGTACGGCCTGATTAACCGGGAAGAATGGAGCCTGTGTGAACGGTTTTTTATGCCATGGACAGACATGATTGCCCTGATGAAGGAGGAAAACCTGCCGCTCCTGTCCACGGAAAGCCGGCATCCGATGCATGAATTTGATGTCATCGGTTTTACGCTTCAGTATGAAATGAGTTATACCAACATCCTCGCAATGCTGGATATGGGCGGAATACCGCTGGAGGGGAAGGACAGGGGGGAATCGGATCCCATCGTCGTCGCCGGCGGTCCGTGTGCCTTTAATCCGGAACCGCTGGCGGATTTCATCGATGCCTTTATGATCGGGGATGGCGAGGACGTAATGACCGAGCTGAACCGGGTCATCCTGGAGCGAAAACAGAAAGGGCTTTCCCGGAAGGAATGCCTGCGAAAACTAGCCAATCTGGAGGGGGTCTACGTTCCTTCCTTCTATGATGTGGAATATGATGCCTCCGGTATTATTACCGGCATTCATCCCAATACCCCGGGTGTACCGGAAACCATCCGGAAACGCGTGGTAACCGACCTGAACCAGACGTATTATCCGGAAGAAATCCCCGTTCCTTACACGGAAGTGGTTTTTGACCGGATTATGCTGGAAATCATGCGGGGCTGTACCCGCGGATGCCGTTTCTGCCAGGCCGGAATGCTCTACCGTCCGGTCCGGGAACGGAGCCTGGAAAAACTCATCGACCTGAGCGAAAAGCTTGTCGCCTCCACCGGATATGAGGAAATCAGCCTGAGCAGCCTCTCCAGCGGCGACTACACGTGCCTGCCCGAACTGATCCGCGAACTGATGCGGAGAATGAAGGATAAACGGGTTTCCATCTCACTGCCCAGCCTCCGGATCGACAGTGTGCTGAAGGAAAGCCTTGAGGAAACCCAGCAGGTTAAAAAAACCAGCCTGACTTTTGCACCGGAAGCCGGTACACAAAGGATGCGCGATGTGATCAATAAGGGTGTTACCGAATCCGACCTCCTGGAGAAAGTCCGGGATGCATTTGAAGGCGGATGGAGCAGTGTCAAACTGTACTTCATGGACGGACTTCCGACAGAAACCGATGAAGACCTGGACGGGATTGCAGACCTTGCCCGGAAGGTGGTTGAAGAATACTTCCGCGTTCCCCGGGAGCGCCGGGCCAAGGGACTGCGGGTGACCGTCAGCGCCAGCACTTTTGTACCCAAACCTTTTACTCCATTCCAGTGGGCTGCCCAGGACACAATTCCCGAGATCATCCGGAAGCAGGATCATCTGAAGAAAGTGCTGAATATCAAGGGAGTAAACTTTAACTGGCACGAACCGTATGTCAGTTTCCTGGAAGCCTGCGTTTCCCGCGGGGACCGTCGGATCGGCCGTGTGCTCCTGACTGCTTACCGGCTCGGCTGTATTCTGGACGGCTGGACCGAAACATTCCGGTTTGATACCTGGATGGAAGCTTTCAAAGCCTGCGGCCTGGACCCGGCCTTCTATGCCAACCGCGAGCGCGGCCGGGATGAAATCCTGCCATGGGATCACATTGACAGCGGAATCACCAAACAGTTCCTCTGGCATGAAAAGGAAAAGAGCGAACAGGCAGTGACAACAAAAGACTGCCGGAAGGGCTGCAACGGATGCGGCCTGCAGCGATGGAAGGGGGTGTGCGGATATGCGAATCCTCGCAGTGTTTGAGAAAAGCGAAAGAATCCGCCATATCGGCCACCTGGACATCCAGCGCAGTATGCAGCGCGGTTTGCGCCGCAGCGGTCTTCCGGTAGCCTATTCAAACGGGTTCAACCCGCATATCCTGATCACGTTCGCATCCGCGCTGAGTACCGGTGCCTGCGGACAGCGGGAGATCATGGACGTAACCATGGCCGAGCCGACGGATGCGGAGGTGTTCCTTGCGAAAATGAACCGCGCCATGCCGCCGGAGCTGCACCTGAAGGAAGCACGGGCGGTGGATGACCGGCATCCTGCCCTGATGGGATCCCTTCGGGCCGCTTCCTACGATCTGATGGTCTACGACTCCCAGGAGGCCGCACTGCTGAACAGTGCCATTCCGCTCATGATGGACCAGCCTTCCATTCCGGCTATGCGCAAAACAAAAACCGCACTGAAGGAATGCGATATCAAACCGCTGATTTATTCCCTGAGCGGAGAAGGCCAGCATATCCGTGCCATGCTGGCCCTTACCGAAAAGGAAGCCTGCAAGCCCGGTATGCTGATGGAAGCCCTTGCCGGAGCCGCCGGACTGAAAGAGCCGGTCCGCTTCCTGACCACACGCACCGGATTATTCGGAGAAAATACGGAAGGAAACCTGGCTCCCCTGGAGCTGCTGTAACTGAATGATGAACAGAACCATCTACATTCTTCCGGATGCATGTGCGGTTGCTGAAGACAACCGGCTGGTGGAATACCTCCCGTCGGATTCGGATGCGCAATCCGGTGATATCCTCATCGCCCGGATCGGGCGGATCATGGCCGGAATGGAATGTGCATTCGCAGACATCGGCAGGAGCAAAAGCGGCTTTCTGCCCCTTACTGAAAACAGCAGCAGTTTTCTGGGATCCGCGCTGCATTCAGGCGATCTGACCGTTGTTCAGATCCGGCGGGAAGAAAACGGAACCAAAGGCGCTTACCTGAGCCGGGATATCTCCATTCCTGGAGAAAAAGTCATTCTGATGCCCATGAACCGGTATGTCGGAGTCAGCAACCGGATTACTGATCCTGAAGAGAGGGAGCGGCTCCGAAATATCGGACAGGTGATTTCCGGCGGCACATTCGGCCTGATTCTGCGGGCTTCCGCCATTCATGCAGATGAATCATCCATCCGGGAAGAAGCCGAGACTCTTCTCCGCCGCTGGCAGGATGTTGAGAAAAAGATCCCCGGTGAGCATCATCCCGGAACCGTCCTTTATTCCGGAAACCCGGTACAGCAGCTGATGGATGATTACCGCATCCATACCGGTGATCCGGTGGTCCGGACCCATACGCTGCCCGCTGATCTCATCCACCAGCTTTCCTCCGCTTCCGCCCGGAAAATTACCCTGAAAAGCGGCGGGAATATCGTGATTGATCCATGTGAGGCACTGACCGTTATTGATGTCAATTCCGCTTCATATGCAGGCAGCGGTACCAAAGAATCCAGTGTTACCGCGGCCAACCTGGAAGCCTGTGATGAAGCCGCTGTCCAGATCCGGCTGCGGAATATCACAGGGATCATCCTGATCGACTTCATCGACATGGAAAGCGAAACAGACCGAAGTCTGATACTGGAAAGGCTGCAGAACCTTTTCTCCCGTGACCGCCGGAAGACCGTGATCCATGGCTGGACAAAGCTTGGGATCATGGAAATGACCCGAAAGAGAGTGTAACCGCATGAAGAAACAGGAGACCATCGTTTCCCGGGAAGAAATCGAACGTCAATACGGATTCATGCATGAAATCCGCATGCTTCCGCATCGTCCGGAAACCTATTATATTGTGACATACGGCTGCCAGATGAATGCCCATGACTCGGAAAAGCTGGCCGGCATGCTGGAAGAAATGGGGATGACTCCCGCTCCGAGCCGGGAAGAATCCGATTTCGTGATTTTCAACACCTGCTGTATCCGGGATAATGCGGAACGGCGTGCCCTCGGAAATATCACCTGGCTGAAGGAGGTCCGCAAGACACGGCCAAACCTGATGATTGCCGTATGCGGATGTATGATCCAGGAACCCGGAATGGCTGAAAAGATTATGAAGCAGTACCGCTTTGTCAATCTGGCATTCGGCACTTCCAATCTGTACCGCTTTCCGGAACTGATGCTTCAGGCGCTCAACAGCATGGAAAGCACTGTTGTCGTGGATGACGGAGAGCCCGTACCGGAAGGGCTGCCCGTCCGCAGGCTGCGCCATGATGCTGCCTATCTCACCATCATGTACGGCTGCGACAACTTCTGCAGCTATTGTATTGTTCCGTACGTGCGCGGGCGGGAGAGAAGCCGTGATCCGGGATCCATCCTGAAAGAGGCAGAGGATCTCCTGAAAAGCGGAATACAGGAAATCATGCTGCTCGGCCAGAATGTCAACAGCTATGGAAAAGGGCTGCCCGGAAACCCGTCATTTGCCGGTCTTCTCAGTGACCTGGACCGGATGGGTATCCCACGGATCCGGTTCATGACAAGCCATCCGAAGGATCTTTCCGATGACCTGATTGATGCGATGGCCTGCGGAAAACATATTCTGCCTCAGTTCCATCTTCCTGTTCAGAGCGGAAGCGACCGGATCTTGAAGCTGATGAACCGCCACTATACGCGTGAAAAATACCTGGAACGTGTGAAACGGCTTCGTGATGCCGTGCCCGGTATCGGCCTGAGCACAGATATCATCGTCGGTTTTCCGGGTGAAACGGAAGAAGACTTCCGGGATACACTGGACCTGGTCCGCGAAGTGCGGTATGACAGTGCTTTCACTTTCATTTATTCTCCGCGTACCGGAACAAAAGCAGCCGGTTTTTCCGACCAGATTGACCCGGATGTATCTTCCCGCCGTATCGAGGAACTGATCGCCCTTCAGGAAAGCCTGCAAAAGGAAACCATGAAGCGTTTCCTCGGACAGGAAGAGGAAATCCTGGTGGAAGGACTCAGCCGGAGAAGCGAGCATGAAATTTCCGGAAAAGGCCTGCACGGGATCTCCGTCACGACCGGAGGATACAATGAGGACATCGGCCGTATTATCCGGTGCCGGATTACCGGCCTGAAAAACAACACGCTGACTGCGGAAAGGATCTGAACCATGCGCGATGTAATGATGAAAGCCCAGGAACTGGCGGAAGCTATCCTGAACAGTGAAACATATACCCGGATGAAAAAGCTGGAAGGCGAGGTGCGCCATGATGAAACTGCCGCCCGCCTGTTATCCGATATGATCGAAAAACGGCAGACCGTTGAGTCCATCCTTTCTTCCGCCAACATGAAACCGGAAGAGCTGTCCAGCGCCAGCCTGGAAATGGAGGCGGCAGAAAAGGCAATGAATGAAAACGAACAGATTGCCGCCCTGAAATCCGCCCGCAAGGATTTCCAGACGATGATGGATAATGTCAACCAGATCCTCCGCCTGGTGATTACCGGACGCGTTGATGACAATCCGTCCGGCGGATGCTGTTCCGGCAATTGTTCTTCCTGCGGAGGATGTCAGTAAAGAGAGGTCTGTACCATGGCAATTTCACCGATGATGCAGCAATATCTGCAGATTCATGACCAATATCCGGACTGCCTGCTATTATTCCGGCTGGGCGATTTTTACGAACTTTTTTTTGAGGATGCGAAAACCGCTTCCCGCGAACTGGAACTGACACTGACCGGAAAAGACTGCGGGCTCGAAGAGCGCGCACCGATGTGCGGCGTCCCGTTCCACTCTGTCAACACCTACATTGAAAAACTGATCAGCAAAGGATACAAGGTTGCGATCTGCGAACAGATGGAGGACCCCGCCACCGCCAAAGGCCTGGTCAAACGCGATGTGGTGCGTGTCATTACCGCCGGTACCGTGACCGATCCTTCCATGCTGGAAGACAAAAGCAACAACTTCCTGGCGAGCGTCTATTTTGACGGAAAGCAGACCGGAGTTGCCTATGTGGACGTATCCACAGGTGAATTCAATGTTTCCGAACCCGTTCCCGAGCATCTGCGGACAATGCTCCTGCGGATTGCTCCCACCGAAATCATCAGCAATGATCCGGTCCGCCTGGTTGAGAAAGCCGGCAGTGAAATCGGATATGTCACTGAGCAGAAAAAGGAATGGTACCAGCATCGGAATGCCGCCTCCGCACTTGCTGCCCATTTTCATGTGGGGCAGCTGACCAGCCTCGGACTGGATGACCATCGAAAAGCGGTTTGCGCAGCCGGCGCACTGATGAAATACCTGGAGGAAACCCAGAAGAACGACCTGGAGCACATTACCTCCATCCGCTTTATCCGTGATGAAAACGGAATGATCCTGGATTCCAATACCCGGAGGAATCTCGAGCTTACGGAAAGCCTTCGCGGCAAAGGACGTCAGGGAACCCTGCTGGGGCTTCTGGATAAAACCTGTACCGCCATGGGCGGCCGCCTGCTGCGAAGCTGGGTGGAGCAGCCCCTGATCCGGCTGGACCTGATCAACAGCCGCCTGGATGCCGTGGAGGAACTCGTCAGCCGCCGTGTCCTCGGTATGACGCTGGCAGAAGAGCTTGAAGGTGTTTACGATATGGAGCGGCTGCTGAGCAAAGTTTCATACCGAAGCCTGAACGCAAGGGACTGTCTGGCCCTCTGTGCCAGCCTGAAACGGATTCCGGGCATCCGTTCGCTGCTCTCGGATGTGCAGAGTGAAGAGCTTTGCCGGATCCGGGAAGACCTGGATCCACTGGATGACCTTTGCGCGCTGCTGGACCAGTCCATCCATCCCGATGCGCCTGTATCCATTACGGACGGCGGAATCATCCGGGACGGTTATTCCCGGATCCTGGATGACTACCGGAGTGCCCAGACCGGCGGAAAGCAGTGGATTGTCGAGCTGGAGCAGCGGGAAAGGGAAGCAACCGGCATCAAGAACCTGAGAATCCAGTACAATAAGGTCTTCGGCTACTATATCGAAGTGACAAAAAGTTTCCTGTCCCAGGTTCCGGACCGGTATATCCGCAAACAGACCCTTACCGGAGCCGAGCGGTATATGACCGCTGAACTGAAGGAGATTGAGCAGAAAATCATCGGTGCGCAGGAGCAAAGTGTCCGGCTGGAGCTCCAGCTCTTCAATGAAATCCGGGACCGGATCGCCGCTGAAATCGGACGGATCCAGAAAACCAGCAGTGCCTTGAAGCACCTGGATGTTTATCAGAGCATGAGCCGGACCGCATCCGAAAACGGATATGTACGTCCCCTGATGACGGAAGACGGTACCATTTCCATTACTGAAGGCCGTCATCCCGTCGTTGAGCAAAGCATCGGGGAAAGCGGTTTTATTCCGAATGATACGCTGCTGGACCTGGATGATAACCGCATGATGATCATTACCGGTCCGAACATGGCCGGAAAAAGCACCTATATGCGTCAGGTCGCGCTGATCTGCCTGATGGCCCAGATCGGGTCCTTTGTGCCTGCAAAGGAAGCCAGGCTGTCGGTATGTGACCAGATTTTCACACGGGTCGGCGCATCCGATGACCTTGCCAGCGGTCAGAGCACCTTTATGGTTGAGATGAGCGAAACTGCCTATATCCTGCGAAATGCCACCCGAAACAGCCTGATCATCCTGGATGAAATCGGCCGGGGCACCAGCACATTTGACGGTCTGGCGATTGCCTGGGCTGTTGTTGAATACATCTGCAGCAAGGAACGGATCGGAGCAAAGACACTGTTTGCCACGCATTATCATGAGCTGAGCGAGCTGGAAGGCCACCTGGACGGAATCAAGAATTACTGCATCTCCGTCAAGGAACACGGTGAGGATGTGATATTCCTGCGGAAGATCATCCGCGGCGGCGCCGACAAAAGCTTCGGCGTCCATGTTGCTCGCCTGGCCGGTATTCCCAGGCCCGTCATTGTCCGCGCACATGAAATCCAGGCCCGCCTTGAAGTCAGTGACATTAACCAGAATACAATCGGGCAGAATATTCTGGGAGAGCAGAACCAGCAGCGCATGAATGAACAGCTGGACCTGTTTGATTACCGCAAAACGGAAATCCTGGAGGAACTGCAGGCTCTGGATGTCATGGCCCTGACGCCCATGGACGCCATCAACAAGCTGTTCCTCCTCCGGGAGAAAGCCCGAAAACTGTAACCGCGAAAGGAGATTGCGAAAATGAGCAAGATCCGCATGCTCAGCGAAAGCATGATCGGCAAAATTGCTGCCGGTGAAGTGGTGGAACGCCCGGTTTCCGCGATCAAGGAACTGATTGAAAACAGCCTGGACGCCGGCGCCACTTCCGTGACAATTGAGATCCGTGAAGGCGGTCTGGAATACATCCGTGTTACGGATAACGGCAGCGGTATCGACGAAAGTGATATCCGGATGGCTTTTGAACGGCATGCCACCAGCAAAATATCCCGGGAGCAGGACCTGGATGCCATCCAGACACTTGGGTTCCGCGGAGAAGCGCTGGCCAGTATTGCAGCCGTTTCCCGCATCACCCTGACCACCCGCACCCGGGACCGGGATACCGGCCTGAAAGTCATCAACGAGGGCGGAAAGATCACATCCGTTGAGGAGACTGCAGCCCCTGCCGGAACCACCATCATCGTCCGGGACCTCTTTTTCAACACACCCGTCCGCCGGAATTTCATGAAGAAACCTTCTGTGGAAGGCGCTGCCGTGAATGAGCTGATCACCCAGCTGATTCTCAGCCGGCCGGACATCAGTTTCCGTTATCTTTCTGGCGGCAAAGTCCTGTATCATTCTCCCGGCGACGGACAGCTTTCATCTGCTGTCCATACCGTTTACGGCGGCCAGGCTCTGGGCAGCATGCGGAAAGTGGACGGCCATATGAACGGAATCATCCTGAAAGGATATGTCGGAATCGGGGATAATGCCCGCGGCAACCGAAACCAGGAAATGTTCTTTATCAACCGGCGGATTATGCAGAGCCAGACTCTTTCCAGTGCCCTGGAGCAGGCCTGCCGGGAACGTGTGATGATCGGGAAGTTCCCTGTCTGCGCCCTTCACATCAGTATTCCGTTTGAAAATGTCGATGTCAATGTTCACCCGAACAAGCTCCAGGTCCGTTTTCGCGACGAAGCCGCCGTCAGTGAAGCTGTTCTGACACTCGTTCTTGAAGCTCTGAAAGACCGTGATGCTTTTGAAAAGCCTGTGGAGATGTTCCTGACGCGTGACCGCGCACAGCCGGAAACGGTCCGCCCCCCGGAAAAGGTTCCGGCAGCCCCGCCGTCCGCTGTTGTCACCATGGCAAAAACCATTCCGGCCCAGGCCGCGGTTATTTCGCCCGCAGTTCCTCCGGAACCGGTATTCCGTGAGATCGTGAAACCGCCGGAGCAGTATCGGTCATCCGCAGCATCACCTTCAGCCGCTGTCCCGATGCCGGCTGTGCCTTCGGTTCAAAATACCGGTCATCCTCCGGTCCCGTACCGGGAAGAAAAGGCTGAGCAGATCAGCACGATCCTTCCGCAGGTTTCCAGGCCGCTGAAAATTTTCGGCGCGGTTTTCAACACCTTTATCATGATCGAATACGAAGACCATCTCCTGCTTGTTGACCAGCATGCGGTACATGAACGCCTGCTGTTTGACCGCCTGATGCAGGAAAATGCCGTTCAGAATCTCGGGCAGGAACTTCTGGTACCGATTATCATCCCGATGACCCGCAGGGAAATTTCCCTGATCGAGGACAATCAGAAGGAGCTTGAATCCATCGGCCTTGTCATTGATTCCTTCGGGGAAAAGGACGTCGCAGTACGGACAATCCCCATGGTACTGGGTGAGGCGGAAACCACCGGCTTCGTCCGGGATATCCTGGCCGATCTGGATGAAAAGCATGCCCTGGCATTTGACAAAAAACGGGCAGCCCTCCTGCAGACGGCCTGCAAGCACGCAGTCAAGGGCGGGGAAGAGCTTTCTGAAGACCAGCTTCGCAGTCTTGTGGAAGAAATGATTGAGAAGAAAGTGACTCCGACCTGTCCGCATGGGCGTCCCCTGGTTGTTTCCATCAGCCACCGGGAACTGGACCGGAAATTCAAGCGTATCCAGAACTGAAACCGAACGGAGAGAAATCATGCCGGATCGAATTATATGCCGGGTACTGACCGGACCGACTGCAAGCGGAAAATCCGGGTTTGCCCTGGAGATCGCCGCGCGGACCGGATGGGACATTCTCTGTATGGACAGCATGCAGATCTACCGGCGGATGAATATCGGAACAGCAAAGCCGACTGCTGAGGAGCAGCGGCTTGTTCCGCACCATCTGCTGGATATCCGGGATCCGGAAGAATCCTTCAGTGTTTCAGAGTATATTCCGGAAGCGGAACGCATTATCCGGCAGCTGCATCATTCCGGAAGGGAAGTCCTGTTTGTCGGCGGAACCGGACTGTACCTGCAGGCTATGATGATGCCGATGGGAATGGGAAACGTCCCGGCCAATCCCGGACTGAGGGAAGAGCTGAACCTGCTTGCGCTGACAGAAAAGGGAAAGCGTGCCCTGCATTCCCGCCTGGAAAAATGTGATCCGGATACCGCCGCCAGGCTCCCCCTGAACGATGTCCGGAGAGTTATCCGGGCCATTGAAGTAACGGAAGCCACCGGAATCCCGTTTTCACATCAGGAAGAGCGGCCTGCTGCTTCTCCGTTTGAATGGCGGGTGGTTTCACTCGCAATGGACCGGAATACCCTGTATGAGCGGATCAACCGCCGCGTCAGCCGGATGTTCCGGGACGGCCTTGAGGAAGAAGTCCGCGGCCTGCTTTCCGACGGCGTTCCGGAAACCGCCCAGAGCATGTGCGCCCTTGGGTACAAAGAGATGATCCCGTATATCCGCGGGATGATTACCGCTGAACAGGCAGCTGACGCCATCCGTACAGGAAGCAGGCATTATGCCAAACGCCAGATGACATTCCTGAAGCGGATACCGAATATCCGGTCTGTTGACGCCTGTACGCCCGATGCGTGCAGCCATATCCGAGAAATCCTCGCATAACCAGAAAGGAAACACAATATGGAAACATTTCAAAAGCTGATCCGATCCGCTGAGGAGGATCTGTCGGCCATTTTCAGACAGATTGATGAAAACGAAGAATACCGGACCCGTGCCATCCTGGATGTATTCCGGGATGAAGGTGTCAGCTACCGCCATTTTTCCCCGACCACCGGATACGGATATGATGATATCGGGCGTGATACCCTGGAGCGGGTTTATGCCCGTGTATTCCATACGGAAGCAGCCCTGATGAGGCCCCATGTCGCAAGCGGCACCGCGGCTCTCAGCCTGACCCTGTCCGGTCTCACTCACCCGGGGGATCACATCCTCAGTATCACCGGGATGCCCTATGATACGCTGCAGAGCGTTATCGGGATCGGAGACCGTCCGCATCCCGGTTCCCTGAAGGAATACGGGGTTTCTTTTGACTGCCTGGAGCTGAAGAATGGAAAGATAGACATTGCCGCGGTGGAGCAGGCAATCCGGCCGGAAACCACCCTGATCATTGCCCAGCGCAGCCGGGGATACGCATGGCGTCCGAGCCTAATGCCGGAAGATTTCCGTGAAGCCGCCGACCTGATTCACAGCCGTCATCCCGGAATCCTGTTTATGGTTGACAACTGTTACGGTGAATTCGTAACCGCAAATGAACCTACTGATTTCGGTGCCGATATCTGTGTCGGCAGCCTGATTAAAAACCCCGGCGGCGGCCTTGCGCCGACCGGAGGATATGTTGTCGGAAAAAAAGATGCCGTGGAAAGAATCGCTTACCGGCTGACCGCTCCCGGTCTGGGAAGGGAGCTCGGTTCCTACGCAGCATCCTACCGTCCTTTCTACCAGGGCCTTTTCATGGCACCGCATACCGTTGCCCAGGCTCTGAAGACCGCCATCCTTGCTTCCCGTGTTTTTGAAAAGCTGGGAATGGTTACCACACCTTCATCGACTGACACGAGAGCTGATATTATCCAGGCAATCCAGTTCGGTTCCCCGGAACGGCTGGTTGCGTTCTGCCAGGGAGTCCAGGCCGCCAGCCCGGTTGACAGCCTGGCTGTTCCGGAGCCCTGGGATATGCCCGGATATGATGATCCGGTGGTGATGGCTGCCGGCACGTTTGTTGCCGGCGCCAGCATTGAGCTCAGCTGCGACGGGCCGATCCGTGAACCCTATACTGCCTATATGCAGGGCGGACTGACCTACGCGCATGGAAAAATCGCAATTGCAGAAGCACTCAGCCGGATGGCGGCAAACGGTTCACTCATAATCAGCAGCAGCCATGAATAAAGAAACCCTGCCCGGCTGCGGTTATTTCACCTACCTGCTGAAATGCGCGGACGGAACTTATTACTGCGGATGGACTAACAATCCTGCCAGAAGACTGAAAGCCCATAACAGCGGCAGCGGAAGCCGGTATACCCGTTCCCGCAGACCTGTCCGGCTGGTATACCTGGAATGCTTTTCATCCCGGAATGAAGCCATGCGCCGGGAAGCCGGAATCAAAAAACTGACCCGACAGCAGAAGGAAGCGCTGATCCGCTCCATGCCGGATCCGGATCTGTAAATCCGGCCGGTATTATTTTTGTTTTCTTTTTTGGCTTTTTTTCTTGATCTGGCAAAACAAATATGATATATTACACAGGTAAGCCCAACCCCTGGTCGTTAATTACGGTTCATTTCCTCCATGGTTGTTTACATGACCATTGTCTGGAACGGGGCACGATTCTTCACCAATGGAGCGGGTAAACAACATTTTTAGGAGGTATTCCCATGTACGAGGACAAGACCCTGACCTGCCGTGACTGCGGCAACGAATTCGTTTTCTCTGCCAGCGAACAGGAATTTTTCGCGCAGAAGGGTTTCCAGAATGAGCCCAGCCGCTGCCCGGCCTGCCGTGCTGCCCGTCGCGCTCAGAACGGAAACGGTGGAGCTCCCCGCCAGATGTTCACAGTGATCTGTGACGGCTGCGGCTGCGAAACGCAGGTTCCCTTCCAGCCCCGTGGAGATCGTCCCGTTTACTGCCGTGAGTGCTATGCCGCTCAGCAGCAGTCCCGTTTCTGATTCACACAGTCAGAAAAAAGACCGCCATATTTATGGCGGTCTTTTTGTTTTGTCCGCTGCTTATTTCCCGCACAGGCTGCCCACAATGGATTCCAGTCCGTCAAGGACTTCCTCCGCCGCAGCCTGGTTTTCTCCGCTGGCAAACAGGTATGCCTTCAGCTTCGGCTCTGTTCCGGACGGCCTGACCACTATTTTCCTCCCGCCGGAAAGGCGGAATTCCACTACGTCGCTGGAGGGGAGTCCATTTACCCCGCAGAGATAATCCGTACGTTCCGACCCTTCCAGTTCCGACTGGCCGATCTGTTCCAGAGGATGCCGCAGTTTTTCCATAATCCGGTTCATCCGGTTCAGACCGTCCTCACCGTCATACTGGAAAGTCAGCAGGCGTTGCGCATAACATCCGTACTCCTTCTGCAGTTCCTCCAGCCTGTCTGCCAGGGATTTCCCTTCAGCCTTCAGCTGAGAAGCCATTTCGCACAGAAGAAGAGCGGCATTCACCGCATCCTTGTCCCGCACATCCGTTCCGGAAAGATACCCGTAGCTTTCTTCGAAGCCGAAGAGGAACCGGTCTTTCTGTCCGGCCTTTTCCAGCAGTCCGATCTGTTCACCGATGAATTTGAATCCCGTCAGCACATTCCGGAGTTCAATCCCGTACCTGCGGCACACAGGCTCAGCCATTTCAGTGGATACGATGGTTTTGACCACAACCCGTGGCAGGGAACCGGCCGTTGTATTCCGGCAAAGATAATCCAGCATCAGGATTCCCATTTCATTCCCCGTGATCAGGCGCGCATCGTTTCCGTTCCGTACTGCCGCACCCATCCGGTCACAGTCCGGATCCGTGGCGAAACACAGATCCGCTCCGGTTTCCATCATTTTCCGGATTGCGAGCTGCATGGCTTCCCGGATTTCCGGATTCGGGTACGGGCATGTGGGAAAATGCCCGTCCGGCTTTTCCTGTTCTGAAACAATATCCACCGTTATATTTCCGAGGCGCTTCATGATTTCGCGAACCGGGACATTGCCGGTTCCGTTCAGCGGTGAATACACCAGATGCAGCGGTTCGGCGACAGGATGGATCTGCAGCCTGAGCACAGCCTGATAGTAAGCCTCCACGGTTTCCTGAGAGATATACCGGATCATGCCGGAATGAAGGCCCTCGTCAAAATCGGGAACCGTATCCGACAGCATCGGCTGGAGGTTAATCAGGGTCTGAATCGCCTGAGCCGCATCCAGCGTAATCTGGCATCCGTCCGGTCCATATACCTTATATCCGTTAAACGCTGCCGGATTATGGGACGCAGTAATCATGACACCGGCGGAAGCCTTCAGATGCCGGACCGCAAATGAAAGCATCGGCGTCGGTTCCAGCGCCGGATATATAAATGCCCTGATTCCCATGGCGGCAAGTGATGCCGCTGTAACTTCCGCAAAATCCCGGCTGTGGATCCGGCTGTCATAGCTGACCGCACAGGATGGATTTTCATACTGTTCCTTCAGATAGCAGCCCAGTCCCCGTGTAGCCCGGATCACGGTAAAAACATTCATCCGATTTGTCCCGGCTCCGAGAACACCGCGCAGTCCGCCGGTTCCGAATGCCAGATCCCGGTAAAAGCAGTCGCTTATTTCATCATCATGCAACGACTGAAGCTCCTGCCGCAGTTCATCTGTCATGATCGGACAGTTCTTCCATGCCTGGGCCTTTTCCTGAATTGTCATTTCCTTTATCCCTCCAAGACTCAAAAAAAACGCCTGACGGCGTTATTTGTTTTCTGTATGATCAGATAACCCCGAGCCGGTCGGAGTAATTCAGCTGGTTTTTCCGGAACGGCCGAATCATCTGTGTGTCCCATGTAAAACCGTCCAGCATCAGGCGGATCCCGTTTTCGGCAAACAAATTGGCAATATCCTCAAAAAGGACATAGATATGACGCGTAAAGAATCCGGCTTCAGACCCCGCCGGCTGAGCCAGCAGGTCGTTAATTCCCCATACACGTACCGGATCATAGCCGTCAAACGCAAATGATGATGCATATGGGGTAAGATTGGCCGCACGCAGGTCGCACGGGCAGGCACCCAGCCAGCTTCCGGCATTCCGCAGCAGGCTGTAGAAGCACGGCATAATCCGCAGCGGAAGGGAGAAGCACAACTCATCCAGAAACGCGCCGTTTACATCATAAGTGCTGAAAGACAGGATGCTGTTTTCATACAGGATGATGCAAAAACCGCCGTCAGCTGCTCTGTGATCCTTCATCAGGGGACGGAACTGATACTGAAAGACCGGTCTGCACTGATAACCGGCAATCATATATATCACCTCCGTCAACTGTCATCACTTATCATATATTATCTAAATATGCGAATTCAGTCAACGGGTTCATACTACATCTTGTGGTCAAAATTGTTAACTTTTTGTAATAAATTTCATCAGCGCGTCACGGTTCTCTTTCGGAGTGGTTGACGGGCGTCCCAGATCGCCCCGGGCCCCGCATGCACAGCAAACTTCCAGGAGCACCGGACCGTTTGCTTCTATGTCCGTAATACTCTTCAATGCTGCCTTCAGTGTTTCCTCTGAGTCCGCTGAAAGGACCCCTGCATATCCGGCCGCCTCCGCTTCCTTCCTCAGATTCAGGCCGCCGGAGCAGACCGGCATCCCGCCCACCGTCTCATGCGCCCCATTATTGATCACAACATGCACGAACCGGGCAGGGGAGCGTTTCCCGATGACCGGAAGCGCCCCCATGTGCATCAGTACGGCGCCGTCTCCATCCAGACACCAGATCCTTCTGCCGGGCAGAGCCTCCGCCATCCCGAGTGCAATCATGGAAGCATGGCCCATGGAACCGACTGTCAGGAAATCATGATCATGCAGGCCGCCGTTTCTTTCCCGGATTTCGAATATCTCCCTGGACAGTTTTCCGGTTGTTGAAACCACCACATCCTGCTCACCCATTGACGCCAGCAGGATTTCAGCAGCTTTTTCACGCCTCATCGCATAATGATTGCTGTAATCCGGCCTGAATGACGAAACGAGCGCTCCCTTCTTCACTACAAGCGCCGCACATTTTCCTGCGGAAAGGTATTTTTCCAGTTCGCCAAAGTCATTCCGGAATTGTTTTTCTGTTGTATCAGAATCCAGGATTTTCCACGGAATACCGAGAAGATCCAGCTGTCCGAGCGTAATTTCCCCCTGCATAACATGCTGCGGTTCATCCTTCGTCCCGGGTTCCCCCCGCCAGCCGACTACCAGCAGGCAAGGGAGGCCGTATACACGCGGGTCCATCAGGGACGCCAGCGGATTCACCGCATTTCCCAGTCCGCTGTTCTGCATATAGCACAAGGCCGGCTTTCCTGTTGCAAGATAATGTCCGGCGCACAGACCCACCGCGCCGCCTTCATTATGCGCAACAATATGATGGACGCTTTCGGTTCCGAACCGGCCGTACAGTTCATCACACAGACCCTTCAGGAATGAATCCGGTACACCGGTAAAGAAATCAATACCGGAATCCATCAGCACATCCACCAGAATGGAAGCATTCATCGTTGATCCTCCATGCAGTCATCGGGCTGCAGTCATTCAAACTCCATCGGGAACTCCGTGATGGCATAGTCCAGCCCCTGTGTATTGTAACTGCTGCGCATCGTGCTGAAAATGGAGTCTGAAACCGCTCCCGGATTCATCGGTGTCGGTATAAAATCGTTCACCTTCTGCTTGGATGAAATTCGGATCGGAATCACACGGAAATCCTTGTACGAGATTTCTCCACGCTTGATCCGGTACCGGATCTGGAACATAATGGATGTCATATCCCGCGGGCTTTTATGTCCGGCAAAGCAGAAATTTCCCAGTGAATAGCAGATATATACCCCGTTGTAGCACTCAATCGGCTGAACCCTGTGGGAATGATGCCCGACCACCAGGTCCGCGCCGCTGTCCACCGCCAGGCGGCCGAGCCGCACCTGGTTGTCTGTCGGTTTATATCCCCGGTTCGGCTGGGAAGAAGTGGGCTCCAGTCCCCAGTGGAATGAGACAATTACGAGCGGATAATACTGTTTGGCACTGGCAATATCCGCCGCGACTTTTTCCTCGAATGTGGAATACCCGCCGAACGGTTTTCCGTACCGGTCAATACAGAGATAGGATAACATGGCTACCTGGATGCCCTGGAATTCAAAAATGCCCATTTCCTCTGAATTGGAATATATGACGCCAGCTTCCCGCAGGGTGTTTTTGGTATCCTCATACCCCTCATCGCCATGATCCATTACATGGTTGTTTGCCAGCGAAACCGCCTCAATACCGTTATCTGTCAGGACAGAAACGTAGGAAGGGGAGATGTTGAACAGGAATTCATTTTCCTTTTTGTTTGAAGGCACATAGGTCGTATCCGTGAATGTTCCTTCGAAATTGACGATTGTAAGTTCATCATTCACCAGAATGTCGCGTACTGCGGACATGGTGAAATTGATATTCCCGTCGTGCGCGGCAAGTTCCGGAGCGAAAATATCCTTTTTGTGGTAATTATCCCCGCCGATGGTAAAATCCCCCGTGCAGGTAATCGTCATGATCACCGCATCGTCTCTGTCCAGCGTAAGCTTCTTTCCCGGCTCTTCCGGAAGGGATTCCAGAATCTCCTTTATTTCCAGCTCCGTGTCAAAATCTTCGGCAAGGCATGCAGGAACCAGCAGCATCAGGCCCAGCAGCAATGAAATCAGTCGTCTACGGTTCATGTTCCCGTTCCTCCGTATTTTGTCAGCACGTTTGAATAAACTCCGAGATGCGTTCCATTGCCACCGTAATCTTCTCAATGGATGTCGCATAGCAGCACCGGATATTCCCTTCACCGGACGGTCCGAAAGCCGTACCCGGTACAGCTGCCACATTCTTTTCCCGCAGCAGTCTTGAGCAGAACTCCTCGCTGGACAGCCCGGTGGTCCGGATGGAAGGGAACGCATAAAACGCGCCATAGGGCTCAAAACATGCAAGGCCCATTTCGCGGAACGCGTTTACCATATAACGGCGCCGGCGGTCATAACTGTCCCGCATTCTGCAGATTTCCTCATAACCGTTTTCCCGGCCGCTGCGAAGCGCAGCCGCAGCCGCGATCTGTCCCTGCCGCGGTGCGCACATGATGCTGTACTGATGGATTTTGTTCATCACGCTGATAATTTCAGCCGGTCCGCAGGCATATCCGACCCGCCATCCTGTCATGGCAAAGGATTTACTGAAACCGTTGATGGTCAGTGTACGTTCCGCCATGCCTTCCACGGCCGCAAAGGAAAAGTGCTTTTTCCCGTCATAGACCAGTTCCGAATATATTTCATCCGAAATAACCATCAGATCATGCTTCCGGACAAATTCCGCGACTTCTTTCAGATCACGCTGTTCCATAATTCCGCCGGTCGGATTGTTCGGATAGGGAAGAATCAGGACTTTCGTGCGGGATGTCACGGATTTTTCCAGGTATTCAGCTTTCAGGCGGAACTCATCCTCTTCCCTGGTAACGACACCGACAGGATTGCCGCCGGCAAAAATAACTCCGGGTGAATAAGATACATAGCTCGGTTCCGGAACCAGAACCTCATCACCCGGCTCAACCAGAGCCCGAAGCGCAACATCAATCGCCTCAGAAGCGCCGATTGTCACCAGGATATCTGTTTCCGGATCATAGCTGAGCCCGTATCGGCCCTGCAGATACAGTGAAATTTCATTCCGAAGCTCGGTAATGCCGCGGTTCGCTGTATACTGGGTTTCCCCGTCCACCAGAGAATCAATCGCAACGTTTCGGATGCTGTACGGGGTTTTGAAATCCGGTTCGCCCACGCCCAGTGAGATTGTGTCTTTCATACCGGCCGCAATATCAAAAAACCTGCGGATTCCGCTCGGCGGAACAGCGGCGATGCGGGAATTCAGAAAACGCTCATAATTCACGGACTGATCACCAGCCTGCGATCAGTTTCCCCGTTATCGAAAATAACGCCTTCTTCCTTATAGCGCTTCAGCACAAAGCTGGTTGCTGTCCCTGTTACGGTTTCCAGCGGAGAGAGTTTGCCGGAAACGAAAGCAGCAAGTTCCTTCAGGGTGCGCGCTTCCACAAGTACCAGAAGATCATAGGATCCGGACATCAGGAAAACGCTTTTCACCTCATCGAAGCAGTAAATCCGGCGCGCAATCGCATCAAAGCCCATATCCCGCTGCGGTGTAACCCGGACTTCAATCATTGCCTCCACGCGTTCGCGGTCCGTCAGATCCCAGTTGATCATCGGCGCGTAGCGAAGGATCACCCTTCTTTTTTCAAGATTATCAATTGTTGCAGCCACTTCCTCCAGCGGAGCGCCAGTCATAACGGCAATTTTTTCCAGAGGCAGGCGGCAGTCTTCCTTCAGAAGATCCAGAACAGCTGTTTCCAATTTCGTCATGGTCCGCACATCCTTCCAAAACATTCGTATTATTTTACATCAACCGGACATGAAAGGCAAGATTGGACATTTGCCGACTGCCATTTCCATTCGGGCCGGACCCACAGAACAAACATCAATTAATATTGATTTCAGCCTTATCTGTCTGGTATAATTTCCATATTACCAGATCAGAATACGGGAGGTTAATATTATGAGTCAGAACAAGTATACCGGCACGCAGACCGAAAAAAATCTTCTTGCCGCATTTGCGGGAGAATCCCAGGCGCGGAACAAGTATACCTATTTTGCATCCCGGGCCAAGAAGGACGGGTTTGAACAGATTGCCGCACTGTTCCTCAAAACGGCTGACAATGAAAAGGAACACGCCAAACTGTGGCTGAAGGAACTCGACGGAATCGGCGGCACCGCTGAAAACCTCAGGGCGGCCGCCGACGGTGAGAATTATGAATGGACGGATATGTACGAGGGCTTTGCCCGGACCGCAGAAGAAGAGGGTTTTCCCGAACTCGCAGCCAAATTCCGCGGCGTCGCAGCGATTGAAAAGCATCATGAAGAACGCTACCGGGCTCTTCTCCGGAATGTGGAAACAGCCGAAGTGTTCAAAAAAAGCAGTGTCAAAATATGGGAATGCCGCAACTGCGGGCATATTGTTGTGGGCACGGAGGCGCCGGAAATCTGTCCCGTCTGCGCCCATCCGCAGAGCTATTTTGAAGTCAATGCCGAAAATTACTGAGCAGCCGGGCATTCGATTGACTTTTGTATACCAAAATTCTATAATTTCTGATTGGAATATGTGAATCCGGGGAGGTAACAGAATGGATATTCAGGCATTGGAAAAACAGGCACGCCAGGTTCGGCGGGATATTATCACCATGGTTTCAAAAGCTGGTGCCGGTCATCCGGGCGGGTCTCTTTCCTGTACCGATGCTCTGGTTGCCCTTTACTTCGAAATCATGAACGTGGATCCCGCAAATGACAAGGATCCCAACCGGGACCGCTTTGTCCTTTCCAAAGGTCATGCAGCGCCGGCGCTTTACGGTACTCTGTGTGAACGCGGATATTTCGGCCGTGAAGAATTCGACCGATTCCGTCAGCTGCACGGAATCCTGCAGGGACATCCGGATACCAAAAAATGTCCCGGTGTGGATGCTTCCACCGGATCGCTCGGACAGGGCATCTCCATTGCAGTCGGCATGGCGCTGGGCGCCAAGCACATCGGCAATCCGTGCCATGTGTATACGGTTGTCGGAGACGGCGAAAGCCAGGAGGGTATTGTCTGGGAAGCCAGCATGGCCGCCGCGCATTATCACCTGGATAACCTGACTGTTATACTGGACCATAACGGAATGCAGATTGACGGTACCAACGACGAGGTTATGAGCCTCGGTGATATCAAGGCCAAGGCACTTTCCTTCGGTTATGATGTCATCGAAGTCGCCGACGGCAACGATATGCAGCAGGTTGTGGATGCTCTTCGTGTGCCTGCCTGCCCCGGCAAACCGCGCTATATCATCCTGAACACCGTCAAAGGCAAGGGCGTCAGCTTTATGGAAGGCCAGGTCGGCTGGCACGGAAAAGCACCGAACGCTGAACAGGCCGCTCAGGCTTTGAAAGATTTGGAGGACTGAAACAATGGAAAAGAAAGCAGTTCGTGCCGCATATGGTGAAGCCCTGGTCAAGCTGGGCGAAAAAAATGACCGCGTCGTGGTTCTGGATGCCGACCTGGCTTCCGCAACAATGACCGGCACCTTCAAGAAAGCATTCCCGGAACGTTTCTATGACTGCGGCATTGCCGAAGCCAATATGGTGGATATGGCAGCCGGAATCAGCACCATGGGCCTGATCCCGTTCTGCTCCACATTCGCCGTATTTGCCGGGCGGAATTATGACCAGATCCGGAACGGTGTATGCTATCCCAAATTCAATGTCAAATTCGGTTTCAGCCATGCCGGTATCACCCTCGGTGAAGACGGCGGCAGCCATCAGGCGATTGAAGATATCGCGCTGATGCGTGTTCTTCCGAACATGACTGTCCTTGTTCCTTCCGATGCGAATGAATGCTATCAGTGCGTGGAAGCCGCTGCGCAGATTGAAGGCCCGGTTTATATCCGTACCTCCCGTCTGGCCACTCCGGTATATGATCCCCGTCCCTTCACAGTCGGAAAGGGAACCGTAATCCGGGACGGAAAGGACTGCGCCATTTTTACCTGCGGAATCATGCTTGAGCATGTGCTGGAAGCCGCTGAACTGCTTGCTGCACGCGGAATTGACGCTGCCATTGTTTCCTTCCATACGCTGAAGCCGTTTGATGAGGAGCTGGCCCGTACCTACACCGCCCGCTGCGGTAAGGTGTTCACCGTGGAAGAGCATTCCGTCATCGGCGGACTGGGTGATACCGTTGCCTCCGCGATTATCGGCAGCGGTGTGAAACATTTTGAAAAGATCGGAATCAATGACGTCTTCGGACAGAGCGGAAAACCCGCCGACCTGCTTGCAGAATACGGCCTGACCGGGCAGCAGATTGCGGAAAGAATCGCCGGGGCTTTCTGAGCACCGACCCGGAGATAAAAACCATGCGATATGAATTCATTCTGAATCCGGTTGCCGGAAACGGTTATTCCCTTCAGGCCATGCAAAAGGTTGAAGGAATCCTGAATGCCCTGGGCGCTGAGTATCATATCCATGAAACCGCTTATGCAGGACAGGCAACCGAAATAGCCCGGTACCTGAGCGGGAGTCCTGATATTACCGCTGTTATCGCTGTCGGAGGAGACGGCACTGTGACGGAAGTGGCCGCCGGCCTGGCCGGCGGTTCCACTCCCATGGGAATCATTCCGGCCGGAACCGGGAATGACTTCATCAAATCCGCCCGTATTCCCAGGGATCCCGAAACGGCAATGCGCTTTATGCTGGACCGGCCTGCCCGGCCTGTGGATACCGGCACACTGAATGACCAGTTCTTCCTGAACGTATGCGGGACAGGATTCGACGTTACCGTACTGGAATGCGCAGATGACAAGAAGAAAAAGTACCGCGGCCTGACCCCGTATTTTCTCGGACTGCTCCAGGCAATCCGGATTTTTGAGCCGGTAAATCTGCAGATTTCATATGATGGAATTTCCGCAGACGGTGAGTACCTGATCTGCTCTGTTGCAAACGGGCGTTATATCGGCGGCGGAATCCCCATCTGTCCTGATGCGGATCCCTCGGACGGGAAGCTGAATCTGGTCATGATCCGGAAACTGCCCCGATGGAAAATTCCGTTTTATCTTCCCGGGCTGATGCTTTCCCGTGCCCTGAAATTCAGAATAACAAACCATCAGCTCGCAGAGTCTGTAACCATCCGCGGAAAGGGCCTCAGATTCAATATCGACGGCGAAATCCGCCGGATGGATGAAGCACGTTTTATGATACATCCCAGGTCACTGCTGCTGATCTGCTGATGCATTTCCGGAAAGGAGAATCCCATGAGCGATTTCGGACAGAATCTCAGAGAACTGGTTTCAAAAGGTATGGAAGCCATCGGAAACACTGCGAGCAGCATCGCATCCACAACCCGCCAGAAGGTAAATGAACTGAACGTCAGCGCCCGGAAAAAGGAACTGTACGAAGCGCTGGGTGAGCAGGTATATATTGCCTGGCTGAACGGCGAAGAATTCCCCGATTCTATGGCAGAATCCCTTCGCGAACTTCTCCGTCTGGACCAGCAGTCCCATACCGGCGGGGAGGAGAGTACTGCGGAAGCTTCGGAAGAACAGGAGCGGGCGTTCGCTGAACCGGCGGAAGAACCGGAACCGCCTGAAGAACCGGTTCCGGTTCCGGACGCAGATGAACCGGCCGGCATTCCTGTAATCGAAGTCCCCGAAACCGAAAAACCCGAAAAGCCAAATGATCCGCTGAGTTCTGCAATCAATTCGCTTTTTGAGCAGATGCCGCCGGCAGACCAGCTGGCTGACAAGGTCAATGCCTCCCTGGATGAGATGGGGGAGCAGCTGAAAAAGTTCTCTGACAGCTTCGGAAAGCAGCTCAACGATATGACCGATGAACTGTTTGGAAACAATGACCGAAAGGATCAGTAAACTTCAGACAGTTCAAGGCGTGTCCCGTGTAAAAAAGCCTCTTCTTCGGAAGAGGCTTTTCCATTGAAATCCATTCCTGATTTTGATATAATCCAGATTGATTTTGAACGGAGGTGAACCTTTATGAAAGAGCGATGTTGCGCCCGATGTTTCATATTGCTGCTCCCTCTGCTGCTTTTTCTTATTTCCGGTGCCTGTGCATCCGGCATCTCATGTGAGATCATTCCGGCAGACAGCACCTGGATCCCCGGGGAATCCGCACTGTTTGAAGGCAGTGTCACCACAGACGGAACCTTCTCTGCCAGCGATATTACAATGGTCCTGTCTCTTCGGACCGATCCGGCTCTTTCCGAACCCGGAACCATCGTTTTTTCGGAAATCAACGGAAAAAAACTCTCCATCCGGAACCAGAAGGATGAATACAGCACTTCCCTGCAGGGCAGCAGCGAAATACGTTTTTCCGGAAGCTGGCTCCTGCCGGAAAACCTGTATCTTTCTGAAATCAGTCTGGACCTGACCGTCCTGGCCCCGGATGGCAGTATCCTGGGAGAAGCATCCGCTCCCATAACCGGAAACGCATCTGTTTCCGTTTCATCCGGAATGACATTTCCCGATCTTGCCGCCCCGATCCGCTATATTCTGATTGCTGCTGCAGCAATATGGATCCTGGCCGCCGTCCGAATTTTCATTTATCAAAAAAGGAGAAAAGCAAAATGAATATATTCAACAGCATGTCCCGCAAAAAAGAGGAGTTTGTCCCGGTCCATGAAGGAAAAGTCGGTATTTACGCATGCGGCCCGACTGTTTACGATTATTTCCATATTGGGAATGCCCGCCCGTTTATTACCTTTGATGTACTCCGCCGCCAGCTGGAACGGGAAGGATACGATGTCACCTTTGTTCAGAATTTCACCGATATTGATGACAAAATGATCCGCCGTGCCAACGAGGAGGGCATTACTGTCAAGGAACTGGCTGACCGCTTTATCGGCGAGTATTACACAGATGCCAAAGCGCTCGGCATCCATCCGGCCACCGTTCACCCCCGTGCCACCGAACACATTTCCGAGATCATTACCCTGATCAGCCGCCTGATCGAAAACGGCCATGCTTATGCCGTACCATCCGGCGATGTCTATTACCGCGTATCCGCTTTCCCCGGTTACGGAAAGCTTTCCGGACAGAACATGGAAGACCGTGAGATGGGAGCCAGCGACCGCCTGAACGTGGAAACCGACAAGGAGAACCCTGCTGACTTTGCCCTCTGGAAAGCCCAGAAGCCGGGTGAACCCGCCTGGGACAGCCCCTGGGGAAAAGGCCGTCCGGGATGGCATGTTGAATGCTCTGCCATGAGCATGAAATACCTGGGGGAAACTTTTGACATTCACTGCGGCGGAAAGGACCTGCTGTTCCCGCACCACGAAAACGAGATCGCGCAGAGTGAGGGTGCTACCGGGAAGCCTTATGTGAAATACTGGATGCACAACGGGTTCATCAATATCGACAACCAGAAAATGAGCAAGAGCCTGGGTAATTTCTTCACGATCCGTGATATCGCGAAAGAATATGATCTGGAAGCGGTACGCCTTTTCATGCTGAGCGCACATTACCGCAGCCCGATCAATTTCAGCCGTGACCAGATCGAGGCGGCCAACGCCAGCCTGAACCGGCTGTATACCGCCCGTGACCACCTGCTCTTCCAGAAGGAAAACGGGGAAGACCGTCCCCTGAATGATGCGGAGAACGTTTTTATCATCCGTATCAAAACATACGAAGACCGGTTCGACGCCGCCATGGATGATGACCTGAATACGGCAGATGCCCTGGGCGCCGTATTCGAGCTGGTCAAGGACGCCAATGTATCCATCGGCGAAGGTTCCTCCCGCCTTGCCGCGGAAGCTGCCCTGAACAGCCTGAACGCCCTGTGCGGTGTGCTCGGTTTCCTGACAAAGGAAAACGATGCGCTGCCGGATGATATTGTCCGGATGGTCAGCGAGCGGGAAGAAGCCCGGAAGAACCGGGACTGGAAACGCAGTGATGAACTGCGGGACGCCATCCGTGCGGCCGGTTATATCATTGAGGATACCAAGCAGGGACAGAAGGTCCGGAAGGATGTCTGACCGTTTTCAGAAAGCCGGCTGCATTGCACTGCTGATTCTGGCATGCCTTTTATGCATTGTACCCGCCACATTGCAGCGTGCCCCTGAATCGGGCACCGTGTATGCCGCTTTCGGCCGTGAGGTGCATCCATACGCTATTCCTGTGCCCTCCGGGACTGTCCCGGTGAATTCCGGGAATGCTGAGGATCTTCAGATGCTTCCCGGAATCGGCGAAACACTGTCACAGCTGATCATCTCCGAGCGTCTGACCAACGGGGATTTCCATTATCCGGAAGATCTGACCGCCGTGAAGGGAATCGGAATGAAAAAGCTGGAACAGTTCCGTGAACTGCTGGATTTCAGCCAGGGAGGAGTCTGAATCATGCCATACCGTGCTTTGTACCGCCAGTGGAGGCCAAAGGATTTCTCGCACGTTGTCGGGCAGAAGGCTATTATTGAAACCCTGCGGAATCAGGTTGTGCATGACCGTATTGCCCATGCATATCTGTTCTGCGGTTCCCGCGGAACCGGCAAAACCTCCACTGCCAAGATTCTTGCCAAAGCGATCAACTGCGAACATCCCATCAACGGCGACCCGTGCGGCGAATGCAGCAACTGCCTTCGGATGGATCACGAGGAAAGCCTGGATATCATTGAAATCGACGCCGCCAGCAACAACGGTGTGGATGAAATGCGCGACCTGCGTGATACGGTCAAATATCCTCCCCAGTTCGGCCGGTATAAAGTATATATTGTGGACGAAGTCCATATGCTGTCTTCCTCCGCATTCAACGCGCTTCTGAAAACACTGGAAGAGCCACCGGCCCATGTGGTATTCATCCTGGCCACTACTGAGCCGCAGAAGCTTCCCGAGACCATTCTGAGCCGCTGCCAGCGTTTTGATTTCGGCCGCCTGTCCACAGCGGAAATTACCGGACGGCTGAAGGAAGCATCCGACCAAAGCGGAGCCGTTGTTTCCAACGGAGCACTGATGATGATCGCCCGCGCAGCTGAGGGCGGCATGCGGGATGCCCTGAGCATTCTCGATATGTGCCTCGGCTACGGCGACCATATTGATGAACCCATGGTCCGCAGCATCCTGGGGACCAGTGATCAGTCTTTTCTGTTCGAATTCGGGAACGCGCTGATCAGCGAAAATCCCCCGGAAGTTTTCCGGATGATTGACGAGATGATCCGGGACGGAAGGGATCCTTCTGTTTTTGCCCGGGAAGTCAGCCGCCATTTCCGCTGCCTGCTCCTGGCCAGGAGCTGTCCCGGTGATATTACCGCCATGCTGGATATTACCGAGGATGATGCCCGGGAATACGCAGAGCAGGCATCCGGCTGCACCGTAACCCGGCTGATGAAAATCCTGGACCTGTTTATGTCCCTGGAAACGGAAATGCGCTTTTCCGCATCCCCGCGGCTTGCGCTGGAAAACGTTTCGCTCAAATGCTGTATCCGTACATCCGAAGCGGATATGCAGGCATTGACTGACCGGATTACGGAACTGGAGCAGAAAATCAACCGGATTTCCGAACAGATCCGGACCAGCGCCATACCCGCCCCGGCATCGGCTGAAAAGCCCCATGCCGCACCTGTGGCTGCCGGTCATTCCGTACCCGCTGCAAAAGCCGCTCCGGATCCCCGGCCCGCAGCAGCCGTTCCGGATTCCGGGCTGATTTCCGTCTGGACCCAACTAATGGAATCCTACAAGAAGAATGACCCCGGTATCTGGAGCATGCTGAATCACGGGAAAATCACCGAAGTCAAAGACAATGTTTTCCGCTGGCAGCCCAATTCGGAAAAAGACAGTTTTTTCCGGACCGCCCTTTCCGGGGAAGATAAGAAAGCACGGATCAGCAGTGCCCTGACCGAACTGGCGGGCCGGCCGTGTGTATTTGATACTGCCGAGCTGAACACCGTACCCGCATCCGCAGGAGATCCGGATCAGTCCTATATTGATTCCCTGTACCAGACATTTGGCAGGGAGCCGGTGGATATTGTAGACTGAAAACAGCACAAAAAAAGCAGCCGTACGGGCTGCTTTTTCAATTCCGTGAAAAACAATCAGTTCAGATCCTGCGCGTCGTTTTCCACCATGACTTCTTCCACACCGCGGATCGCCCAGCGGGCAACCACCATGGACATATTGTCCCGGCCGACAGACAGAGTCACATGGTCATCCTTCAGGCCGGTAATGGTTCCGTAAATACCGCCGATTGTGCAGATCCGGTCACCGGCCTTGAGGTTGTTCAGCATTTCCTTAACCTGCTTGTCCTTTTTCCGCTGCGGCCGGATCATCATAAACCAGAAGATCACAAAGATCAGAATAATCGGAGCAAAGGTGAAAAGGTACTGCAGTGCAATCTGACCCGGTTCCAGTTCGGGAACGACTTCTCCGCCGGCAGCGGCCGCCACTTCCGTAGTTCCTTCCGCGATCGCAGCGCAGATTCCGAAGATTTTGTCCAGCATGTTTTGAATTCTCCTTTCAAATCAGTAAATCGAGTATAACAAAAAAAGCATTCCATATCAAGAACAAATCAGCTCCTGAAAGTGAAATTCAGGTGAATATTCCATGGATCCTGCCTCAGGGAAGATCCCGTGTCGCAATGATATCTGATCCGGTCTGCAGAATATCAGGCACGATCACCTGGCCTGCGCAGACCGGAAGCGTGATCCGGATACTGCCCAGGATATCCATCACCTGACGAATTAAAGCCTTCGGAACCGGGCGGGAAGTCTTGACCGACAGCGGTACCGCTGAGCCTTCTGCCGGGATCACTGCCGTAATCATACGGACCGGCAGCGTGCATTCCTGTACCGCATATTTTTCTCCGCGCGGGCAGGTATTGCCGCTTACGGAAAGCACTTTTCCATCCGGTGACATATTCACAGTCATCCGGCAGCCCATCGGGCAGTTAATGCAGGTAATGATCTGTTCCATTTCTTCAGTTCCTTTCAATCCGGACCGTAATCCGGTTTCCGCTCAGTGTCCGGATCACATCCTTCTTCAGGACAACCGTTGCCATTTCCCCCGGTGTGAAAACCAGGGCCTTCCGTGAGCAAACTGTCTGCCCGCCGCATTCCACTACGGCTGTACTGTTCCGGAACACCGCGGAAGGCCGGAACATCAGGCTGACATCTCCGTCCGTATTCTTCCGGATCAGCTGGGGAACCGTACCGCGTACTCCATCTCCGTCCGCCACTTCGATCAGACTGTCTTCCTGCTTCCCGGAACGGACAAAATCCGCAGCCGCCCTGCCGGCACGGAAGCTCTCCGCGGAAACATGATCCACCAGGTCATGAACATGCAGAACATTCCCGCAGGCAAAAATACCGGGAACCGAAGTTTCCAGTGAATCATCCACTACCGCGCCGGATGTGGCACCCGAAAGCTTCACTCCTGCTCCAAGGCTCAGTTCATTTTCCGGAATCAGGCCGCATGAAAGGAGCAGCGTATCACAGTCAAATTCAATCTCCGTCCCGGAGACCGGGTTTCTCCGTTCATCGACCCGGGATACCGTGACCCCCTCCAGGCGTTCACGTCCCCGGATATTCGTCACCGTATGGCTGAGATACAGCGGAATACCGTAATCCTCCAGACACTGGACAATGTTCCGGTTCAGGCCGGATGAATAGGGCATGATTTCCACACATGCCAGGACTTTTGCGCCCTGCAGCGTCATCCTTCGCGCCATAATCAGCCCGATATCCCCGGATCCCAGAATCACAACACGACGGCCGGGCATCCATCCTTCCAGGTTCACAAACCGCTGGGCTGTACCGGCAGAATAAATCCCCGCGCACCGGGTTCCGGGTGTGCAGAGTGCACCACGCGGCCTTTCCCGGCATCCCATGGCCAGAATGACTGCCTTCGCCCGGATCGTCTGGAAACCGTTGGCCGGGGAAACGCATGTCGCAACACGGTCCGGGGACAGAGTCAGAACCGTAGTGCCGCATTCCACCGGAATCCCCAGATCCCGAACCCTGGCAATATCCCTGGCCGCATATTCGGGACCGGTCAGTTCTTCCTGAAACCGGTGCAGCCCGAATCCGTTATGAATACACTGGCGGAGAATCCCGCCGGGTTCATTCTCCCGTTCCAGGATCAGAACTGACCCAACCCCGCTTTCACGGGCGGCGATTGCGGCAGCCAGGCCGGCCGGTCCGGCACCGATAATCAGAATATCCACCTGCCTGTCACTCACGGTCTCCGCCTCCCTTCAGAAAAGCATCCAGCGGTTCCGCGAGGATCCGGCTGTTCCCGCCGTCCTTCGTCACTTCCGCCAGAGAACAACCCGTTTCTTCCGCAATGATCGCGGCAACCCGGGGAAGGCAGAAACCGCCCTGGCATCTTCCCATACCGGCCCGGGTCCGGCGTTTGACGCCATCAATCGTTCTGGCTCCGACCGGTCTCCGGACCGCCTGACGGATTTCCGCTTCCGTCACGGTCTCACACCGGCAGATAATATTTCCGTACAGCGGATCCTTCCGGACCATCCCGGCCCGTTCTTCCGCCGTCATCGACGAGAATGCCTTTTCCCGTACCGGTACAGGGCGGATTCTGTCATCCGCTTTCCTGTTCCATTTCATCTCTCCGGCAATCATCCGGCACAGATCCCCGGCGATCGCCGGCGCTGAGGAGAGACCCGGACTTTCAATGCCGATCGCTTCATACGCGTTTTCGCATCCGCTCACCGGACCCACCATGAAATCATCCGTTGTCAGGTGAGCACGAATCCCGCTGAAATTCGTGATATTCGTCCGTGTGGAAATGCCCGGCCACGTCCTGCCGGCCTTTTGCAGAATATCCGCCAGACCTTCCGCCGTTGTTGCCGTATCCAGCGGATCATCAATATCCTCCGCCGTCGGACCCAGAAGCAGGTTTCCATGAACCGTCGGACTCACCAGCACGCCTTTTCCCATCCGGGAGGGACACTGGAACACCGTCATTGCAAACGGCTGGTGTTCTGCCCGGTCCAGAAGATAATACTGGCCCCGCCGATGAATCATCTCCACCGGAATATCTGAGATCATGTTATGGATTTCCGCCCCGGAGGCACCTGCACAGTTGACCACAGCCCGGCATTCATACTGATCTGTATCCGTGCAGATTTTCCAGTATCCGCCATTCGTTCTTTCAACAGAGCGTACCGGCTGGTTAAACCGGAAAGCGACACCGTTCAGCGCAGCATCATCCGCAAGCGCAAACGCCATTTCATACGGACTGACAATTGCGCTGGTGGGTATATAAAGTGCCGAACGCACTTCCGGATTCAGATTCGGTTCCATCTTCAGAACCGCATCATGATCCAGAATGCGAAGCCCTTCCACACCGTTCCGTATACCGCGTTCCAGGAGATTCCGGAGTGATGCCTCATCCGCTTCGTCAAAGCCGATTACCAGCGCACCGCAGCGGCGGTAGGGAACCCCCAGTTCCCGGCAGAGTCCGGGATATTCAGCTGCCCCGGCCACATTGTATTTTGCCTTGAGTGTTCCGGGAACCGCATCATACCCGGCATGCACGATCCCGCTGTTCGCCTTTGTGGCGCCTTCCGCCACATCACATGCGCGGTCAATCACCACACACGAAACGTCATACCGGCTGATTTCCCGTGCAAGAGCGGTCCCGGTAATTCCGGCACCGATAATCAGGATATCCGTTGTCATATAACGAACCGACCCTTCGCTTTTCTTTACCGCCAATATACCATATTTCAAGCCCGCTGCGCAACGATTATATTGAAATAGCGCCTGTTGAATGGTATAATTGACAGGAATTTCACAGGGGGGTGACCTGCATGATTACCACCATCTGCATGAATCCATGTTTTGACAGGACGGTTGAGGTGGATACGCTTCAGATCAGCCGTGTCAACCGGATCCGGAACGCACGTGATGACCTGGGCGGAAAAGGCATCAATGTCGCCGTTGTGGCCGGAAGGCTCGGCCTGGATGTCCAGTGCATCGGGATCATGGGAAACGACGGTTCCGCTGAGCTCAGCGGACTGATGGACAGGGAAGGACTGCGTCACCGTTTCCTGACTGTCCCCGGTCGTGTCCGCACCAATATGAAAATATACAGCCGGGACGGCCAGGGTGTCACTGAACTGAACGAACCCGGCGCTGCCGTGGACGATTCCATCCTCCGTGATTTTTTCGAACTGACCCGGCAGGAAACAGCTTCCAGTGAAATCGTCGTGATGACCGGCAGTCTTCCGCCGGGATGCCCGGAAGGCACATACCGGGATCTCATGAATGCACTGGACGGGAAAAAATGCATCCTGGATACTGAAGGCAAAGAACTCGAGCTTGCCGCCAAAGGCGCGAAGCCCTATCTGATCAAACCCAACCTGCGCGAGCTGGAAACCACACTCGGCATAGAACTCCGTACAATCCGGGCGATCCGTGACGCCGCTCTGCTGTTTATCCGCCTCGGTGTGGAACATGCTGTTGTTTCCAT
The DNA here is from genome assembly GCA_017427165.1 of Clostridia bacterium. Classification (GTDB taxonomy): domain Bacteria; phylum Bacillota; class Clostridia; order Christensenellales; family Aristaeellaceae; genus Aristaeella. The sequence continues at coordinate 52,417 of JAFRTK010000003.1, forward strand.
GGGGGAGATGGGCGCCATGTATGTATCTGAGCGGAAAACACTGTTTGCCCCTGCTCTCCGGATTGAAGCCAAATCCACCGTCGGAGCCGGGGATGCTATGATCGGCGGTATGCTGATGGGCTATGAGAAAACCGGCGATATGGCGAAGGCTTTCCGATACGGAATCGCAGCCGGTGCTGCCAGTGTCATGACAGAAGGCACCCAGCTGATTGTCCGGTCGGATTTTGAAAAACTGCTTGCGCAGGTGAAAGTACAGGAAGTGTAAGACTTGTTTTTTCGCAGAAACAGGGCAGAATATTCAGACGGAATCATTGACCTGATTCCGCTGCAGATTGCGCCGCCCGATTCGGGGCTGCAGTTCGGCCATGAACGCGTCTGGAAAATCGCTGTGCACAACAAGCGGAAGGAAATCGGCCAGCTCAGTTACCGGGACGGTGAAAGCCGATGTGTTTACTATTTCGGCCATATCGGCTACCATATCGATCCTCCGTACCGGGGACACCATTATGCATGGCGTGCCTGCAGGCTGATCCGGGACGAAATCCTGATGAGCGGCAAATCATCCGTTGTGATTACCTGCGACCCGGACAATGACGCGAGCCGCAAAACATGCGAGCGGCTGAACTGCCGGCTGGAAGGGATTTCTGCAGTTCCCCGTGACCTGCAGGAAAAATATGAACTCAGCAGTATGAAATGCCGGTATATCTGGCAGATTACTGCCTGACAAAAGGAACTTATGTTTAAAGAAATTGACGGTGTCAGAATTCATTACGAAACTTCCGGGGACAGCGGAAGCCGCATTCTTCTTCTGCACGGATGGGGATGCAGTATCCAGCTGATGAAGCCTGTTGCAGACCGGATCACCGGGAATCATCGTTTCATGATCATCGATTTTCCTGGTCATGGGGAAAGCGGCCGTCCGCCTGAACCGTGGGGAGTGCCGGAATACAGTGAATGCCTGCTCCGTTTCCTGCAGGAAACCGGTTTTTATCCGTGCCATATCATCGCACACAGCTTCGGTGCCCGTATTGCCGCCTGGATCGCATCGATACAGCCGGAAATGGTGAACCGGATCATCCTGACCGGAGCTGCGGGCATCCGTCCGAAGCAGACGGAAGCCGCCAGGAAACGGTCCGCGCAATACCAGAAGCTGAAGCGTATCAATGCCTTTGCCGCCAAAGTCCCGCTTCTGCACGGAGTATCCCTCCGCCTGGAGGAGAAGCTCCGCCGGAAGTATGGCAGCCGGGACTATAACAGCCTCGATGCGGAAATGCGGAAAACCTTTGTCCGGATCGTCAGCCAGGATCTCACGGATCTGTACGGATCATTCCGTTCCAGCACTCTCCTGCTTTGGGGTGACCAGGATACCGAAACGCCGCTCTGGATGGGCCGTGAGATGGAAAAGATGATCCCGGACAGCGCTCTGATCATCCTGGAGGGCGGTACACATTTTGCCTATCTGGAACAGGTGGACAGATTCTGCGCCATCGCTTCCGAATTCCTGAAGGAGGATTGATGTATGTACCTGATTGTGCTGCTTTCTCTTTCAGCCGGATGCGTTCTGGCCGGAAGGCTCCTCTTTCATTATTTCCAGCTGGAAAGCTATCAGCACCCCGGGTATTTCCGGACCATCCGCCGCAATGCCCTGAAGGCATTCCTTCCGGGACTGGCTGAAACACTCGCATTGTCTCTCTCCGGGCTCCTTTTCGCATATATAATCCCGGAAGACAATGACTGGCTCCCGCCTGTATGCGTTTCCGTCGTCATCCTCCTCTGCGGCATACTGCTCTACCGCCTGGCCAGGGACCACAAAGCAAAAAAACCATTCCGGTTCACTCCCCGGATGAAACGGCTTTATGCCGTATCTTTTGTTGTTTTTTTTGGAATCCTGATCGTTATCCGTTTCTGCGCGTCCCTGTTGCTGCCGTTCTCCGCTGCAGGGGGGGTAATGCTGTTGTTTGTGTTTCCCCTGTTTCTCCCGGTCTGGGTCGCACTGGCCGGCCTGATTGCCTGGCCGATTGAAAAAGCGATCAGCGAAATGTATTTCCGTGATGCCCAGCGGATTCTCCGTGACCGGAAGGACCTGATCAGAATCGGTATTACCGGATCATGGGGAAAAACGAGCGTCAAGTTCATCCTGGGGACAATTCTCAGTGAGAAATACAATACGCTGGTTACCCCCTCCAGCTTCAACACCCCCATGGGCGTGACACGGGTGATCCGCACCTCCCTGGAGCCGGGGCACCGTGTCTTCATTGCGGAAATGGGCGCGCGGCATGTAGGGGATATTAAAGAGATGTGCCGCCTGGTCCATCCGGAAATCGGAATCCTGACCTCTGTCGGTCCCCAGCATCTGGATACGTTCAAAACCCTGGAACGTATTACCAGAACCAAATATGAGCTGATTGACGCCCTGCCGGATGACGGCCGCTGCTTTTTCCCGGATGACCAGGGAATCTGCCTGGACCTCTACCGGAAGACAGAGAAGCCCAAAATGCTTTCCGGCCTGAACAGCCAGACGGATGATGTATGGGCCGAAGATATTTCCGTATCCCCGGAAGGCAGCCATTTTGTCCTTTGCACCCGCGATTTCTGCATTCCATGCCGGACAGCGCTGCTCGGTGAACTGAACATCCGGAATATCGTTCTTTGCGCATCCGTCGCCGTCAGCCTGGGGCTCACCGGGGAACAGATTGCCCGCGGAATCAGCCGGCTGTCTCCTGTGGAGCATCGTCTCCAGCTGATTCCCAGCCCCGGCGGCATCACCATTATCGATGACGCATTCAACAGCAATATCCGGGGCGCGGAACAGGCTTTCCAGGTACTGAAAGAGTTTCCGCCTCAGCGTATCATCATTACCCCCGGCATGGTGGAACTGGGAAAGCTGGAGTATGAAATGAACCGTGAGTTCGGTGAGAAGATGGCTGCCGGATGCGATACCGCAATCCTTGTCGGCAAAAAGCGCAGCGCCGCCATCCGCGAAGGCCTGGCCAAGGCCGGTTTCCCGGAAGAGAATATCCGGGTCGCCGATTCGCTGGATGAAGCCGTGCAGATGATGCACGACATTGCCCGTTCCGGGGATACCGTGCTGTTCGAAAATGACCTTCCCGACAATTACAGTGAATAAATGTCCGGAACTACCTGCCGGATGCATCTGCCTTTCCGGCATTATGAAACGGAGGAATCAGAGTTGAAAAAGCAAATCGGCGTTATATTCGGAAGCCGCAGCTGTGAAAGGGAAGTCGCCATCATCAGCGCCATCCAGCTGATGCGTCATGCCGACACGGAACAGTATGACGTGATTCCGGTTTATATTGATGAGCACGGAAGCTGGTATACCGGTGAAAAGCTGAAAGAGATCGATACTTTCCGTCCGTTCAAAGGCGAAACTGCCGGTATTGTCCGTGTATTTCCGGACCTGAGTTCCGGATCCGGGGCACTGCTCCGCCTGGAGAAAGGCAAGGGGCTTTTCAGCCGCGAAAAACTTGAAATTGTCGCCCGGATTGACGTGTATATTGTTGTCATGCACGGCCTGAACGGTGAGGACGGCACCCTGCAGGGACTGCTGGAGCTTGCCAACGTTCCGTATACATCCACCGGCGTTCCCGGCAGCGCGATCGGAATGGACAAAATTATCATGAAGCAGTTCTTCCGCGGTGCCGGCCTGCCGGTTCTTCCCGGTGTCGCTGTAACACGGCGTGAGTTTGAAAGCAATGCCGAAGATGTCACCGAAAAGATCCGGAATGAACTCGGATTCCCGGTATTTGTAAAACCGGCCAACCTTGGAAGCAGCATCGGGGTCAGCCGTGCCGATGATGAAGACGGCCTGAAGGACAGCCTGTCCCTTGCATTTGAATATGACCGGCGGGTCCTGGTGGAAAAAGGCCTGAACCAGCCGATTGAACTGAACTGCAGCGTGCTCGGGTATGATGATGAAGTGTCGGCATCCTCCATTGAGATGCCGCTGAACAGCACTGAATTCCTGACCTTTGGTGAAAAATACCTTGCATCCGGCGGCAGCAAGGGAATGGCCAGCCTCCATCGTGTCCTTCCGGCACCTATTGACGACGAACTGAAAACCGAAATCCAGAATATGAGCAAGGATATATTCCGGATGATGGACGGAAAAGGCGTGGTCCGCATCGATTATATGTTTGACCGCGACAGCGAAAAGCTGTATATCACGGAAATCAACACAATTCCCGGCAGCCTTGCATTCTATCTGTGGGAATATGACGGAATCCGGTACCGTGAGCTGATTGACCGGATGATCCGGTATGCGGAAAAAGCGCATGAAGACCGGAACCATGCTAATTATGCCTATACCAGCGACATCCTGAAAAGCGCCAGCACCGGCGCGAAAGGCAGCAAGGGAGCAAAAGGCAGCAAAGGCGGCGTGAAGCTGTAATCAGGATGAAATAAGGCAGAGAGAGGCGGAAACATGCTGGAGAAGATCAGTTCCCCTGCGGATCTGGCCCATCTGAGCGAAAATGAAATACAGGACCTTGCCGGAGAAATCCGGACTGAACTGATCCGGACCGTCTCCGAAAACGGCGGTCATCTGGCATCCAACCTGGGTGTTGTGGAGTTGACGCTTGCAATCCATCGTGTATTTCACCTGCCCGAAGATAAAATTGTGTTTGATGTCGGTCATCAGTCCTATGTCCATAAACTGATTACCGGCCGGTACAGGCAATTCAGGACGCTCCGTGAATATGGCGGAATTTCCGGTTTCCCGAAGCGGGATGAAAGCGAATATGACTGTTTTGAGACCGGCCATGCGAGTACTTCCATTTCCGCAGCACTGGGTCTTGCACGCGCGCGGGATTACCGGAACGAACATCACCACGTTATTGCGTTGGTCGGAGACGGTGCGATGACCGGCGGCATGTGCTATGAGGCACTGAACGATGCCGGGCACAGCCATACACGCCTGATTGTAATCCTGAACGATAATGAGATGAGCATCGCGCCGAATGTGGGCGCACTCAGTTCCTACCTGACAGACCTGAGAATCAGCGCGGGATGGCAGAGTGCGAAACAGCGCGTCCGCCGCCTGAACCGGTTCCCGGTTTTCGGGAAACTGATATACCGGACAATGCACGGCACCAAGAAGCTGCTCAAATCCATGCTCCTGCGCGGCGGAGACCTGGGCTTCTTCGAAGCCCTCGGTTTCCAGTATTTCGGACCGATCAACGGCCATGACCTTGCCAGTCTGGAAAAAACCCTGAAAAAAGCGGGGGAATGTACCGGCCCCTGTGTCATTCACGTACTGACCAAAAAGGGATACGGATATGAGCAGGCTGAAGCCCGCCCGGAAGCATTCCACGGGACGCCGCCTTTCTACATTGAATCCGGAAACCGGATCCGGAAACCGGATTATCCCTCCTCCGGGCATGTCATGGCAGACACCCTTGCCGGGATGCGTGCCTCTGATGACCGAATCGTGGCGATCACTGCGGCAATGAAACTCGGGACCGGTCTGGACTACTTCGCGGAAAAATACCCGGAAGCCGTTATCGATACCGGCATCACCGAAGAGCATGCCGCCACGCTGGCCGCCGGCCTGGCCGCCGGCGGAATGCGTCCGTATTATGCCGTGTATTCCACATTCTTCCAGCGCTGTTACGATCAGATGATCCATGATGTATGTATGCAGAACCTTCCGGTCGTCTTCCTTCTGGACCGGAGCGGTCTCGGCGGGGAAGACGGCCGTACCCACCATGGTCTCTTTGACCTGGCAGAAGTCCTGCCTGTACCCGGAATGACAGTCCTGGCTCCCTGCGACGCGCTCGAGCTCAGCGAGATGATCCGCTGGACGCTCACACAAAACGGTCCCTGCACGATCCGCTACCAGAAGGACGGGACACCCATTCCGTACTGCCATCCGGAAGGCCGGCATTTTATGCCCGGAAAATGGCATACTGTTTTTGAGGGGAGCGACCTGATGATCCTCGCCGCCGGAAACATGATCCAGCAGGCGGTATCTGTCCGGTCTCTGCTGGAAAAGGAGGGCGTTTCCGCATCTGTAGTCCAGTGCACCTCCCTGAAGCCTGCAGATGAGGAATTCCTTTCCCGCATAACTCCGGATACTCCATATTTCACGCTGGAGGAGCATATGGAAACCGGCGGGTTCGGGTCCTACATTTCCGGACTCTGCCGAAAAAAAGGATATCCGCAGCCCTCCGACTGTATCGGCGTTCCGGACTGCCGGATTGATCACGGAAGCCACCAGCTGCTGATGAGAGATGCCGGTCTCAGCCCGGATCAGATCGCCGGCAGGATCCTGCACAAAATCGGGAGGGCTGAGCAGTGACGGAGAAAACTCGAGCGGATGTTGCGCTGGTAAACCGCGGCCTCGCGGAAAGCCGGGAAAAGGCGCAGGCTGCCATCATGGCCGGGCTGGTCTTTATCGGCGAACGGCGCGTAATGAAAGCATCCGAACCGGTCCGGCCGGAAGACAACCTGCTGATGCGGCAGCCGGAAAATACCTATGTCAGCCGGGGGGCGCTGAAACTTGAAAAAGCGGTCCGTGTATTCAACGCCGACCTGAAAGAGCGGGTAATCCTCGATGCCGGTGCCAGTACCGGCGGCTTTACGGATGTATGCCTTCGCTACGGCGCCCGGCATGTTTACGCGGTGGATGTCGGTTACGGCCAGCTGGACTGGAAGCTCCGGAATGACCCGCGGGTAACCGTTATGGAAAGGACAAACGCCCGTTTCCTGACAGCGGATATGTTTCCGGAAAAGCCGGAGATCGCCGTGATGGACGTCAGTTTTATCTCCATCCGCCTGATTCTTCCGGCACTGACCGGAATCATCGGCGATCAGGGTATTATCTATTCCCTGATTAAACCCCAGTTTGAAGCCGGCCGTGACAAGGTTGGGAAAAAAGGGGTAGTCCGTGACCCGAAAACCCATGAGGAAGTGATCCGGACCATTTCCGAATTTGCCCGATCGATCGGATGGTGCATCCGGTATCTGGATTATTCACCGATCACCGGTCCGGAAGGGAATATCGAATTCCTTTCCGAAATCCGGAAAGCGGATGATCCTTCTGCCGGAATTACAGACAACGATATCCGGTCCGTTGTGGCGGAAGCCCACCGGAAACTGACAAATGAACAGGGGGATGGTCATCTTTGATTCGCTGCATCTGTCTTCTGGCAAATCCGGACCGTCCGGATGCCATCCGTCTTGCGGCCACGGCTGAAACATACCTGAATGCGCACGGGATTGCATGCATCGTCCCGGAATCCGGTACTGAAGAAGCACTGCCGGAATGCGCGGAAATCATCCTCACCTTCGGCGGCGATGGAACCCTTCTGATCGGCGCACGGTACGCAATGAAATACCATATCCCCCTGATGGGCTTCAATCTCGGGACTACCGGATTCCTGACCGAAGAAGAACCGGAACACCTCCAGGAGGCCCTGGACGCAATTCTGGCCGGCAGGTATGAAACAGAGGAACGAATGCTCCTGGATGTGACCAATGTAAAAACAGGCGAGCATTTCAGCGCGCTCAATGATGCCGTGATCACCCGCGGCGGGTATGCCCGGCTGATCCGTGTGGAATGCACAGTCAGCGGGGAAGCGTTCGGCACGTTCACATCTGACGGTATGATTGCCGCAACCCCCACCGGCTCCACCGGTTATTCACTCTCCGCCGGAGGGCCGATTGTGGAACCATCCATGCGGTGCATTGTGCTGACACCCGTATGCGCACACAGCCTGCAGCAATGCCCGTGCGTTGTTTCGGATGGGTCTGAAATCCGTTTCCGCCTGCAGAAAGACCGGAATCAGACCGCAGAGCTTCAGATCGACGGTATGAACCGCGGAACCCTGGAAGCCGGGGATGAGATCATCGTGACAGGATCTTCCGATACAGTGCGGCTTCTCCGGCTGCATCCGTATCATTTTTACAGCCTGCTGCATATGAAACTGCGGGAGTGGGGTTCCAACCACGAGTAACGACGGAGGTGACAGTATGAAATCCACCCGCCAGAATGACATTATCCGGATTATCTCAGACAAGGAGATTGAAAAGCAGGAGGAGCTGGCCGGCGAACTGCGCGCGCTCGGTTACCAGGTCACCCAGGCTACCATTTCACGTGATATCAAGGATCTCCACCTGATCAAGGTCATCGGGGAAAGCGGCAAGTACAAATATGCGCAGCCTGACCGTAACCGCTCCGCCGTCAATGTCCGGCTGACGCGGATCCTGTCCGATTCCCTGGTCAGCGTGGAGCAGGCCGGATATATGATTGTGGTCAAAACCCTGAGCGGATCAGCCGGCGTCGCCGCCGAGGCGATTGATACCATGCAGTGGTCGGGAATACTCGGAACAATCGCCGGTGACAATACCATTTTTATTGTCGCGCGGGACGAGAGGGTTGCCGATGATATCACCGCCCGCCTCCGGAAGCTGTCCAGCGATGAATAACATGCGGGAGGAAAGCACGGTATGATCCAATCGATATCCATCCGGAATATTGCATTGATCGATCGCCTGACCATCTTTTTCCATTCCGGACTGCAAGTACTTTCCGGAGAGACCGGCGCCGGCAAAAGCATCGTTGTGGATGCCATGAAACTGATTCTCGGCGGGCGGGCTGACCGTACGCTGATCCGGTCCGGATGTGACAAGGGATCCGTTGAAGCGGTTTTCGATGTCCATGGCACCGATACGGCAGCCCGGCTGCTGGAACGGGAATCCCTTGAGTTCGACGGTTCCTCCGTTACTGTATACCGCGAAATCTCCGCCGGCGGAAAAAACATCTGCCGGATTAACGGCGTCATGATGCCGTTGTCTTTCCTGAAGGAGCTTTCACCGCTGCTCATGAATCTCCACGGGCAGAGCGAACATCAGTTCCTCGCGGATCCTGAAACCCACCTGGCCTATCTCGATCATCTTGGTGATCATGCCCATATGATGCTGCTCGGAGACGTCCGGGAGGCCTGTATACGGTTTATGGCCAACCACCGTGAATACGCCCGTCTGGTCAGGATCAGCCGGGACAAGGATCCCCGGATCCGGCAGATTACCCATGAGCTGGAAGAGCTCCGCAGTGCCGCGCTGCAGCCGGGAGAGGAAGAATCTCTTCGGAGCAGCCTCCGTGAGCTGGAAAAAGCCGGCCGGATCTCCGGCTCCCTGAGAAACGCATACAGTCATCTGGTACACGGAGACGCGTCGGAAGACGGCGCACTTTCCGCTGTCCGGGAAGCCGGAAATGCACTGAAAGCCATCACAGAAGAGGATGATCTCATCCGCGGCCTTTCCGTCCGTTGTGAAAACCTTTATTATGAGCTGGAGGACATTGCGTTTCAGCTCTCCGGACTGATCGAAAAGAATGATTTTGATCCTGTACGGCTTGAGCAGACGGAAAACCGGCTGGACCAGATCCGCCGGATTGAAAAAAAATACGGGGCATCTGCGGATGAAGTCCTGCAGACCGAGGAAAACCTTGGCGCCGAGCTGGAAGAGCTGAACCGGCTGGACGACCGTCTGGAACAGATGGGTGCTGAACACCGGAGACTCCTGGCTGAATACCGGGAGGCCGCACGCAGGCTGACCGTTTCCAGAAAAACGCTGGCCGGGATTTTCAGCATGCATATGATGCAGGAACTGCAGCAGCTCGGCATGGCCCAGACTGTCTTCAGTGTGCATTTTGAGGAAAACACGGACGGAAAGCCGAAAATGCCGACGGAAACCGGCGATGACCGCGGTGAATTCCTGATCTGTCCCAATCCGGGAGAACCCCTGATGCCGCTGAAGGATATCGCCTCCGGCGGCGAACTGTCCCGCCTGATGCTGGCTATGAAAACCCTGGAAGCAGGACATACCGGTGTCGACTGCATGATCTTTGATGAAATTGATACGGGAATCAGCGGCAAGATGGCCCAGACGGTTGCTGAAAAGATGATTGCGATTTCGAGGCATCACCAGGTGATCTGCGTCAGCCATCTGCCGCAGCTGGCCGCTGCCGGAGACTATCAGTACCTGGTCAGCAAAGGCGTTGTGAACGGCCGGACAGAGACCAGCGTTACCGAGCTGGACAGGGAAGGGCGGATTCAGGAAATCGCCCGGATTATCAGCGGGGCCGACGGAATCTCCCCGGATGCCGTGACTTATGCCGAACAGCTCCTGGCGGCAGCGGATCATAAAAAGCAGGAACTTCCGTAATGTGCGGAATGCCTGCACAGTATACAAAAAGCTTGCCAAGTGACCGGCCAGGCAGTATAATTATTTGTTGTACGGTATTGTGAACGTTGCACTGTTCTGACAAACTGTTACACGCGAATTGAACGAGGAGGAATTTTGTATGTCCAAAAAGTATGTGTACCTCTTCAGCGAAGGGAATGCTACCATGCGTGAACTTCTGGGCGGCAAGGGCGCCAATCTGGCCGAGATGACCAACATCGGCCTGCCCGTTCCCCAGGGATTCACGATTTCTACCGAGGCCTGCACCCAATATTATGAAGACGGCCGCCAGATCAATGATGAAATCCAGGCGCAGATCATGGAATATATTGCGCGGATGGAAGAAATCAACGGCAAAAAGTTCGGGGACCTGAAAAACCCCCTGCTTGTTTCTGTCCGTTCCGGCGCCCGCGCTTCCATGCCCGGTATGATGGACACCATCCTCAATCTGGGCCTGAATGACGACGTGGTTGCCGCCATGATCGCCGGAAACGACGACCCCAAATTCGCGCGTTTCGTATATGACAGTTACCGCCGTTTTATCCAGATGTATTCCGATGTCGTTATGGAAGTCGGCAAGAAGTACTTCGAACAGCTCATCGATGAAATGAAGCAGAAGAAGGGCGTCACATATGATGTGGACCTGACCGCCGATGACCTTAAGGAACTGGCTGCCGCTTTCAAGGCGGAATATAAAGCCAAGATCGGTGATGACTTCCCCTACGATCCGAAGGATCAGCTGATGGGCGCCATCAAGGCCGTTTTCCGTTCCTGGGACAATCCCCGTGCCAACGTCTACCGCCGCGACAATGACATTCCCTACAGCTGGGGAACCGCCGTCAATGTCATGCCCATGGTATTCGGAAACCTGAACAACAACTCCGGTACCGGCGTTGCCTTCACCCGTGATCCCGCAACCGGCGAAAACAAGCTGATGGGTGAGTTCCTTGTCAATGCCCAGGGCGAGGACGTTGTCGCCGGTGTCCGCACGCCGATGCCGATTTCCCAGATGGCTGAGCAGTTCCCTGAAGCCTATGATGAATTTGTCAAGGTCTGCGGAACCCTCGAAAAACATTACCGCGATATGCAGGATATGGAGTTCACCGTGGAAAACGGCAAACTGTATATGCTGCAGTGCCGCAGCGGCAAACGTACCGCGCAGGCCGCGCTGAAGATCGCATGTGACCTTGTGGATGAAGGAATGCGTTCCGAAGAGGAAGCCGTTGCGATGATCGATCCCCGCAACCTGGATACCCTGCTGCATCCGCAGTTTGACTCTGCCGCCCTGAAAAAGGCTGTTCCGATCGGCCGCGGCCTGGGTGCTTCTCCCGGTGCCGCATGCGGCAAGATCGTGTTCACCGCTGAAGACGCCGAAGCATGGGCCGCCCGAGGTGAAAAAGTCGTCTTGGTCCGTCTGGAGACCTCTCCGGAAGATATCACCGGCATGAAGAGCGCCCAGGGCATCCTGACCGTCCGCGGCGGAATGACCAGCCATGCCGCTGTTGTTGCCCGCGGCATGGGTACCTGCTGCGTTTCCGGATGCGGCGATATCGCCATGGATGAAGAAAACAAGAAGTTCACCCTTGCGGGGAAGACCTTCCATGAAGGCGATTTTCTGTCCATCGACGGAACCACCGGCAATATCTATGACGGCCTGATCCCCACGGTGGATGCCAAGATTGCCGGAGAATTTGGCCGGATTATGGCATGGGCGGACAAGTACCGCCGGCTTCGCGTACGGACCAACGCCGATACACCTGCCGACGCGAAGAAAGCCCGTGAACTCGGCGCGGAAGGTATCGGCCTGTGCCGTACCGAGCATATGTTCTTTGAGCCGGAACGGATCGCCGCTTTCCGCGAGATGATCTGCTCCGACACGGTGGAAGAACGTGAAGCCGCGCTGGATAAAATCCTGCCGTATCAGCAGGGCGACTTTGAAAAGCTCTATGAAGCGCTGGAAGGCTGCCCGGTCTGCATCCGGTTCCTGGATCCGCCGCTGCATGAGTTCGTTCCCACCACTGAGGAAGAGATTGCACTGCTGGCCAAGACCCAGGGCAAGAGTGTGGAAACCATCAAGAATATCATCGCTTCCCTGCATGAATTCAACCCCATGATGGGTCACCGCGGCTGCCGCCTGGCTGTCACGTATCCCGAAATCGCAAAGATGCAGACCCGTGCCGTTATCCGCGCTGCCATCAATACCCAGAAAGCACATCCCGACTGGACAGTCCGTCCCGAGATCATGATCCCGCTGGTCTGCGAGGAGAAGGAACTGAAGTTCGTCAAGAAGATCGTTGTGGAAACAGCGGATGCGGAAATCGCAGCCAGCGATGTGAAGATCGAGTATGAAGTCGGTACGATGATCGAAATCCCGCGTGCCGCGCTGACAGCGGACGAGATCGCGAAGGATGCTGATTTCTTCTGCTTCGGCACCAACGACCTCACCCAGATGACCTTCGGCTTCAGCCGTGACGATGCGGGCAAGTTCCTTTCCGCGTACTATGACACCAAGATCTTCGAGAGCGATCCGTTCGCCCGCCTGGACCAGAACGGCGTCGGCAAGCTGATGGATCTTGCCATCAAGCTGGGACGCCCGGTCAATCCGAAGCTGCACATCGGTATCTGCGGCGAACACGGCGGCGATCCGACCTCCGTGGAATTCTGCCATAAGATCGGCCTGGATTATGTGAGCTGCTCTCCCTTCCGTGTTCCGATTGCCCGGCTTGCCGCCGCACAGGCTGCCATTGCCGAGAAGAAGTAATTTCCCCTGGTATACCGGGAACTGTTCCTCCGGGAGCAGTTCCTTTTTCTTCCGGTTTTCCGTGTATCATGCAGAAAAATAATGTTTGCAATTTGTTTTTCTTTATGATATTATGTCTGGTGTTATGCGGGCGGTCCTCTGTCCGGGCTGAAACGGCGAATCGTTCGGTTCGCTGACCGGGTCATGAACGTCTATGAGGGAAGGAGGAACCTGTCATGAATGAAATCATTCGTTCCATTGAAGCCAAGCAGATCCGCAGCGATATGCCCCAGTTCAACGTCGGCGATACTGTCCGCGTGTGGGTGAAGGTTGTTGAAGGCAACCGTGAACGTCTGCAGGCTTTTGAAGGAACTGTTATTGCAAAGCGGAACGGCGGAGTCCGGGAAACATTCACCGTGCGTCGTGTGTCCTATGGCATCGGCGTGGAGCGTACTTTCCCGATCCATTCTCCCCGTGTTGACCACGTGGATATGATCCGCCGCGGTAAGGTGCGCCGCGCCAAGCTGTACTATCTGCGTGAGCGCCAGGGCAAAGCTGCCAAGATCAAGGAGATCAAGCGCATCTGATTTACCGCCCGAAACCGGCTTCAGAATTCATTCTGAAGCCGGTTTTTATTTCTCCCGGGGAGCAGGAAAATCCCACCGGGATGTTTAATTTTCTAAAATATGAATCCATATTTCAAACTGAATCCACCACGATCGGAGAAGCACTATGAGAAACAGGGAAGAAGCAGCGGCTCAGGCCAAAAAACTAGTATCCCAAATGACATTGGAGGAGAAGGCATCCCAGCTCAAATATGATGCACCGGCCATACCGCGCCTGGGTATCCCTGAATATAACTGGTGGAATGAAGCACTGCACGGCATTGCCCGGGCAGGTACAGCCACGGTTTTCCCGCAGGCGATCGGTCTTGCTGCAATGTTTGATGAGGATTTGCAGGAAGAAATTGCCTCTGTCGTTTCTGATGAAGCCCGCGCGAAATACAACGGTCAGAGCCGTTTCGGCGACCGGGATATCTATAAAGGGCTGACTGTCTGGAGCCCGAATATCAATATTTTCCGGGATCCCAGATGGGGCCGCGGGCATGAAACATACGGTGAAGATCCATATCTGACCAGCCGGCTCGGAATCCGGTATATTGAAGGCCTGCAGGGGCATGGAAAATATCTGAAAACCGCTGCATGCAGCAAGCATTTTGCCGTTCATTCCGGTCCGGAAGCCCTCCGTCATCAATTCGATGCAAAAGCGAACCCGAAGGATATGACCGAAACTTACCTGGCTGCCTTTGAAGCCACCGTAAAGGAAGCCGACGTCGAGTCTGTAATGGGCGCTTATAACCGCGTCAACGGGGAGCCGGCCTGCGGAAGCCGGACGCTGCTGAAAGACACCCTGCGCGACAAATGGGGATTCCGCGGCCATGTGGTCAGCGACTGCTGGGCAATCCGGGATTTCCACGTCAATCATAAGGTAACCGCCACCGCTCCTGAAAGCGCCGCCCTGGCCATCCGGAACGGATGTGACCTGAACTGCGGAAATACATATCTCCATCTGATGCAGGCATACCAGGAAGGACTCGTTACCGAGGAGCAGATTACCACCGCCTGTGAGCGCCTCTTTACCACACGTTACCTGCTGGGGCTCTTTGCCGATGACTGTGAATATGACCGCATTCCCGTAACGGATAATGATACGGATGCTCATGACGCACTTGCCCTGAAAGCCGCCGAAAACAGCATGGTGCTGCTGGAGAATGACGGAACCCTTCCGCTGTGTGCAGATAAAATCCGGACAATCGCTGTAATCGGACCGAATGCCGACAGCATTCCGGCACTGGAGGGGAATTACAACGGCACCAGCAGCCGTTATGTCACATTCCTCGAGGGGATTCGCTCCTTCTGTAACGCACGGGGTATCCGTGTCCTTTACAGCCTCGGAAGCCACCTGTTCAAGGACCGGACTTCCGGCCTCTCAAAGCCTGATGACCGGCTTGCCGAAGCGGCCATGTATGCTGAAGAAGCCGATGCAACGATCGCCTGTGTCGGTCTGGATGCCACCCTTGAAGGCGAGGAAGGAGATACCGGCAACGAATACTTCAGCGGGGACAAAAAAGATCTGCTGATTCCGGAATCCCAGCGCCGGCTGATGGATATTCTCCGCCGGCATTCCCGGAAACTCATCACGGTCATTGCCGCCGGTTCCGCCCTGAATGTCAGCGGCGGAAATGCCAAAGTGCTGGCCTGGTATCCCGGGCAGGCCGGCGGAAAAGCCCTTGCCGAACTGCTGTTTGGCGAGAAAAACCCCAGCGGACATCTGCCGGTCACATTCTACAACGACGTGGATGACCTTCCGCCATTTGAAGACTACAGCATGGAAAACCGCACCTATCGTTATTTTACAGGGAAACCGCTGTACCCATTCGGCCACGGGCTGAGCTATACCAGCTGGTCCCTGTCCGATCCCTCCCTGGAAAACGACCGGATCCGGGTCAATGTACACAACACCGGAAACATGGACGGAGATGCGGTTGTTCAGGTATATGCCGAAACAGACAGTCCGTATGCGCCTGTTCATCCCAGGCTCTGCGGTTTCTGCCGACTTCCGGTAAAAGCCGGGGAAACCGTTCCGGCCGTAATCCGGCTGGATCCGCTTGTCCGGACCGTCGTTGACCCGGAGGGAAACCGGGTTCCTGTTGAACATCTGACTTTCCACATCGGCATGAGCCAGCCTGATCCGCAGAGCGTCCGCCTTTCCGGCGTCTCGCCTGTTCAGCTTGCTGACTGAAATGGAGGCGCCGCATGTTCACCGGTTTCAGTGAGGATACCATTTCCTTTTTCCTGGACCTGAAATTTCACAACAACGCAGCCTACTTTCATGAAAACCATGACCGATATGTGGAAGTTGTGCAGCGCCCGTTCTATGAATTCATCGAGGATCTGGGACCTGCGATGAAGAAAATTGACCCGCGGATGGAGATCCGCCCGCATAAATGCCTTTCCCGGATCCACCGGGATACACGCTTTTCCCGGGACAAAAGCCCGTATCGGGACCATCTGTGGCTGCTTTTCCGGCGTGAAGGGGAGCCCCGGGAACAAAGCCTGATGTTCTGGTTTGAGCTGGGGCCTTCCCGGCTGGACTGGGGAATGGGCTTCTGGGGCGAAAACCGGGAGGCGCTGGACCTGTTCCGGAAAAGGATGCGCGCCAATCCGGACGGCACCCTGGCGCTGCTCGATGACCTGGATCTGGCCGGCCGGGGGCTTCTGCTGAACGGCAGCACCCATAAACGGCTGGAAATACCGCCGGAAATTCCGGACCGCCTGCGGCGATGGTACTGTACCAAAGAAATGTATATCAACAAGATCTCGCCGGATTTCAGGAAGGTTTTCTCTGAGCGCATCCTGACCGAGGTCCGGAAGGATTTCCAGCAGCTTGCACCATTGTATCATCTGCTCCGTGGATACTGTGACGAACACGACGCTTAACATACGGAGGCGATTGTTATGGCAGACTGGCTCTCTTTGAAAAGCGGATCTGATGTCCGTGGAACGGCTGTGGGTGAAAATGCCACACTGACCGCGGATATTGCACAGGCACTGGGTATGGCTTTTTCCCAATGGGTTGCGGCCAAGAAAAACAAGCCAGCCCAGGAGCTTACCATTGCAGTCGGACGGGACAGCCGCATCACCGGTCCCGCGCTCCTGGAGGCAGTTTCCGACGGCATCAGCCGTTCCGGCGCTTCTGTTGCCGACTTCGGCATGTGCACCACTCCGGCCATGTATATGTCCACCATTACCCCGGGTTTCGAGGCAGATGGTGCAGTCATGATCACAGCCAGCCACCATCCATGGGATAAAAACGGACTCAAATTCTTCACATCCGAAGGCGGGCTGGAAGGCAAGGATGTGGAGACGCTGCTTCGGGTAGCCCGGGATCTGAAGCCCGGTGACTCGGAACCCACCGGCTCTGTCCATTCCGCTGAATTCCTTCCCGTGTACCAGCACCAGCTGGCAGACCGGATCCGGAACGGCCTCGGCTCAGATGCGGATCAACCGCTTACCGGTCTTCACGTGGTGGTGGATGCCGGAAACGGCGCCGGCGGTTTTTACGCGGATATGCTGCAGTCCCTTGGCGCCAATACCGCCGGAAGCCAGTTCCTGGATCCGGACGGAATCTTTCCGAACCATATCCCGAATCCGGAAAACGCGCAGGCAATCTCCTCGCTCCGTTCCGCCGTACTCCGCGCCGGCGCAGACCTGGGTGTAATCTTTGATACAGACTGTGACCGGGCTGCTGTTGTGGATGCCGACGGCAAGGAAATCAACCGGAACCGCCTGATTGCCCTGATCAGTGCAATCCTTCTGGAAAACAATCCCCGCCAGGTGATTGTAACCGACTCGGTCACATCGTCCGGACTGAGCCTGTTCATCCGCCGGAAAGGCGGAGAGCACTACCGCTACAAGCGGGGATACCGCAACGTAATTGATGAAGCAATCCGGCTGAACCGGGAGGGTTCCGACTGCCCGCTTGCCATTGAAACCAGCGGTCATGCAGCCCTGCGGGAAAATCATTTCCTGGATGACGGCATGTATCTGGTAACCGTTCTGATCGTTACCGCGATGCAGATGAAACAGCAGGGGAAAACCCTCGGAAGCCTGATTGCCGACCTGAAAGAGCCCGTTGAAAGCACCGAGATCCGCCTGAATATCACCGATCCGGATTTCCGCACACGCGGCCAGGAAGCCGTCCAGCGTATTCTGGATCACGCTGAAATCACTGATGACTGGCATATCGCTCCGGATAACCGGGAAGGAGTCCGGATCAGCTTTGATCTGGGCGGTGTTCCGGATTCCGCCTGGTTCCTGCTCCGGCTGAGCGTCCACGATCCGGTTCTTCCGATCAATGCGGAAAGCGATATTCCGGACGGTATCCGAACAATGCTGACTGCCCTTGCTGAAGTCCTGGACGGGATTCCGGGAATTGACATGACCCCCCTCTATGCTGTTATCCGTTAACCGGATTCCTTTCTGAACCGGCGAAAAGCAAATGCTTTCCGCCGGTTTTTTTCCTTCTATGTTCGCTTGACGCAATATTGTTCATGGGATAATATAATGAAGGATTTTTTTAGGAGAAGGGCGGGAAACCGTTTTTATGAGTATATCTGAACCACCGATTAACTGGTATCCTGGGCACATGGCCAAAACCAGGCGCCTGCTGCAGGATCAGTTGAAGCGGGCAGATCTGATCGTCGAAGTCTGCGACGCCCGTCTTCCTTTTTCCAGCCGGAATCCGGAGCTGCTGAGGATGACCGCCGGGAAGCGCCGGATTCTGCTGCTGAACAAGGCGGATCTGGCTGATCCGGAAGCAACCCGGAAGTGGGTCTGGTTTTTCCAGGCGCGGGGCGAGACCGCATATCCCATTCACGCACTTTCCCTGAAATCCAAGGAGCTTCTCTCCGCCATTGACCGTTCTGTGCGCGATATTGTTGAAGCTGCGGAAGAAAAGGGAATCCGAAAAACTGTCCGAGTGATGGTGATCGGAGTACCGAATGTCGGCAAAAGCACACTCATCAACCGTCTTCGCGGTTCCAGTATCGCAAAAACCGGTGACCGTCCGGGTGTAACCAAAAGCAATCAGTGGATCCATATAACACCCTACCTGGATCTGCTGGATACTCCCGGCATGCTCTGGCCCCGGCTGGATGACCAGCTGGCTGCCCGCAGGCTGTGCTATATCGGTTCCGTAAAGGATGATGTCGTTGATATCTACGCGCTGGCTATTTCGCTGCTGGAGGACCTGAAAGCAAGCTGTCCTGAAACATTATCCGCCCGCTTCCATGTGGATGATCAAAGTGCGGAAAACGCTGAACTGCTCGATGCAGTCTGCCGCGGACGAGGCTGGCTTCTCAAGGGCGGCCGTTATGACTATGATCGCTGCTGCAGTGTTGTGCTGGATGAATTCCGAAGCGGCAAGCTCGGCAGAATCACACTTGAGTCTCCCGACGGACAGACAGGAGAATCTTCTTTATGATCGACAGAAAAGCACATGCGCTGGAACTGCAGCGCTTTGACTCACAGTACCGTTCCGGAACCCTTGTTATTGCCGGAATGGATGAAGTCGGCCGCGGGCCTCTGGCCGGAAACGTCGTGACTGCCTGTGTCGTAATTCCGGAAAACCCGCTGATTGAATGGATAGATGACAGCAAAAAGCTCAGCGAAAGCCGGCGCGAAAAGGTTTATGACCAGATTATGGCCAATGCCCTGTATGTCGGCATCGGCCAGGTCGGGCCGGATGAAATTGACCGGATCAACATCCTGCAGGCCACCAAAAAGGCCATGCGGACAGCTGCCTGCTCTGTTCCTGCAGATATTTTCCTGATTGATGCAGTCACCGGACTCGGACTGAACGGGAGGGAAGTCCCTGTGATTCACGGCGACGCAGTTTCCTACAGCATCGCAGCTGCAAGCATTATCGCCAAAGTGGTCCGGGACCGGCAGATGCTGGAACTTGACGCTGTGTATCCGGAATACGGTTTTGCCCGGAATAAAGGGTATGGCACCCGTGAGCACATCGATGCGATCCGGAAATACGGTCCCTGTCCGGAACACAGAAGAAGCTTTATCGGTAATTTTATATGAAGCAGACTTACGAAACCGGGCTGCAGGGTGAAAGCACCGCTGAAGCCTATCTGCATGACCAACTGGGAATGAAATGCCTGGAACGCCGTTACAAGACCCGTTCCGGCGAAATCGACCTGATCATGCTCGACAAAAAGACAATTGTTTTTGTTGAGGTCAAAACCCGCCTGACCGGACAGCCCGGACAGGGGCTGATGTCCGTTACGGAAGAGAAGCAGAGACGGATTGCCCGGGCGGCTGTTATTTACCTGATGAAAACCAGCCAGCTGGAAAGTCCTGTCCGATTTGATGTGATTGAGATCCGTCCGGATTCTGTCCGCCACATTCCCGATGCGTTCCAGCCGGGGAGCATGTTTTACCGCTAATGAGGAAAGGAATGTCCTGTCCATGAAATATACCCGTTTCCTGAACCGACTGTTTGTTCTGATAATTCTGATTGCTTCCTGCCTTTTTTCCGCCTGCGTTTATGCCGCCGGCGAGGAAAGCAGGGAAGACGGCAACCTGGTCTGGAACAGCGGTTTTGAACAGCTGGAGGATGAGAATCTTCCTGACGGCTGGTATACTGATGCCTGGTACAGCCAGATCGGATATACGGAGTATCATGTCCTGCAGGATGAAGACTCCGGACGCGGCCGGATTTTTGAAATCCGGAATCTCGCCCCGAACGATTCCCGGATTGCGCAGATTGTCGATGTGAACCCTGATACCGTATACTGTCTCAGCGGATATATCCGTGCCCGGGGTATTGAGGGCGGGCGAGGCGCAAACCTGAGCATTGAAGGCCTTTACGCTTTTTCTGAAGACTTCGCTGACACCGACGGTGAATGGCGCTATGTGGAATACTATGGGGAAACCGGTCCGGACCAGACCTGGGTTACCATCTATGCCCGTGTCGGCGGCTACGGAGACCTTGCCACCGGCAGCGCGTGCTTTGATGATATCCGTCTGGCTGCTGTGGATTCCATTCCTGATGATATCATTGCCGACCGGTGGTATTCTGTCGAGAATACCAGCTGGAGCGATTCCGATGATGAAGCAGAACCGGGGGAGCGGAAGGCATGGCCGTGGCTGCTGGCCCGCGGCCTGCTCTGGTGCATGCTGCTGTGTTTTGCCGTAATGCTGTACACAACCCGGCCCCGCTTTTTCATCCGAGCCGGAAAACCGGCGGAGAAATCCGGATCATGGATTCTCGGCCTTATCCTGCTGGCTTCACTCGCTCTTCGGATTCTCATCAGTTTCGTAGTCCCAGGTTATCTGGTGGATGTCAACTGCTTCCTTGGCTGGGGCAGAACCATGGCTGACTGGGGTCCTGTGGAGTTTTACCGTCAGACCGGATTCTGCGATTATCCGCCTCTGTATACCTATATCCTCGGCCTGAATTCATGGCTTTCCACCCAGACCGAGGCAACCTCCGCCTGGACAAATGTGATTTTCCGCCTCATTCCGAACATTTGCGACTTGGTGCTATGCTGGCTGCTGTTCACTTATATGCGCCGTCTTTATCCGGAACGCAGCCGTTTCTTCGTTGTGCTTTTTGCACTGCTGGCTTTTAATCCTCTCCTGATCCTGAACAGCGCCGCCTGGGGCCAGATGGACAGCGTCCTGTGCCTGTTGCTGGTGATGGTCGTCCTGTGTGCAGTCCGCGGCAACTGGGCAGCAGCGCTTCCGATATACGCCCTGAGCGTACTGGTCAAACCCCAGGCACTGATGCTCGGATTCCTCGGACTGACAGCGATCATCTTTGCCTGGGTCCGGCAGAAAGCCGCCCGGAAGTCCATTCTGACCGGAATTCTGATTTCCTTTGCCGTGCTCATTGCCGGAATCCTGCCCTTCGGGATCCGTCAGCCATTCGGGTGGCTTTACAACCAGTATAAGGAAACCCTGGCATCCTATCCCTATGCCACCCTGAATACCGCAAACATCTATTACCTGTTCGGAGCCAACTGGACCAAACTTGAGAATACCGCCCATATTGCCGTTCCGGTTCTTTTCGCTCTCGCTTCCATGGCATATTCAGTCATATGGACCTGGAAGCACCGGAATGCCCGTTTCTGGCTGATCGAATCCATCGCATCGGGCTGCCTGGCTGTCGGTTTCATCATTTCTGCCGTACTTGGCGCCGCATGGACTTATCCCGGCATCGGTGCGATGGCATTTGCCTTCCTGATCACCATTTCCCTGTTTGTTCGAAAAGCCGATATCCGTTTCCTTCCTTATCTGGGCGCATTGCTGTTCATCCTGCTTTATGTATTCGGTATCAAGATGCATGAACGGTATCTTCTGCCCGCGATCTTCCTGCTTGCCTGCGCCTATGCGGTCCAGCGTGACCGTCGCATTCTCTGGGTGCTGGCCCTCTTTACCTTCACCGTGTTCGTCAATGAGGGAATCATCCTGGACAACAGTGTCCGCCTGGGATCTGAATCCGGGCATCTCCTGGCTGACACAACTGCGCTGGCTGACGTACTCAGCATACTGAATATACTCGGATCAGTCTATGCTGTGCTGCTCGGATTCCGGATGCTTCAGGGGTCCGGGCAGGAATGGCCTGTTTCTGAGCCGCCGGTTTTTCCGGATACTCCTCCCGTACCTTCCAGGACACCGCTGGATTACCATCCGGACCGGAAGCTTCACTGGAGCAGGAAGGATACCGTCATTCTGGCTGTTGTCACAATCCTGTACAGCCTGATCAGCCTGCTGACGCTCGGAAGCGCAAAAGCACCCCAGCACGGATGGTCTTCCTCCGGAATCAATGAAGAAATCGTATTTGACCTCGGACAGTTCCGGGATGATGTACGGGTTCTTTACTTCGGACAGGTCAGCATGTTCGATTTTTCGCTGTCTGACAGCGAAGACGGCGAATCATGGTCAGAAGACCATCCCGCCTTTATGGCTGAAGGGGAGTGCTGGAAATGGAAGTATGCGATCCGTCCGTATGAAGATGCAGACGGAAATCTGAAGTATTACAACAGCGAATCCAATATCGTCCATTTCCGGGGACGCTATATCCGGCTGAAGGCAGAACAGATCGGCCTGAAACTGAATGAGATCATCTTCCGTGACCGGAATGGAAATGCCATTCCGGCATCGGTTGCTTCCCATACCGGCGCTGATCCTGAATCCATGCTGTATTCCGATCCCTCCGCCCTGCTGGATGAGCCGGATACCCTGGAAGCGACACCCGTCCTGTTCGGAAGCGGTACCACGGAACCCCAGCCGTCCTGGTGGAACAGCACTTATTTCGATGAGATCTACCATGCCCGAACCGGTTTCGAATTCACCCAGGGAACCGTTCCCTATGAAACCAGTCATCCTCCGCTCGGAAAAGTTTTTATCAGCTGGTGTATCACCCTGTTCGGCATGACGCCTTTCGGATGGCGTTTTGCCGGCGCACTGGCCGGAATCCTGATGCTTCCGGGAATTTATCTGCTGATGAAGCAGCTGACCAAAGAGACGCTGCCCGCCGCTGTTGTATGCATCCTGATGTCCCTGGACTGTATGCACCTGACCCAGACCCAGATCGCGACAATTGACAGCTATCCGGTCCTGTTTATCATCTTTGCCTATTTCTTTATGCTGCGCTATATGCAGACAGATCTTGCCACAGAACCGCTCCGCCGGGCATTGTTCCCGCTGGCATTCAGCGGCCTGTTCATGGGCCTGTCCATCGCCAGCAAGTGGATCGGGATCTATGCCGGTGCCGGGCTGGCTGTGCTGTATGTATGGCACGGAATCCGCCATATCCGGCTTCGCGCCGAAGCGGACCGGCTCCTGCGCTCCTCCGTTCTTCCGGAAGAGCAGGCAGCCGCGCTCCTCCCGTACAGCAGTTCCCGTAACCGGATTGTTCCGCGCCTGGTTCGGATTTCCCTCTGGTGCGTCCTGTTCTTTATCATTATCCCGATTGCCATCTATCTGCTCAGCTATCTTCCGTATATGGCATACAATACACGGATCCGCTCCGTCGGCGATTACCTTTCCGCAGTGTGGCAGTCCCAGGTGGGGATGTTCCTTTATCACAGCAAGCCCGGCCTCGGCATGGATCACTATTACTATTCTCCCTGGTATGAATGGCCGATTATCAAAAAGCCGATGTACTATGCCATGGAAGAGTTTGTGCCTTCCGCCTCACCGGTTCATCACAGCATTTTCAGTTTCGGAAACCCGGTCGTCTGGTTCGGCGGACTGTTTACCATGGCGGTCTGCCTGCTCATCTGGCTGGCTGGCAAACGGTATATCCGCTATGATGCTGTCCGGAATCCCGGCAGCCCTGTTATCCGCTGGCATCTGACGCTTCCGACATATGATGTCCGGTACGGTTTTCTGTTCATCGGACTGCTGGCACAGTATCTTCCGTGGGTTCTGGTACCCCGGGGAACGTATATCTACCATTACTTTGCCAGTGTTCCGTTCCTTCTGGTTTCCATCGGGCTCTGCCTGTCCGCCGTTCCCTGCCGGATGAAAGCGTTCCGGCGTACCGCCGCTGTCCTGTTCTGCATTCTGGCGGCTGCCGGTTTCATCATATTCTTCCCGTATGCGAGCGGACTTATGATGCCGCGGGAATGGCTGGATATCGGGGGCAGGATCCTGACCGTCAGCTACCCGGGTATGTAACGGAGGACCGCAGATGAGCAATCAGATGGCAAAGGTTCTGACCTTCGGCGTCAGCGGTGTAAACGGATTTCCCGTGCAGACAGAGGTATTCTGTGTGGATGGTATGCCGATGATGGAAATTATCGGCCTTCCGGACACCGCTGTGCGGGAAAGCAAGAACCGGATCAACGCCGCAATCATCAGCAGCGGTGTTAAACTTCCTGTTTCCAGGGTTACGTTCAACCTCGCACCCGCGGATATCCGGAAAGAGGGTCCTTCCTTCGACCTGCCCATGGCCGTCGGATTGCTGATTGCTTCCGGGGAAGTTTCCCCCCGTGATGATTTCGATCCTGACAATACCGCATTTTTCGGCGAGCTGGGCCTGGACGGCTGCATCCGCCGCGTAAACGGTGTACTGCCCATGGTGATCAGCGCGAAAGAGCATGGGGTCCGTGAGGTCATCCTGCCGGATGGAAACGCCCGTGAAGCCGCCTGTATTGAGGGCCTGCGGGTTATTCCCGTTTCCCATCTCCGGGAAGTCATCCGCTACCTGAACGGAACAGAAAATATTGTTCCGGAAGAACCGGTCGCCTTTGAGCAGCTGAAGCGTGAGGCTTCATGTCCCGTGGACATGGCCCAGATCCGCGGTCAGTCCGCTGCGCGGCGAGCCCTTGAGGTTGCTGCTGCAGGCGGTCACAATCTGATCATGATCGGTGTCCCCGGAAGCGGCAAGACCATGCTGGCCAGGTGTGTCCCCGGCATCCTGCCTCCCATGACATTTGAGGAGTCCCTGGAAACCACACGGATTCATTCTATCAGCGGGCGCCTGCCTTCCGGCAGCGGGCTGATGGTTACCCGGCCATTCTGTGCCCCGCATCACAGCGCATCTGTTGCGTCACTGATCGGCGGCGGACAGGATGCGCGTCCCGGGGAAGTCTCCCTTGCCCATAACGGCGTCCTGTTTCTGGACGAGCTTCCCGAATTCAGCCGGAGCGCGCTGGAAGCACTCCGCCAGCCGCTGGAGGACGGCATTGTCTCGGTTTCCCGAGTGAAGCGTCAGGCACAGTATCAGTCCTCCTTCATGCTGATTGCCGCGATGAATCCATGCCCCTGCGGTTATTTCGGCAGTTCGCAGCGGGCGTGTCATTGCACACCTCCTGAAATACGTCGTTATCTCGACCGGGTATCCGGTCCGCTGCTGGACCGGATCGATATTCAGATTGAAGTGGATTCCGTTCCGGTCAGCGCCATTACCGGCAGCGCCGCAGCAGAATCTTCCGCCGTCGTCGCCGCACGGGTCGCATCTGCCCGTTCCGTCCAGTACGAACGCTACAGGAAAAGCGCCCTTTTCTGCAACGCCCAGCTCGACAGCAATTCCATCCGCAGGTTCTGCGTCCCGGATGCGGAAGGTTCCCGTCTCCTGCATGCCGCCGCTGATTCCATGCACATGAGCATGCGGGGCTATCACCGGGTTCTGAAAGTCGCCCGGACCATTGCTGACCTGGCCGGGGAGGAAACGATTTCCTCCGTCCATATTGCCGAAGCTGTTCAGTACCGGGAACTGGACCAGAAATACTGGAGATGACGACTGATGAAGACTGATGCCGCCGTCGAAACCTCATATCTTGCATGGCTGGCGGACCTGAATGTTCCGGCCGATAAGCTGCTTCCCGTCATCCGGGAATACAGAACAGGGGAGCGTATCTTCCATGCTGCAGCAGAGGAAGATCCCCGCCTGAGTGAGCTGCTTCCTCCCGATGTGATCCGGCGGATGAAAACCACCGGGACCCGGGACAACCTCCGCCGTCTGTATAACCTGATCACTGAGCACAAGATCCTGTCCGTTACCGCAGTGGATGATTCCTTTCCTCCCATCCTGTCCGAGATTCCGGATCCTGTTTCCATCCTTTTCTACCAGGGAGATCTTTCCTGCCTGCAGCACCGCCGAATCTCCATGGTCGGTTCCCGGCATGCTTCCTATGCCGGACTGAAGGCAGCAGAAGACATTGCCCGGGAACTGAGCAGCAGCGGGATTGTGATCATCAGCGGATTCGCGAACGGAATCGATACCGCCTGCCACCAGGGGTGTCTGAGGGGAGGCTCGCCGACTGTCGCGGTACTCGGCTGCGGTCTGGACCGTTCCTATCCGACGGCAAACAGCAGTCTCCGGAAGCAGGTACTGGATAATGGCGGGCTGCTGATCAGCGAGTTCTCGCCCGGCCAGCCGCCCATGGCCTTTCACTTTCCGTACCGCAACCGGATTATTTCCGGGCTGGGGGATGCCGTCATCCTGATGGAAGCCCGGATCAGGAGCGGAAGCCTGGTAACTGTCAGCCACGCCCTGAACCAAGGAAAAGAAGTTTTTGTCTATCCGGGTGATCCATCATCCCCGTATTCGGAAGGAAACCGGCAGCTACTGAGGGAAGGCGCCACTTATTTCACAACGGCCCGTGATATCCTGGCGGATATGAATTGGCTTGACAATCCGCCGGATGAAGTGCAAAATAGCGATTGCTCCGTACTTTCAAAGGCACGGAATGAAACAGAAACCGCTGTGCTGAACTGTCTCCTGCCCGGTCCCCGGAGCTTTGACCAGCTGGCAGATACATGCGGACTTCCGCCTGCTGAACTGCTTGGCATCCTGACAATGCTGCAGATCCGCGGAATAATTGAGTCCGTTCCCGGAAAGAAATATCAGATCATTCAATAAACCAATTTGATTCGGAGGAATCACGGATGGCAACGGCAAAACAGAAACTGATCATTGTTGAATCTCCCGCCAAAGCGAAGACAATCGGGCGGTACCTGGGCAAAGGCTATAAAGTGGAAGCCTCCCAGGGGCATGTGTGTGACCTGCCCAAAAGCCAGCTCGGTGTGGATCCGGATCATGACTTTGATCTGAAATATATCACAATCCGCGGCCGCGGCGACATCCTGAGCCGTATCCGGAAAGAAGCCAAGAACGCTTCCCAGATCTATTTCGCGACAGACCCTGACCGCGAAGGGGAAGCAATCAGCTGGCACCTGTATCATGTGCTGGGTGTCGATGAAACCAAGGCCTGCCGGATTGAGTTCAATGAGGTGACCAAAAAGGCTGTCCAGGCCGCCATCAAGCATCCCCGCCAGCTGGATATGGGGCGCATTGACGCACAGCAGGCCCGCCGGGCTCTGGACCGGCTGGTCGGCTATAAGATCAGCCCGCTTCTCTGGGCGAAAGTCAAAAAGGGACTGTCTGCCGGCCGTGTGCAGAGTGTCGCAACCCGGATGGTTGTAGACCGGGAAAATGAAATCAATGCCTTCATTCCGGAGGAATACTGGGATATTTCGGCAAAATGCTCCATCCGTTCCGGTAAGAAAGACCAGCTGTTTACCGCGCGTCTTGCCTCCGTGGACGGCAGCAAAGTCCAGGTTCATAATGAGGAACAGGCTTCCGGAATCCGGAAACTCATTGAACAGGACAGTTTCATCATTTCCGATGTAAAAACCAAGGAAAAGAAAAGAATGCCCGCGCCGCCGTTCACCACCTCCAGCCTGCAGCAGGAAGCCGGCCGCAAGCTGAGTTTCACCACGTCCAGAACCATGCAGGTTGTACAGCAGCTGTATGAAGGCATTGATCTGGAAGGTGAGGGGACCCAGGGCCTTGTGACATATATCCGTACCGACAGCGTCCGCATCAGCGATGATGCCCTGGATGCCGTCCGCGCGTTTATTCCGGTCAAATACGGAGCCGAATACCTTCCTGCAGAAAAGAACGAATACAAAGGACGCAAGAACGCCCAGGATGCCCATGAAGCCATCCGGCCGACCGATGTGACCCGGACGCCGGAATCCATCAAGGCATCTCTGAACCGGGAACAGTTCATGCTGTACCGACTGATTTACAACCGTTTTGTTGCCAGCCAGATGGCGCCAGCCACCTACCAGACCATGACAGCCGAGATTACCGGCAAGCGTATCGGCCTGCGCTTCTATGGCGAGCATAAGACATTTGCCGGTTTTACCGCCCTTTATGAAGAAGGAACGGATGACGCGGTCAATTCCGTGGAAATGACCCTTCCGGTGCTGGAGAGCGGCCTGAAAGTGACGATTCAGGATATTGTCAGCGATCAGCACTTTACCCAGCCGCCGAGCCGGTATACCGAAGCCAGCTTGGTCCGCACCCTGGAGGAAAACGGTATCGGCCGGCCCTCCACATATGCGCCGACTATTTCCACCATTATTTCCCGCGGCTATGTATCCCGGGAGAAAAAACGCCTGTATCCGACTGAACTCGGCATCATGGTTACGGATATGATGGAAAAGTATTTTGCCGAAATCGTGGATACGGAATTTACCGCCAATATGGAAACCCGCCTGGATCAGGTCGAGGAGGGAAACGCTGACTGGAAACAGATTCTCCGTGAATTCTATCCGGACTTCCAGAAAACACTGGCAGTCGCCGAAAAAGAGATTGAAAAGATCGAAGTCAAGGACGAAGTCAGCGATGTTCCCTGTGATCAGTGCGGCGCAATGATGGTCTATAAAATGGGCCGTTTCGGGAAATTCCTGGCCTGCCCGAATTTCCCGGACTGCCGGAATACCAAACCCCTGCTGACGTATATCGATGCTTCCTGTCCGAAGTGCGGAAAACGCCTTCTCGAAAAAGTCAGCCGGAAGAGCCGCAAGTTCTACGGCTGCGAAGGATATCCGGAATGCGATTTCGTCAGCTGGGACAAACCGGTTTCCGAAAAATGCCCGCAATGCGGATCCTACATGGTGGAAAAACGGAATAACCGCGGAGAACTGATTCATCTCTGTTCCAATGAAAACTGCCGCTTCAAGACAGTGGTCGGAGAAGCCGAGGGCGATCTGAATGAGTGAGCTTCGTGCCACGGTGGTCGGAGCCGGGCTTGCCGGCAGCGAAGCTGCCTGGCAGCTTGTCCGGAAAGGAATTCCGGTCACGATTGTTGAGATGAAGCCGGCGCAGCAGACACCGGCACACCATACTGAATATTTTGCGGAACTGGTCTGTTCCAACTCATTCCGCGGAAGCCGCCTTTCCAGCGCTGTCGGTCTTCTCAAGGAGGAGATGCGGTGCATGGACTCACTGATCATGCAATGCGCGGATGATAACCAGGTACCGGCCGGCGATGCACTCGCAGTGGACAGGGAAGGTTTTTCCAGGCAGGTTACCGAGACGCTCCTCCGCCATCCGCTGGTTACCCTGGAAAAAAGGGAAGCATCGGAAATTCCGGATGGCCCTGTGATTATCGCCACCGGTCCGCTGACAAGTCCGGCGCTGGCCGATGCCATCCAGTCCCTCCCGGGCCTGGATACCCTGAATTTCTACGATGCTGCCGCCCCGATTGTTCTGCGGGAATCCCTGGATGAAACCAGAATGTTCCGTCTCAGCCGCTACGGGCGGGGAGACGATTACCTGAACTGTCCGTTCACCGAAGAGGAATACAACCGGTTTATTGATGCGCTGCTGACAGCGGAGACAGCCGAAGTTCACGGTTTTGAGGAAACCCGGGTGTTCGAGGGCTGTATGCCGATTGAAAGCATGGCCCGCCGGGGAAGAATGGTACCCGCTTTCGGTCCGATGAAGCCGGTCGGACTCCGTGATCCCCGAACCGGAAAAGCGCCCTTCGCCGTTGTCCAGCTCCGGCAGGATGACGCCGGGGAAACCATGTACAATATCGTCGGATTCCAGACGCGCCTGAAATTCGGAGAGCAGAAGCGGGTTTTCGGTCTGATTCCCGGACTGGAAAATGCGGTGTTCTCCCGTTACGGTGTCATGCACCGGAATACTTTCCTGAAAAGCCCCGGATTCCTGAACAGCCGTTTTGAAATGATCCGCCGGCCGATGTGCTATTTTGCCGGCCAGATGACCGGTGTGGAAGGATATGTGGAAAGCGCAGCCAGTGGGCTTGTTGCCGGCCGCTCCCTTGCGGATCAGCTGCTGGGCCGGGAACCGCTCGAACTGCCCGGATTCACCGCCCTTGGCGCCATGGGACGGTATGTTTCCACACCGAATTCCAGCTTCCAGCCGATGAACTGTACGTTCGGCCTGATTGATCCGCTTCCCGTGATCCCCGGCGCAAAGAAGATCCGCGATAAAAAAGAGCGATACGAAGCTATTTCCGACAGAGCCCTCCGGTATATCCGGAGTATCGACCAGTAAACGGAGGAAAAACATGAGCAGCTGTTTCAAGGGAACCACCATCTGCGCCGTTCGCAAAAACGGGCAGATTGCCATCGCAGGCGACGGGCAGGTCACCATGGGGGAGAATACGATCTTCAAAACCTCTGCCAAAAAGGTCCGCCGGCTGTTTAACGGGCAGGTAGTTGCAGGGTTTGCCGGCAGTGTAGCCGATGCTTTCACCCTTTGTGAGAAATTCGAGGAAAAGCTGCAGCAGTGCAGCGGCAACCTGGAAAAGGCGGCTGTCCAGCTGGCCCAGACCTGGCGCGGTGATCAGGCTATGCGCCATCTTGAATCCATGCTGATCGTTGCGGACCATGACCATCTGCTGATTCTCAGCGGCACCGGCGAAGTGATCGATCCGGATGAGGGCATTGCCGCGATCGGATCCGGCGGGAATTACGCCCTGGCTGCTGCCCGGGCACTGGTCCAGAACACCGACCTTTCCGCCGCCGAAATTGCCGAAAAATCGCTCCGGATCGCAGCCAGCATCTGTGTCTTCACAAATGACCATATCATTGTCGAAACGCTGTAACAGCGAAGGAGGCAGTATGAACCAGCAGCTTACACCCCGCCAGATTGTGCACGAACTGGACCGTTTTATTGTCGGACAGGACGAAGCCAAGAAGGCGGTCGCGATTGCCCTGCGGAACAGATACCGCAGAAGCCGTGTTGAAGAATCCCTCCGGGATGAAATCATCCCGAAGAATATCCTGATGATTGGACCGACCGGTGTCGGCAAAACCGAAATTGCCCGCCGGCTCGCCAAACTGGTCAACGCTCCCTTTATCAAGGTGGAAGCAACCAAGTTTACCGAAGTCGGCTATGTCGGACGCGATGTGGAAAGCATTATCCGCGATCTGACAGAGAATGCTGTACGCCTCGTGCAGAAAGAGCATAAGGAACGCGTCCTCCCGAGAGCCCGTGTGCTAGCTGAAGAGCGCCTTTCCGAACTGCTTGCGCATCCGCCTAAAAAAAGCAATGCCGGAAATCCGCTTGATTTCCTGCTTGGCCGTCAGAAGGAATCCCAGCCGACTGATGAAGAAGCGGTCGCACTGGCCCGGAAAAAAGAGGAAATCCGCCAGCAGCTGATGCGGGGAGAGATCGAAGACCTGGAACTGGATCTCGAGGTTGAAGAGGAAGCCCCGACACTGGAAGTCGGCGGCAGCAGCATCAGCCTTGGTGACATGATGGGGAATATGATGCCCAAGCGCACCCGTATCCGCCATGTCAAAGTTCGGGAAGCCCGCAAGATCATCACCGACCAGGAAGCCTCCCGCCTGATTGACAATGACGCTGTGCAGGAAGAGGCAATCTCCCGGACGGAACAGAACGGTATCGTCTTTATTGATGAAATTGACAAAATTGCCGGCAGCAACGGCGGACATGGCCCGGATGTCAGCCGGGAAGGCGTGCAGCGGGATATCCTGCCGATCGTTGAAGGCTGTACAGTCAACACCAAATACGGTGCTGTCAAAACCGATTTCATGCTGTTTATCGCCGCCGGCGCCTTCCATGTCAGCAAGGTGTCCGACCTCATCCCTGAGCTGCAGGGACGGTTCCCGGTGCATGTTCATCTCCAGAGTCTCTCAAAGGAAGACTTCCGTCAGATCCTGACCACACCGGAAAATGCGCTGACAAAGCAGTACAAAGCGCTGCTGGAAGTGGACCGTGTACTGCTGACATTTGACGAATCTGCGATCGATGCGATCGCAACCGCTGCCTGCAATGCCAATGACAACTCCGAGGATATCGGCGCCCGCCGGCTGCATGCGATCTTCGAGCAGCTCCTGGAGGACGTCTCCTTCAATGCCGGGGATGAAAACATGCCGCCTTTTGAGCTGAAAATCGACGGTGATTATGTCAATGCGCACCTGAAGGGCGAAAACAAACCGATGGATATCAAAAAATACATTCTTTAAGTCCTGAAAACACTGTCCGGAGCTTTCCAGACAGTGTTTCCCATGTTATAATGGACCATCAGACGCCGGGAACCGCTTCCGGCACGGGAGGAAAGTCACATGATTCAGCAAATCGGCATGATCGGTACAGGCAATATGGGCTCTGCCATTCTCCGCGGTATTGTGGAGGCGCGGTACATCCGGGCATCCATGATCACCGCATTCGATGCAAGCAGCAAACGGATGCGTGAACTGGAAGAAGATATTCCCGGTGTCTGCCTGGCTGCTGACTGCCGGGAGGTTGCTGAGAAATCCGACCTGATCATCCTGGCGGTAAAACCGATTTACGTTCAGGAAGTCATTGATGAAATCCATCCGTACGTCAACGGAAAGTCCGTGCTGAGCATTGCCGCCGGATGGACAGTCAGCATGCTTTCCAAGGCCCTGGAGAATTCCGGTGCTGCTTACATGCGTGTCATGCCGAACACACCGGCCCTGGTGGGGGAAGGGATGACCGCCCTCTGTGATGATTCCACCTTCTCCAAGGAGGATTTTGATTACGTCAAGGGCATTTTTGATTCCATCGGCAAAACAAGGATCCTGCCGGAACGTCTGTTTGACGGCGTGACCGCCATCAGCGGCAGCAGCCCCGCCTATGTTTATATGATGATTGAAGCCATGGCGGATGCGGGTGTGCGGGAAGGCCTTCCGCGTGTTTATGCTTATGAAATGGCCGCACAGAGCGTACTGGGAAGCGCGCTGATGGTATTGTCATCCGGCACCCATCCGGCCGCGCTGAAGGATGCTGTATGCTCGCCCGGCGGAACGACAATTGAAGCCGTGGAGGAACTGGAGCGCAAGGGATTCCGCGCGGCCATCATGGACGCGATGAAGGCATGCGCTGAAAAGAGCCGCGAAATGT
The DNA here is from genome assembly GCA_017427165.1 of Clostridia bacterium. Classification (GTDB taxonomy): domain Bacteria; phylum Bacillota; class Clostridia; order Christensenellales; family Aristaeellaceae; genus Aristaeella. The sequence continues at coordinate 85,604 of JAFRTK010000003.1, forward strand.
CCAAATCATAAATGGCAGGGAAGGATTTCCGCAGTCATATGGATACGTCAATGAAGAAGGTTAACATATATACAGACGGTGCCTGCAGCGGCAATCCCGGCCCCGGCGGCTGGGCTGCCATTCTGGAATTCGGCCCGCACCGGAAGGAAATCAGCGGTTATATGGCCGGAACCACCAATAACCGGATGGAACTGTTCGCCGCTATCAGCGGCCTCGGTGCGCTCAAGGAGCCCTGTGAGGTAACCCTGTATTCCGACAGCAATTACCTGGTGCAGGCCTTCAATGACCACTGGATTGAAGGCTGGAAAAGCCGGGGCTGGAAAACCAGCAACGGGACTGCGGTGGAAAACCAGGACCTCTGGTTTATCCTGATGGCCCAGGCAAAGAAACACCGCATCACATTCGTCAAGGTGAAAGGGCATTCAGATCATCCGGAAAACAACCGCTGTGATGAACTGGCCCGCGCCGCAATTGATGAATACCGGAAAACATATCCGGATCCGGAACCGACCGGTACGGAAACCAAATAATCAGGCAATAAAAAGCACGCCCCGCAGGCGTGTTTTTTCAGTCAGACCCATTCCTCCGGCTTTCCGCTGTACCGGATTCCATATTCCTGGTATATTACATCCGCAGCCTTCATCACCTGGGCTTTTCCGACATCGCCCCAGTCCAGCAGCCGCACCGCCTCCTCCGGCGATACCATCAGCCGGTCATATGTCCTGCCGTTATCCGGATCCGGCTTTTTTTCTCCGATTGTCCGGATCAGTGCCGCCATCCGGACCTGCGCATAAGCCGGGGTTCCGTCTTCCTCATCCACCAGCTGATAGCCAATACAGACCGGAGTCTCTATTTCTGTATTGACTTCTTCCAGCAGTTCCCGGCGGCAGGTATCCCCGATGCTGTTGTCATATGCTTCCGGCCGCCCGCCGGCCAGCGAATACCGTATCCCGCCATCCAGCTTTTTCTCCAGGCGGAGCATAACCCGGCCGTCCCGGTCCAGTGTGACTGCATAAACCTGGGTGATTTTCATTCCTGCCGGAACCGCCGCATCAACCCATCTGAATTCTGCCATAACAAGCAACCTGCCTTCTGATCATTCTGGAAAGCATTGTATCATAATTCTCTGTGTGAAAGAAGGGGAGAGAAGAATAACCGCATGGTTCAAATTCAAGCGGAATGACAATTAAATGATTTACTTTCGAATATATTTTTTCCCCGGTTTATAACAAACATTCTTCGCAATACTGATTTGATGGTTTGTGAAGAATGAGTTGAGTTTCATCGCAGGGAAGTAAGTATATCGCTGAATCCCTGGGAAGGTGATTATCCGGACCTGGAAACTTGACATAAACGGAAGGGTATGGTAATATCTAACTATTCGCTAAACCACAGTTTTACGAATAGTTATGCATATTTCAAACGGTTTTCCGAGCATCCTGGCAGAAAGGTCGGATTCATGATGACAGAACACCATCCGCACGCTGCTCCTTCCTTCAAGGAACAATCAGACGCAAAACGGATTCTCCAGATTCGCGAAATCATCCGTGAGCTTCCTCAGGCTTGCTCTGATTTCATCCGTTCGATTGCTGTAACGACCGGAACATTTACCCGTCTCGCTTATGCGATCGATCTGCGCACGTTTTTCAACTTCCTGCACGCCGAACGCGTCGCGTTTGCTGATAAACCAATCCGGCTGCTGGAAGACTCAGATCTTGAAAAACTGACCCGGAACGATATCACCGCCTACACCGAGTACCTGACCTACTACCTGAAAGATACAGACGATGATTCGGTACCTAACAAAGCATTCGTCAATCATGATCTATCCATCAAGCGGAAGCTTTGCTCCATCCGTTCCTTTTATGATTACCTTTTCAAGAACCAGAGGATTTCTTCCAATGTCACAGAGCTCGTTCCCCTGCCGAAAGTCCATGAAAAACCGATTATCCGCCTTTCGCGGGAAGAAATGAGCCGGATCCTTTCGGTTTCCCAGACCGGTGAAGCTCTGAGCAAGGGACAGCAGAAATTCCAGAAAATCACGGCAAAACGCGATTTTGCCATGCTTTCCCTTTTCCTGGGTACCGGAATCCGCGTCAGTGAATGCGTCGGAATCGACCTGAATGACCTGGATATGGAAAACAACGCTTTCCTGGTCACACGGAAAGGCGGCAATCAGGTAGTGCTTTACTTCCCGCCTGAAGTCGCTGATGCCCTCGGCGAATACCTGGATGAACGGATGCAGATTGAACCGCTTCCGGGCCATGAAAACGCACTTTTCCTCAGCCTGCAGCGGAAGCGGATCACCCAGCGTGCTGTACAGAACCTGGTGAAAAAATACGCTGCTGTCGCGGCGCCGCTGAAACAGAAGATCAGTCCGCACAAGCTTCGCAGCACATATGCCACCAATCTGTACCAGGAAACCAGCGATATCTATCTGGTAGCGGATGTGCTGGGCCACACCTCCGTGGATACCACCCGGAAGCATTACGCAGATATGACAGACGCGCGGCGCAGAATGGCCGCACGTCATGTTCACCTGCCCGGAGATCCGGAGTTCTCCACTCGCAAAGACGATGACGAATAAACCTGATTCCTCAGATAAATACAGCAAACAAAATACACTCCCCCTCATCTGCTCTGGTGGGTGCAAAGAAGTGAGTGCATTTTAATAAAGACCTTGAAACTACTGCTGTCAGTTTAACTTCCGAGATTCCTTTCCAACAGGTATCCTGACAAAATGGACTTTACAGTAAGTATTTAAGTAGTACATCACAATCCCGATTGTTTTTCCATAATACTCCCTGCAGTTCAGCTGTTCCGCTGGCGGACAATTTCGTACATCA
>JAFRTK010000028.1 GCA_017427165.1 Clostridia bacterium
ACCGCGGAGCCGACACCGGAACCCACCGCGGAGCCGACACCGGAACCCACCGCGGAGCCGACACCGGAACCTACCGCGGAGCCCACTGAGGAACCTACCGCTGAGCCGACTGCGGAACCTACCGCGGAGCCCACTGCGGAACCTACCGCGGAGCCGACTGCGGAACCCACTGCGGAACCTACCGCGGAGCCGACTGCGGAACCTACCGCGGAGCCGACTGCGGAACCCACTGCGGAACCTACCGCGGAGCCCACTGCGGAACCTACCGCGGAGCCCACTGCGGAACCTACCGCTGAGCCTACCGCGGAACCGACGCCTGCTCCGGCTTCCTTTATGTCGGCAGAAGCTCTTCCGACCGGACAGTATATCAACCTTTACGGAAGAACCAATGCGAATGTCAATTTCCGTACCGGACCATCCAAAGAAGCCGGGAAAAAGGGAAGCCTGAGTTCCGGCAAAACGGTTTATATCATCATCAATGAAACCGGGAGCGACAATGCTGTCTGGTCCAGGGTCAGCGTGGATGGTGATGAAGGATACCTGAAGAGCGAATTCGTCGATGTCATGAGTCCGGAGGACAGCGACCGGTACAATCAGGCGCAGTACAGCCCGGCTCCTGTATATACTGCGACTCCGGAGCCCACAGCGGAACCGACGGCGGAGCCCACCGCGGAACCCACCGCGGAGCCCACCGCCGAACCGACGGCAGAACCCACAACTGAGCCCACGGCAGAACCCACAACTGAGCCCACGGCAGAACCCACAACTGAGCCCACGGCAGAACCCACGACTGAGCCCACGGCAGAACCGCAGAACGGTTCTGCGGAATTCCCGTCCGAGATACCGGCTGAAGAGCGGCTGAAAGCTGAGTCCCTCCCGGTCGGTCAGTACCTGAATATATACGGAACAACCAACGCGAAGGTCAACTTCCGCTCGGGACCCTCCACGGATGCCGCCCGCAAGGGGACACTGAACGCCGGAGAAAATGTCTACATCATCGCAAACGAAATCGGCGGCGACGGGGCTGTCTGGTCCAGGGTCAGCGTCAACGGTGACGAAGGATACCTGAAGAGTGAGTTCCTGGATGCCATGAGCCTGGATAGCAGCAACCGCTATAACCAGAGCCAGGCCAGCCCCGCTCCGGTATATACCGCAGTGCCGGCACTGACGGAAGAACCGACTGCGGCCCCGACAGCAGAGCCTTCGGCGGAACCGACCGCTGAACCCACAACAGAGCCGTCCGCAGAACCGGCTGTTGTCCTGACGGCGGAATCACTTCCGGTCGGACAGATGATCAATGTCTATGGAATTACCAATGCAAAGGTGAACTTCCGTGCAGCCCCTGCTTCTGATTCCGCACGGAAGGGAAGCCTGAGCAGCGGAAAGCATGTCTATATCATCCGGAATGAAGTCGGAAACGACGGATCAATCTGGTCCCGCGTCAATGCGGACGGCGAAGAAGGATACCTGAAGAGTGAATTTGTCAATGTGATGAGCCTGGATGACAGCAACAGCTACAATCAGGCCCAGTCCAGCCCTGCTCCCGTTTATACGGCCACTCCGGCTCCGACCGCTGAACCGACGCCGGTGCCGACTGCTGAGCCCACCCCGGTGGTTACGCCGGAACCTACGGCAGAACCGACGGAGAAACCCACTCCGGAACCGGTGGAAGTGGATGAAATCCAGAACCGGTATGTAAAGACGAGCAAGAACGTCAACTTCCGGAAGGAAGCGAGCACGAATTCAACGCTGCTTAAAAAGCTGAAACCGAATACAATGGCCTATCTGATCCGTATGGTCCTGAATGACAAGGATGAAGAATGGGCGCATATTATGGTGGACGGCCAGGAAGGCTATATCAAATGGGAATTTGTTGAAAACGGCCTGACGCTGCAGGAAAGCCGGGACTATGACGCCGCACAGGCGACCCCGGCACCGGTGTACTCTCCGGACCAATTCCGCGAAGAGGAACCGGCAAAGCCGACCCTGGCGCCGACTGCTGAACCGACTGTGGAACCGACTGCGACACCTGAACCGACTCCTGAACCGACCCCGGAACCGACCACTGAGCCGACTGCCACGCCGGCGCCAACTGCAACTCCGGAGCCGACCGCTACCCCGGAACCGACCACTGAGCCGACTCCCACAGTTCCGCCGACACCCGCACCGACACAGGAACCCTATCAGCGGGTCGGCCATGCCGTAACAATCGGCGATGGCATCTATGTCCGGAACTGGCCCGGAAGCATGAGCGTCATTATCGATGAACTGCCTGCGAACAAGGTGGTTTACGTTACCGGACAGGAATATGTGGACGGGGTTGCATGGCACGTTGCCCAGTATGACGGCACATCCGGATATATCCGGGCGGATATGCTGCGCATGATGAATGCAATGGAAGAGGCGGCGTTCCTCGAAGAAGCCACCCAGACACAGGAACCGGAACCGGTAATTACCCTTCCGCCGTACAATCCGAACAGCCTCAGCTGTTATGGCTATGTATCGGCTGATTCTGTCAATTTCCGCAGCGAACCCAGCATGAACGGGACCAAGATCGGGCGGCTGAAAAAGTATGCGCTGTGCATTGTATATGATACGGTCAACCAGGGAGGAGACCAGTGGCTGCGGGTCAGCTACAACGGGCAGACCGGATATGTAAACGGCGGATATTTCAAACAGCTGACTGTCAGCGAAGCGGATGATTTCTTTGCTTCTCCCCAGTACATGGAGGGGATTGCGAACAATACGGAGACTTCCGCAGGAAAGACAAGTCCCGGATCCAGCCAGCCGTCAACCACCGGGACACCGACCGGGATTGTTTCAGCGGAAGACCAGCGCGTCAGCACATGGACCAACCCCAACAGTGAAATCAAGGTGAGCTACAAACCGTTTGACCCGTTCGCGACGCCGGCACCGCTTCCCGAGAACAGCGGAAATGCTCCCGGGAATACCGAATACCTGGATTCACTGGCAGAACGGATCCGGAACGGCAGCCTGAAGGAGGAAGATCTGCAGAATACACTGGAGATCGCCTATCAGGATACCAGCAACAAGGAAGAGAAAATAGCCGCGGCCATCGGATATATCCGGGAAAAGACCGGGACCGGTACGGCAAAGCCGGCTGAGGAAAGCCCGATTCCGACGGAAAGTCCGGAAGTGAAGGAAAACATCACTTATGAACAGGATGCCGGCCAGGGCGGAGGATTCGGATGGCTGATCGGCGGAATCTTCGTACTCGGTGCTGCCGGTGCCGGATATGCCGTATATACCAACCGGAACCGGAAAAGGGAAGCGGCCCAGCGGATGGCCCAGAAGCGCGTCGCGCAGCAGCGCGCGCAGAATGCCGGATCAGCGAGGCCGCAGGGAACCCAGACGGCCAGACCCATGCAGACAACCGCGGCAGGCCGGCCGCAACAGCCCGGCGCACCACGGACAGGAACGGCTGAACCCGGCACTGCCCAGCAGGCAGCCAGGGTCAGGGCCGGCTTCTATACAGGAAACAACGGAACCGCAGTTCCCAAGCCGAACGGAACATCCACCGGAGGGCAGGCGTCTGTGAAGCCGTATTCCAGGAATGTGGATAATCCTTACGGACGTTACACATCCGGAACAGAAGATGATGCGGATTACACCGCTTCCTTCAAACCGGAAGGAAACCGGGAACCCGGCAACAGTTCCCGGCGCAGAAGGAATCCGGATCAAACAAAAACGGAAAGCTGAACCGGCTTTCGGACGGAGAAAATGAAATGACGAGAAAGAGTACTGCTGAGCGCAAAAAGAGCATGATCCGGATCGGCGCGCTGATTCTTGCCGGTATCATGCTGGGAACTGTACTGCTGGCAGCCATACTGCAGGGCGCAGTCTGACTGCCTGAACACGGATAAGGAGGTGAAACCGGTGAAGGATCCGGGGAACAGGAAGGTATCACTCGGTACGCGGGTGATGCTTGTGGTGACCCTTCTGGTTCTGATCGGATCGGTTATGATCCTGATCCGGTTTTCCTCCAACCGGTCAATTGACCTGACCGGGGCCGGGATGAATGCCCTGAAGCTTGAAGAAGGCTATAACGGCCCGGATGAAGTGACCGGAGAACCCGGACATACTCCGGAGCCGGTTCAGGGGAATACAAAGCCTGCAGAGCCGGAAAAGACCCTGCCTGCCGTCAACGTACCGCAGACCGCTGCTCCGGGACCGGCCGAAACAGAACGAAGCTTCTCCATGACAGTGGCCGGCACGGTGGCAATGGATGGAGAAGTCCGCAAAAACAGTTATCTTTCGGATTCCAGGACATATGATTTCACCGATGTGATGAGTCTTCTGAAAAGTGAAATCCGGTCTGATCTGAATGCTGTTTTCCTGGAAAATATCATCAGTGACGACGATAAGGTGTCTGACACGGTTACACCGTCATCTGTTGCACGAGTCCTGCGGGATACGGGATTTCAGATTGCGGCATGTGGTTTTGCCAACGCATGGGCCAGGGAGAGCAGCGGAATATCTTCCACCCGGACAAACCTGAGGGAAAACGGGATTTCACCTGCCGGAATATTTGAACCGGACACCCGGGAACGGGTTAGCATAACAGAAATCAACGGAATCCGTGTCTCCGTCCTGATGTATACGGATTCGGTTTCCGCGGCAACCCGGAAGAAAATGGACAAGAAAGGTGAATCCGATACCGTGCCGGCTGCGGACAGTGTGCAGATTGCCGAGGATATCGCCGAAGCCAGAAACCGCGGCGCGGAGGCCGTCGTTGTCCTGATGAACTGGGGAAAGGTCGGAAAAACGCCGGACAAGGCCCAGAAGGCGCTGGCCCAGAGTATTGCGGACGCAGGGGCGGATCTCATTATCGGCGCCGGAAGCCGTGTGCCGCAGGCAGCGGAATATCTTACCGGGCGGCGGCCGGACGGTAGTGAAACGAAGACGCTGTGCATATGGAGCCTGGGCACTGTACTGAGCGGAGAACGGTCGAACATCCGGCGGATTTCAGGTTATCTGCTGCATTTCCGGATCCGCCTGACCCGGGACGGGAAGACCGAAGTGGAACAGCCGGAATACACACCGCTCTATACATGGCGTTACAGGCAGGATGGCCAGTACTATTACAGGTGCCTTGCAGCTAACCGTACTCCGCCGGACGGAATGGATAATGAACAGATCAAAAGCATGGACAAGGCAGCGGAAGCGACACGCAGCGTCCTGGCCGGTTCGCCGCTGACAGAAAGACAGGAAGGGAGACAACTCCCGTGAATCCTTACCGGGAAGAACTGAGGAGTATACTGGCAGAGCTGGGAACAGAACGTCCCGCAGCGCTTCGGCGGAGCCGGTCAGAAAGGTGGCTGTATGCCACTGACCTTCCGATGACCGCCACGGAGGAAAGCGTGGTTACTTTTGTTGCCCGGGCCGGTCAGGCCGGATGGACGATCGGAAAGGAAAACGGATGGCTGCAGCTGGACCGCAAAATCAGCGCACCGCTGCCCGGAACGATTCCGGCGGAATGGGCGGACTGCCCGGCGGCCGCGTGCTGCAGGAGCCTGCTGGAACGCCACCGGAACAGACTGACTGTATCAGACGGATATGCGGAGCGAATGCTGGTGAAAGCGGGCGAAGAAAGCCCGGCATCCTATGAGGAGGCATGCCGCAGGCTGCATACCCGGTGGGCGGAAGCGCTGCGGTACCGCCAGGGAATTCCGGCAGTGCATTTGACTTTTTTCGGCGGAGGGGAATGATATGGTTATCCGGCAGATTCATCACGCAGAATTCCTGATTGAAACAGAGAGCGGGTTCCGGATCGCTACAGATCCGTATGACAGTTCCTGCGGGTATCCGGTTGAGCAGGTGAAGGCGGATGCGGTCCTTGTTTCCCATGCTCACCGGGATCACAACGCTGTGGAGAATATTTCCGGGAATCCGGCTGTGATCAGCGAAGAAGGGAGTTTTTCCCCGGATCCGATGATCCGTATTACCGCCATCTCCGGGTACCATGATGACGAAGAAGGCAGAAAAAGAGGAACCACCCTGCTGTTCCTGATAGAAGCAGAAGGTCTCCGGGTGGTTCACCTGGGCGACCTGGGCTGTGCACTGAATGAAGAACAAATCCGGAAACTGTTCCGGCCTGATATCCTGATGGTTCCGGTCGGCGGCTTCTTTACGATTGACGGGAAACAGGCGGCCGAAACGGCAAAAATCCTGGAGGCCCGCACGGTCCTGCCGATGCACTATAAAACACAGTATATTTCCGGATGGCCCATTTCCGGACCGGAGGATTTCCTGAACGCTTATTCCGGAAAGACGGTATTACAGGATGCTGAAGCGCTCAGGGTCACATCCGGTGATATGGAATGCCATCCGCAGACAGTGCTGTTCCGGCAGTGACAGGGGTATACATTATCAGGGAACCGGCATAGCACAGCCGGTTCATTTTTTACTCCTGTTCCAGGATGCAGACAGCGGCTGCAACACCGGCATCATGTGTAATACTCAGAAGGATCCGGTTCCCGGAGACCCTTTCTGCCAGACGGCCGTTCAGGCGGAAATACGGAGTTCCGGTCTGCGTATGGAGGATTTCTGCCTCCTTCAGGTCAAAATCAATTCCGGATCCCAGCGCTTTTGCAAGGGCTTCACGGGCGGCGTAAAGGCCGGCCAGCGTCTGCGCAGCGCCTTTCCCCTTTGCAAGCACATATCGGATTTCCTCCGGCGTAAACCAGCGATTCATGAACCGGTCATCCGCCATCAGCTTTTCCATGCGGGAAATTTCACAGAGATCAATTCCAATGCCGTTACACATACCCATTCACTCCTCTGAAGGACACATCACCGCAGGTAATGAAGAACAGCCGGCCGGGAGGGAAGCTGCACTGCTGCGGGCCAGGGCAGCTGCATCATCATTCGTGGACAGAATTTCATCCACGACCCGGATATCCCGCACGGAGTTCATCCCCCTTTTTTTATACAATCAGATGTTGCTTCAACTGCCAGCATTATACAACATCTTGATGTTTTCATCAATTACAGGTATAATATTCAAGTTGATTCCATTGTAATTTTCTATCCGGAGGGGGCGCAGTTTCATGCTGAATCCAGGACGTATGATAATGTCACTGCAACAGAATATCGGCAAGGCAATTGTCGGCAAGGAGGAAGCAGTTGAATACGCGCTGATCGCACTGCTGTGCAAAGGCCATGTATTGATTGAGGATGTGCCAGGCGTCGGAAAGACGACACTGGCCAGCGCACTGGCCAGGTCACTGGACTGCACATTCCGGAGAATCCAGTTTACCCCGGACCTGATGCCGTCAGACGTGACCGGGTATACACTGGTCAATCTCAAGACGGGAGAAATGGAATACCGGGAAGGGGCGGTGATGAGCCAGATTGTCCTGGCGGATGAGATCAACCGCACCAGTCCCAAGACTCAGTCCGCACTGCTTGAGGTCATGGAAGAGCACCAGGTAACGGTCGACGGGGAGACACACCCCCTGCCGCGGCCGTTTATTGTGCTTGCCACCCAGAACCCCGGTGAATTTGTCGGCACATATCCGCTGCCGGAAGCCCAGGTTGACCGTTTTTTTCTGCGCATATCCATCGGATATCCGACTGTCCAGCAGGAAATGGATGTTCTGGAACGTTATTCCGGGACGATTCCCCCGATGGCGACGATTGAACCGGTCTGCAGCGCACAGGATGTAATTGCCATGCAGGATCAGGTAACAAGGGTTTACTGTTCACCGGAGGTGCGGTCCTATGTCGCAACTCTGGCTGCTGCAACCCGTGAAGATCCGTCATTTACCCTGGGAGCATCCACACGGGCGGCTATTGCGCTGCTGCGCGGCGGACAGGCCTGTGCCCTCCTGGACGACCGGGATTTTGTGCTGCCGGAAGATATCCAGCATATGTTCCTTCCGGTCCTTGCACACAGGATGGTGCTTTCACCGGAAACCAAAATGAAAGGGATCCAGACGGAACAGATTCTGCTGAATATCCTGCAGAATACCGCGGTCCCCGTAAAATTATGAGAAGCCATCTGCTGATGCCGGCCGGCCTGTTTGCGATGCTGCTGACCGCTGCACTGTCGACCGGCAGTACATTGCTGTTTATCCTTGCACTGATGGTGGCGCTGACGGTGATCATTTGCCTGGCCAGCGTGATATGGGCTTCCGCGACTGTCCGCATCACCGCGGAAATGGAGGAGCAGACAGTCTACAGGGGCGAACATACCACCCTTATGCTGGGGGTCAGCCACGGCGGATGGATACCGGTGGCGCCTGTCATCCTGGAGATCCCGTCCATGAGCAGCGGAGAGAGCCGGAAGATCCGCCTGAAGGATATTCCCGGCCGTGTCCAGAGCCTTCGGATGCCGATTGATGCCGCCCATGTCGGCATTTACACATCAGGAATAAAAACCTGCATGATTGAAGATCTGCTGGGACTGTTTCAACGGGTGATTCATCCGGATGAAACGGTGTATTCCCTGACGGTTCTTCCGCGCGTTTTTGATGTGGATCCGCTGGTGATGGCGCCCGGGGATCCGGGGAGTGAACTGATGGCACGGGCCAATGAGGATCTGAATGCTCCGTCTGATATCCGGGCCTACCAGCCCGGTGACGCGATGAAGAAAATCCACTGGAAGCTTTCGGCCCGAAAGCAGGAACTGATTGTACGCAAATTTGAAGAACCCCTGATGCAGGAAGTTCTCATCCTGATGGACTGCTCCAGGCCGCCGTTCCGCGGAGATCCGCAGGCGGAAGCGGATATCCGGGACGCCCTTCTGGAGACGGCGGCATCCATTTTTTCCGCCCAGATGCGGACAGATCATGAAATCCGGATGCCGCTGACCGGAAGCAGGCCGGCGGAAGCGGACCGCAGCATCGGAACAACTATCGCCATGAAGTACCTGGCCGGAGTTGATTTTTCAGTAACGGACCGTTTTGAACGGGTACTTCAGATGGAAAGCAGCCGGATGAGCAAGGTCGGATGCGTGGCGGTGGTGACGGCCCGGCTGAACTATGCCATGGTGGACATCATGACCCGGATCCACAGAACCGGACCCAACCTGCGGCTTTATCTGGTGACATACACACCGGATGATGCGAATGTACTTCCGCTGATATCCCGGCTCCAGCACAGCGGGATTGAAGTAGCCTATGTGACACCGAATGCCTGACGGCATAATATGACAATTCGGGAAGGAGGGATGCCGGTTGGGTATGAAAATCCGTGTACGTGCGGTCCATGCTCTGATTGCTTTTCTTTTGTCAGCCGGTACGGTCATGCCGCTGCTCGGCGTGATGGATCCCTCTCTTTCCGACACACGTATGCTGATCCTTTCCGCAACGGTCATCCTTGTTCTTGAAGCGGCCTGCCTGCATCGGATTTCAGTGATTGCAGTGGCGGGAGCCGGACTGGCAGGCCTGCTGATCTGGCTGACAGGCAGCGGATCCCGGATTGTGTCGGATTATATGATGGCGATGACCCTGCGGATGCAGGGAATTCAGTCGGCGCTTCCGCTCATCGGCGGGCATGCAATGCGGATTACCACTGTGATCCTGACCATTATTTGCTTTGCCGTAACGATTCGCAGGGCAACATGCCTTCCATCCCTGCTGCTTTGTATCGGCGTTGCCCTGATGGCATGGTTTTCGGAACGCCAGGACCTTCTGCCCTGGATGCTCCCGGCCCTGGCGGCGGTTCTGACCCTGGTTCTGATCACCCGGAATGAGGAGACGCCTGTGATTCGCGTGCTTCCCTGGGCTGCACTGATCACGGTACTGGCTTTCCTTCTGGGGGGAGGATGTACTGAAGCACCCGCAATGAAGAATAAGGCGGATGAAATACGCCAGGCGATTATGGACCGGCTGTTCTTTACGGAGGCAAGGGATGTTTTCTCCCTTTACGCGGTCGGTTTCTCACCGCAGGGGCAGGACCAGCTGGGAGGAAAACCGAACCCGGAGAAAACACCGGTTATGCAGGTGACAACTCCCCGGACTACTTATCTGCGCGGTACGATTTATGATACCTATACGGGTCGATCCTGGGGAAATACGGCGGGCGGACGCAGATACCTGTGGCAGTCCGGCCGGATGGAGAGCAACCGGCAGCGCCTGTTTGACCAGGGACTGCCGCCGGATTCCATCCGGAATTCACTGAGCGGAACGGAGACTGTCCGGATCCGAATGCTGAATGAAAGCCCTTCCACGCTTTTCGTACCCCAGCGGGTTCGGGAACTGATTCCGGGAGCTGATCTGGTCCCTTATTTTTCCGATGCTTCCGAAATCTTTATTACGCGGAACCTCCAGGACGGGGATACCTATACTGTCCGGGCACCGCTTTTCACATCTGATGACGCCGGAATCGGCTCACTTCTGGATTTATGCGCCGCGAAAGGCGATGCAGGTTGGGAATCCGTTCCGGATATATATACTGCGCTTCCGGACCACCTGGAGCAGTCTGTATATGAGCTGGCACAGAAGATCACGGCAGGGATCAGCAATCCGTATGAGAAAGCCGCCGCTATCCAGAACTGGCTGAGGAATAACTGCCGGTATACCCTGGATGTCAGTGAACATCCGGAGAATATCGATTTTGTTACCATGTTCCTGTTCCAGACAAAGAAGGGATACTGTACATATTTCGCCTCTGCCATGACGGTGCTGTGCCGGATGGCCGGTCTTCCGGCACGGTATGTGGAAGGTTACCTGGCGGAGCCGCTTTCCGGCGGCGAGGTGCTGGTTACAGGAGAAAACGCACATGCCTGGACCGAAGTCTGTTTTAAGGGATTCGGATGGCTGACATTTGACGCAACACCCAAGACGCGGAATGCATCCCGGAATTCGCCGGAGCCGGAAGGACCATCCGCACCGGATGCGACTCCGTCGCCGGAACCACCCGATATGGAGACTGCTTCACCGACGCCGGAAACAGACCATACTCCTCCGACACCTACTCCGGAACCGTCACAGCAGCCAGATTCCGGAACAAATCCTCCGGCCGGGCCGGATTCCGGAAATGCGGACAACGGCGAAGCCGGCGGATTCCCCTGGCTGATTCCGCTCCTGATCCTGCTGCTGGCTGCGCTGGCTGCCCGGATTGCTGTAACATCCCCTGCTTTCCGGGAGAAACATGCGGAGTCAGAAGAACAGAAGACGGAAATATGGATCCAGGAGGTTTCCGATCTGTACGCCGCGGAGAATCTGATCCGGAAGAGAGGGGAATCGCCGATTGCATTTGCCCGGCGGATCGACCGGACCGGACCGTTCTCAACGCCGGCAGAGCCAGTCGGGAGAAGTATTTCCATGCTGCGGTATTCCGCCATACGGCCGGGCCAGGAAGACACCGGATTTATCCGGGATACCGCCATTCTCCTCAAGTCAGAGCTCAGCCGGCCGGGATACGTCCGGTACTGGATGAGGCGCGTGTTCCTTCCGGCGGCGCGGCGCAGCTGGACCCGGTAAGCGGGGAGGGTTCTTGTCAAACCGGGGGAATCCCATTATAATGAAGAAAAGTATTTGTCTCGGACAGAAAGGATGCTGAAGGATGACGATTCGTGAAAATTATGAACAGTGGCTCAAAGACTTCGCGGATGATGCGGAAACGGTTCGGGAACTTCTGGAAATCCGGGATGATGAGAAGGAAATTGAAGACCGTTTTTATACTGAACTGAGTTTCGGTACCGCCGGAATGCGCGGCGTACTGGGCGCCGGGATGAACCGCATGAACAAGTATAATGTCCGCCGCGCGACCAAAGGCCTGGCCGGACATCTGCTGAAAAATCCGGCTGATGCGGCACGCGGTGTTGTCATCGCCTATGACAGCAGGCGGTTCAGCGCGGAATTCGCAAAGGATACCGCACTGGTGCTCTGCGCGGAAGGTGTTCCGGCTTTTCTGTTTGATGCGCTTCGCCCTGTTCCGGTCCTGAGCTTTGCGGTCCGGCACCTGAACGCGGCAGCCGGCGTGGTGATTACGGCCAGTCACAATCCGCCCCAGTACAATGGATACAAGGTATACGGCGAGGACGGTGCCCAGGTGGCTCCTGAGATTGCAGAAAGCATTACCCGGGTCATCCGTGCCACAAAATACACCGAATGCCGGCTGATGGATGAACAGGAAGCGCTGGACAAGGGACTGCTGAAGATTATCGGAAACCGGGAAGTGGATGATGCATATATTGCGAAAATCAAGACGCTGAGTATCAATCCGGAGCTGCTGAAGAAGGAAGGCCCCGGGCTGAATATCGTCTACACGCCGCTTCATGGCAGCGGAAATGTACCGGTCCGCCGGGTGCTGAAGGAAATCGGCCTGACCAATGTTGCGGTGGTGAAGGAACAGGAAATGCCGGATCCGAATTTCAGCACGATCAAGGTGCCGAATCCGGAAGATCCGGGTGCATATGAGCTGGCATTCAAAAAGGCTGCGGAAGTCGGAGCCAGTGTGATTTTCGCAACAGATCCCGACTGTGACCGCCTGGGCGTTGCGGTCAAGGACGGAACCGGTGAATGGCATCTGCTGAGCGGAAACCAGATCGGCTGTGTGCTGCTTCATTATATCCTGTCCAGCAAACAGAAGAGCGGGACGCTGCCGGCCAACGGTGCGGCTGTCAAGAGCATTGTTTCCACGAGCCTGGCCAACCGGATCTGTGAAAGCTTCCATGTCAAGATTTTTGAAACGCTGACCGGATTCAAGTTTATCGGCGAGAAGATCCAGCAGTTCATGGACAGTGGGGAGTATACATTCCTGTTTGGATTTGAGGAAAGCTACGGTTTCCTGAGCAGCACATTTGTCCGGGACAAGGACGGCGTGAATGCCAGCCTGCTGATCAGTGAAGTGGCCTGTGCCTGTATGGCAGAAGGCATTACGCTGTATGACCGTGTGCAGCAGATTTTCCGGGAGTACGGCTATTTCGTGGAGAATGTGGTTTCCACAACGCTCCCCGGGAAAGACGGACTGACCCGCATGAAAGAAATCATGACAGGGCTGCGGAATAACCCGCCGAAGGAAATTGCCGGCCTGAAGGTGACAGCAGTCCGTGATTACCTGAAGGGAACACGGACAGCGGACGGAGCGGAAGAGCCGACCGGACTTCCTGTATCTGATGTTCTGTACTTTGAACTGGAAAAGGGCTGCTGGGTATGCGTACGTCCTTCCGGAACAGAGCCGAAGATCAAACTGTATGTGAACAGCAATGATACGGACCAGGCGAAAGCGGAAGAACTGAACCGGCAGCTGTGCGAGGCCAGCAAGGCGCTGATGGCATAATCAATATCATGAGCTCCGGAAGGGGCGGACGGAGGAATACCGGACATGTTTGGCAGAATGATGAACAATTATTATTACGGCAAGAGCGGAAAGGGGGATTTCCGGAAGGAGGACCTGCCCGAAACACGTTCCCAGCTTTTCAGGGATACGCTGCGCACGAGGCTTTCCGCCCTTTGCCGGCTGAATTTGCTGTACATGCTGGTGTGGCTTCCCACGATGATTGTGATTATGATATCCGCGATGAATATGTATTCTTCACTGACCCAGTATATGCTGATTCAGGACAGTGATTATTCATCCTATACAGAAGTAATGAGTCAGTATGGACAGGAAAACATCATTTCAGAAGAGCAGTTCAATGAAATAGCCGCTCAACCCGAACAGTTCAGCCAGTATTTAAGCCTCAGCCTGAGATCATCCCTTACGCGCCTGCTGCTGTGGCTGATTCCATGCATTGCGATTACCGGCCCGTTCACAGCCGGTCTGAGCTATGTGACCCGGAACTGGGCCCGGGATGAGCATGCGTTCGTCTGGAGCGACTTCAAGGACGCGGTCAGGGAAAACTGGAAACAGGCCCTGGTGATCAGTGCCATTACCGGGTTCCTCCCGCTGGCGGTTTATGAAGGATGGAGTTTTTACGGGGAGATGGCATCGCAGAATATGATCCTGATTATTCCGCAGGTGCTGGTGATCCTGGTCGGTATTATCTGGGCAATTTCCGTTACCTATATGTATCCGATTATTGTGACCTATGAACTGAAGCAGAAGGATGTCCTTCGCAACAGCCTGCTGCTCGGCGTGGCGCGGCTTCCGTTCAGTGTGGGTATCCGGCTCCTTCACTGTGTGCCGGTGCTCCTCTTCTTTGTTGCGGTGTGGTTCTTCGGACTGGACCTGATGATCGGGCTTATGATTCTGGGCGGTTATTATATGCTGATCGGTTTTTCACTGAGCCGTTTTATTACCGCCAGTTATACAAATGCCGTGTTTGACCGGTTTATCAACAGCCGGATTGAAGGAGCCAAGGTCAACCAGGGACTGAAGACCCCGGAAGACGATGACGATGAAGACGAAGCCGGGACCGAAGACGAGACAGATCCGGAATAAAGGGCAGCGGGGAAGGTAACGACATGTATCAGGCATTTGCCGAGCTGTATGATGAACTGATGGACGACGTGGATTATGAAAGCTGGGCGGATTATTATACCCGCCTGCTTTCCATTTATGGCGTCCGGAACGGAAAAATATGCGAGTGTGCCTGCGGCACGGGCGGTCTGACGATTCCGCTGTACAGGCGGGGGTTCCAGATGACCGGCGTGGATATCAGCCGTGAGATGCTGTGGGAAGCGGCCCAGAAGTCCCGGAAGCTCGGGATTGCAATGCCGTTTGTCCAGCAGGATATGAAGGCGCTGAATCTCCACCGGCCGATGGATGCGGTACTTGCAACGTGCGACGGGGTGAATTACCTGCTGACGGAAGAAGATCTTCTCAGTTTTTTCCGGGCGGCGCACCGGGCGGTTAAACCGGGCGGCGCCCTGATTTTCGATGTTTCCACACCGCATAAACTGAAGAATGTGCTGTGCAGCGGGCTGATGGCGGAAGACCGGGAGAATATCACATATATGTGGCAGAATTCCTGGAATGAACGGCAGCGGACCGTAAGCCTTGATCTCGTCTTTTTCGTCCGTGAAAAGGAAAACCAGTACCGCAGGATTGAAGAACACCAGAAACAACGGGCATGGGATGAGAAAACGCTTAAGGAAAACCTCTGGCATGCGGGATTCCGGGCAGTCAGCATATACGGGGATTTTACCCTGAACAGCAGCACGGATGAAAACCAGCGGTGGCATGTGGCCGCAACCCGGTCAGAGGATGAGGAATAAACCGGAGAAAGGGAGAACAATGGCAGACAGGGATGAAATGCTGCAGATCGATCTGTGCGGCGGACAGGTACGGGTAATGCTCTGCGATACAACACGGACGGTACAGCGCTGTACGGATATTCATGAATGTACACCGGTTTGTTCCGCGGCCCTGGGACGGCTGATGACCGGCACGCTGATGCTGGGAATCATGATGAAGGGCGAGGATGAATCAGTTACGGTTACCATCAAGGGAGACGGCCCGATGGGCTCACTGGTCGCCGTAGCGGACCACGGAAATGTCCGTGCCTGCGCGGACGACACGCAGGTTGAGCTTCCGCTCCGGGAAGACGGAAAGCTGGATGTCGGCGGCGCTGTCGGGCACTCAGGACGAATGAGCGTGATCAAGGACCTGGGCCTGAAGAAGAACTATATCGGGCAGAGTGAACTTGTGAACGGTGAGATCGCAATGGATTTCGCCCAGTATTTTACCGTGTCGGAGCAGCAGCCGAGCCTTGTGGCGCTGGGGGTGCTTGTGAACGGGGACCGGATCCTGAAAGCCGGCGGCCTGCTGATTCAGCCGCTGCCCGGATGCCCGGATGAAATCATTGACCAGCTGGAACTGAGAAGTCCGATGTTTGCCGATATCAGCCGGGAAATGACGTTTGCACCGATTGAACAGCTGTGCAGTGACTGGTTCCGCGGAATGGATCCGGTCATCCTCGAACGGACGCCGATCGCCTATCAGTGTACCTGTTCACGGGAACGGATGGAGAAGGCATTGATTTCCCTCGGACGGAAGGACCTGACCAATCTGGCTGATGAAGACCACGGTGCCGAACTGGTCTGCCATTTCTGCCGCAGCCGGTACGCCTTTTCCGAGAATGACCTGAGAGAACTGATCCGGAACGCTTCAGAACACGGAGGAGAAAAACCAGATGAAAATGCCGATTGTGAACTTTGATGAGCATTTTGCGGAATATGTTTCCGAGTGGATGAAGCTCCACCAGAGCGAATACAGCAATTTTGACGAGATGGAAGAAGATATGCCGCGGGTATATATGAACTTCTTGAACACCCGCGCGAAATGGCTCGGCAACGTGACGCCCGGCGCGTACTTTACCCAGTTTGAGGATCCCAAGGTGCTGGTGGACTGGATGAACCAGTACTGTGCGGAACGGGTGCCCCTGCCGGAACCGCTGCTGGAGCAGATTTCCTTTGTCGGAAAGCCTTGCGAAAAGCGGCTTACCGCGCTGCTGAAGGATGAGGAATCGGAAGAAGAGGCCCGGATGACCGCTATCGAGCTGCTCCGTGAAATGGACAGCACCATGCCCAAGATGCTGTATATCAACTGGCAGCTGGACCGGGAAGAAAAGGACGATATGAAGGATAAGGCCCTGGAGAGCCTGACGGCTATGGGGGATACCGTTGTCCAGCCGATCCTGCAGAACCTGAACCAGGCCTGTCCGGCCGGACAGGAAGCCCTGATGGAGGTGCTGTCCAATTTCCCCGGGGATGACCGGATATTCAAGCTGGCGATCCGTCTGTTTGAAGAGAGAAAGGAACGCCGGGCACTGTTTGCAGGATACCTGGCGAAGCTGGGGGATGACCGTGCGCTGCCGGCGCTGATCAGCGCCGCTGAAGAGCCCGGACTGCCTTACCTGACATTTATTGAGGTGCGGAATGCCATTGAAGCGCTTGGCGGAGTATGCCCGGAACGGGAATATGATGATGACCCGGAGTATGAAGCACTCCGGCAGATGGACCTGACATAAAGGATAACAGGACTGCAAACCTGGTGAATCAGCTGCGGACAGCAGGGAGGTGATGGGATGCTGTGTCAGAAATGCGGATATTACAGTGAGAATGATGAGAGTGTATGCCCGGCATGCGGGCAGATCCTGAAGCATGAGTCCGGCTTCCGTCAGCAGGGAGCCCAGGCAATCCGGCAGGGAAAAAAGGCGCGGGAAGCGCTGAGAAATAAAGCGGAGGAGAAACCGGAGACATCAGAAGTAAAGAGGAGACGCAGCGGAGCGAGCCACGCAACCATGGAGATCCCCGCTGTGGATGATACCCGGGAGCCGGGCAGGGACTTCTTTGACCAGTTTACCGTATCAGAAGACCCGGAACAGAATCCGGGAAGGGCAACCATTGAGCGCAGGCGCCGGACCGTATATGATGATGAAGCGGATCCGGACCAGGCAGCGAAATATCTGGCATCACTGGAAGCAAACCGGCACCAGCGCCGTCAGATGGTCAACTGGATGAAGATTGCGATGATTGCAGCAATCGCTGTGATTGTCCTGATGGCCGGAGGATTTGCATTCCTGAAATGGACAGACCCCGGTCAGAAGATCCTGATCCGGATCGGACTGCATTTTCCCGATCGGACAATGCAGGTTTCCACTGCCGCGCTGTGGGCGGTCGGGGATGA
Source organism: Clostridia bacterium (assembly GCA_017427165.1). Classification (GTDB taxonomy): domain Bacteria; phylum Bacillota; class Clostridia; order Christensenellales; family Aristaeellaceae; genus Aristaeella. The sequence goes on from JAFRTK010000028.1 coordinate 17,545, forward strand.
AATGCTGGATTCCGGGCGGATTGATGACGCAATTGCCTGTTATGAGAAAGCAAAAGCGCAGGATGAGGCAAATGAAAAAACCCATATGGATGTGGATGGCCTGCTGAATCTGGGCAGCGCCTATGAAGCAGCGGGAATGATTGATGAAGCGACCGAACTCTATAAACATATCTATAATGAAACCCCGAGCCGTCCGGAGGCGTACATTGCCCTGATCCGGATCTATCAGAACAGCGGCAAGGAAAAGGAAGCCGGGGAACTGATGCAGACAGCATACCAGAAAACCGGTGACACATCCTTCCAGACACAGCGGAACGACCTGCTGCCGGTTCCGCCGGAAGCCAAGCCGGATGCCGGATTCCACAATGCACTGGTGAGCCTGAAATTATCGTCTCCCCAGGGATTTGATGTATACTGGACGTTTGACGAAAACGCCGACCTTCCGTACGGAGGTGTTCTGTACCAGTATCCGGTTCCGCTGCCGGAAGGAACCTGGACGCTGCGCGCGGTTTCGGTGAACGGGCAGCTGGTTTCCGATGAACTGAAAGGCACCTACCGGATTGCGCTGCCTTCACCGATGACGCCACGGGCCAATCTGGCGCCGAAAACCTATAAAACCAGCCAGCGGGTTACACTGAAACCGGGCAAGGATGATGTCGGGGATGATCATATTCGGATCTACTATACGATCGACGGTTCCAATCCGGGCCTGAACAGTCCCATATATACCGGGGAGCCGATCCAGCTGGCGAACGGATGGGTGACCCTGAAAGCGATTGCGGTCAACCAGCACGGAAAGCCCTCCAATACGCTGGAGGTCAAATACAAAATCGAGGCAAATCCCAAACCGAAGGAAGCATTCAATGCCGCGGATACCCTGGATTCACTGAAGCTGGGAACTACAACCCAGCAGGAATTCCAGGAGAAATACGGAGAGGGAACGCCGGCAGGGACGGTGGAAGACGACGGTTTTGATACCGAATGCCGCCGGTTTATATATCCGTGGGGCTATGCGATCATGAACATGAACAAGACCCGGAAGACCTGGGTGGTCGTGGAAGTATACTATTCAACACCGGGAACCTTCAAAGCTCCGCGCGGAACCGGAATCGGAAGAGCGGAAAAGGATGTGACCAACCAGTTCCGGGATATGCTCCAGCTGCCAAATGAAGAAGGATACCGCGGCCTTTATGAGATTACCAACGGAAAAGGGACCATTACGCCGTATGAAGACGGATCCAAGCTCATCCGGTATACATTCTATTCTACCGAGAGCAAGTACATGGTGCTGGAATACTATATCGGAACGGACGGAACCGTAACGGGAATTGACCTGAAGCACAGGGTCAAAACGCCAAGCAGTACATAGGGTACAATCCGATGAATTTACAGCAGGACAGGCGGGAGCAGAAAATGACAACCGGATCTGTTATCGACATTCATGCCCATGTGTTTCCCGATGCGGTCGCGCAGAAAGCGGCGGACAGCATCGGGACATTTTACGGTATGAATGCCAGGCACAGCGGAACAGTCAGCGAGCTGACCGGAGAATATGACAGAGCAGGAATAAACCGCGGATGCATCCATTCCGTGGCAGTCACTCCGCATTATATTCCGGCCATCAACCGTTTTATTGCCGAGACAGTCAGGCAGTATTCCGGAAGGTTTACGGGATTTGCCGCAATTCATCCCGGAGCAGAGGATATCCCCGGCCTTATTGATGAAACGAAAGCCATGGGACTGAAGGGATTCAAAATCCATCCCGACATGCAGCGGTTTGCACTGGACAGCCCGGAAGCCATGGATATGTTCAGCCTGCTTGAAGGACAGATGCCGGTTATGATTCATACCGGAGACAGGCGGTTTGAGTATTCCAATCCCAAACGGATGAAGCGGGTTCTGGATACATTTCCACGTCTTACATGCATCTGTGCCCATCTCGGCGGATGGAGCGAATGGGAGGATGCGTGGAAAACGCTTGCAGGGTATGAAAATGTTTATGTGGATACATCCAGTTCCCTGTATGCGTTTACACCGGAAAAAGGGCGGGAAATGATCCGGCATTACAGCCGGGAACGGGTTTTGTTCGGGACAGATTATCCGATGTGGACCCCGGGAGAGGAGCTTGACCGGTTCCGGAAACTGCAGTTGTCAGATGATGAAGCGGAAAGAATCCTGTACCGGAATGCGGCAGATCTTCTGCAGATTACCTGAACAGGGTGCAGCCCATATCCCTGAACTGCCGGATTTTTTCCCGGAGCACATTCTCAGATACGCCGAAATGCTCCGAAAGGCAGGAAAGGCACATGAACTCCACCGCACCGCGGTTGATCAGTTTTCGGGTCAGCGCGCATTCATCCGGGACAAGATCCCGGCCGCAAATGCGACAGACCGCCGGATTGCCGACGGTCTGTTTTTCATGCTTCGGATTATTCACGGTTCTTAACCAGCCGGCAGAGATAGAGTTTCATATCATGGCCGGGCACAACGGGATTGAAGAAATCAGCTTTGGGTCCGAGATCCTCGCCGGTAAACACATCCCGGACGTGCAGGGAGTACCCGGAAGCAACCGGAAGACCGAGGTCGACCATTTCCACATGTATGACGGATTCCGCATCGGAAAGATTGATATAGGCCAGTGCAAATTCGTTGCCGGACAGGTGACGGAAAAGGGTATAGGAAGAATCCGGAATATGGCGCCAGGGCATTTCGCCCTCCTTCGGATCCGGATTTCCGGTAAAGATGGATCCTTTCCGGATCAGCATCGGGGGCCGGGCTTCCTCATCCTGGTCAATCCGGAGAAGGTCACGGTGCTGCATCAGGGAGACATATTCCGGCTTCAGGCCGCGCAGGTCAGCTCCCATCATCAGCGGAACTCCGCACAGGCACCACAGGGAGAACTGCATCCGGTATTCCTCATATGAGCATACCTTGCCGAAACCAACGTTTCCGCGGCCGCCCATCCCGACGGTCAGCATATCCATATCATTGAAACAGCCGACACCGCTCATGCATAGATTATCCAGCTGGGATTTGAAGATATCCGTAAAGGATGTATAGTTATCCATAATGTCACCGGTGGAACGGTACAGGTGGGCACCGATGCTCCGCATCCATTTCCACGGTTCATGCTGGCCCCAGTTGCAGGCAGAGAAGACAATATCCCGGCCGGTGGCTTTCAGGGCCATGGACATTGTCTGGTAGCGGGTACGGCAGTCGCCGGTTTCCGGGAAATTGCAGAAATCGTATTTCAGATAATCCACACCCCAGGAGGCAAAGGTCTCGGCATCTGTAAACTCATGATCATAGCTGGAAGGATATCCGGCACAGGTCATGACACCGGCGCAGGAATACATTCCGAATTTCAGGCCTTTTCCGTGCACATAATCCGCAAGGTCTTTCATTCCGTGGGGGAATTTTTCCGGATCGGGCACCAGACGGCCGTCGGCATCCCGCTCACGGAGCGACCAGCAGTCATCGATCACCAGATACTCATATCCGGCATCCCGGTAGCCCTGGTCTACCATGTAATCCGCCATTTCGCGGATCAGGGAATCATTGATTTTGTCACCGAATGTGTTCCAGGAATTCCAGCCGAGCGGCGGGCGGGCAGCAAGCATAAAGCACCTCCGAAGTTCGTTGTAATGGAAAAAATGAATCAGAACGGGGGATCAATCGTAAATTCCCGGCCGTCCAGGGCAGGGAATGCTCCGCCGGTATCCAGCCGCAGGGAGACGGCACACAGCTTCAAGCTGCGGGCTTTATACTGGCGGTTAAAAGCACGGTCGCCGTACAGGTCATCCCCAAGGACCGGATGGCCGAGCGCGGCAAGATGGGCGCGGATCTGATGGGTTCGTCCGGTGATCAGATGAACCCGAAGACGGGAAACGGGCCCGCTTTCAAGCGTTTCATACCCGGTCACAACAGGGCGGGCATCCGGTGAGGGAGAATCCGTAATCCGGACGACAGCCCGCCGGCTGTCCTTTACCAGGAAAGCGCTGCATACGGCAGAGGGCGGTTTCATTATCCCGCGGACGAGGCAGATATAGTATTTTTCAACCGTCCGGGTTCTGAAGGCATCCTCCATCACAGCCAGCGCATGGGCATTCTTGGCGAACAGGCAGAGTCCGCTGGTTTTATTATCCAGGCGGTGACAGGCCGCAGGCGGAAAAAGAACAGGACCGGAAGCGGTGACATGCTGAAGGCACAATTCCGTCAGTGACAGTGAACCGGCCATATCCTGCTCAACACTGATCCCGCCGGGTTTGTTGACCAGCAGGATATCATCATCCTCGTAAACAATCCGAAGGGATTCCTGACTGCGGGAATCAGGCATGCGGTCAGGAAGGTAGATTCTCAGTTCCTGGCCGGAACGAAGCAAATCATCCCGGTGCGCCGGGGTTTTGTCCAGCTTGACATCCCGGGAGGCAAACAGTTTGCGGATGGTACTCTCCGGCAGGTCCGGAAGAAGTTTCCGGATATAGCGGTCCAGCCGCATTCCGGCAGCATCCGGCGAAATCAGTACGGTTTTCAGAGCCATATCACTGCACCTGAGAGGAAGAAAAATACAGCCAGCGGGGAATCTGCCCGCTGATGTTTTCAAGTGAAGCCAGCATTTCCCGGGTTGGATAGGAAACCAGCATGGAGGAGAGGACCTCCTTCATATCCTTATATGAGACGCCCTGCTTTGCCAGAATGATCAGGTCTTCCACGGCGTCTTCCGGGGAAATCTCCGGACGAACCGCGCCGTCCAGAACGGAAAGCATCCGGTCATAGAGGGGAGATTCAAGATCCATCACGCTGGCGGAGGCAGTGTTCATAGCGTCACCGGACATGCTCTGGTAGGACGGCATACGGGAAAATGAAGAGAACTTTGTTATCATTCCGTCAGGTTCCGCCAGACCGGGATGCAGCAGAACCAGCTGGCCTTCCCGGTCATATGTATAATCAAACGCTGCACGCAGCATTCGTTCCGCCAGATCGGGATGCCCCTCTGCACAGGTGCCGGCAAGCAGGGTCTGAAGATGGCGCAGTGCCGGCGCAGCCTGCATCATACCCATCAGGTAAAGCGTGTTGTCAATTCCGTCGATCACCTGCTCGACGATATCCCGAAGCTTCCGGTGTTCATCCCCGGCCAGCAGGATGAGCGCGGTTGCACACAACTGGTGGGGCATATGAAGGACCAGCACATTATCTTTCCATTCGCCGCGGCACCACAGCCGGCGAATCAGGCTGCGGGCGGGAATCAGGTCATTCCAGTCCTGCAATGCCAGATGACCGCCGAAGAGGACAATCCGGATCAGGAGATCATGTTCTTCGCCGGGAAGAAGCGCCATCTCAGGTGCAAAAACAGAAAGCACACGGTTTCGCAGATCACTTACCCGATGGAGCAGCGGCTTTTTCCCCGATGCTTTATCTTCTTCGGCATACCAGGAAAGATCATAGAGTTTTTCCGCATCCCGGTCCTGGCATGAAGCGTCAAAAAGGCATACAGCCGGAAAGCCTGTGAGATCTTTCTCACAGGCCTCCAGCTGGTCGGCACGTAAAACACTCATGGTTTTATCGGCCCAGTGATATGGACGGGTATTGCCTCGTCTGAGCATAAAGTTCCTTTCAATCAGAGCTTGAGGATCCAGCCATTCCGGTCTTCCAGTCTTCCATACTGGATGCCGGTCAGTGTGTCATACAGTTTCTGGGAGATGACGCCGATTCCGCCGTCACCCAGGGTGACTTTTTCATCGCGCAGCGCGAGCACACCGACCGGGCTGATCACCGCGGCGGTGCCAGTACCGAAGGCTTCCGTCAGTTTTCCGGATTTGGCGTCTGCAAAAATCTCATTGACATCCAGCCGCTTTTCTTCGGCTTCATATCCAAGCTGGACAGCGAGCTTCAGGACACTGTCCCGCGTGATACCGGGCAGGATGGAACCGTTCAGTTTCGGAGTGACGATTTTGTTGCCATATGCGAACATCATGTTCATGGATCCGACTTCTTCCACGTATTTCTGCTCGACGCCGTCGAGCCACAGCACCTGGGAGAATCCCTTCTTTTCGGCAATATCGCCGGCCAGGATGGACGCGGCATAGTTGCCGGCACACTTGGTGAAACCGACGCCGCCGCGGACAGCCCGGACATATTCATCTTCCACATAGATGCTGACAGGCTTCAGGCCCTCTTTATAATAGGCGCCTACGGGGGAGAGAATAATGAAGAAGCAGTACTTCTTTGAAGCGTGGACACCCAGGCCGACATCGGTGGAAATCATGGTCGGACGGATGTACAGGGACGTACCTTCCCGGTGGGGAACCCAGTCCGCGTCAATCCGGATCAGCTGCTTCAGCCCTTCAAGCGCGGTTTCCTCATCCAGCACGGGCATACACATCCGTTCGGCGCTGCGGCTCATCCGGGCCAGGTTATCTTTGGGCCGGAACAGCTGCAGGGTGTTATCTGCCGTGCGGTAGCACTTGCACCCTTCGAAAATGGCCTGGCCGTAATGGAGCACCATGGCGGCAGGATCAATCGGGAAATCACCATAGGGGACAATACGTGCATTATGCCAGCCGACTCCGAGTTCATAATCCATCAGGAACATATGATCGGTGAAGATCCGTCCGAATCCGAGGGCGGATTCATCCACAGGCTTCTGTTTCGGGGTCTGGGTGAGTGTCACTTTGATATCAAGCATGAGAAAACCCTTCTTTCCTCTGATAATAAAGCCATTATACTGCGGACCGGGAGAAACCACTGTCTTTTTCCTGTATTACAGTTCATCAGCGATATCCTCGAGCCTTACCGGAAAAACCAGGTAACCGGCAGACTCCTCCGCCGCGATGCCCGGCTCCAGGTAGAACACCGGGTTTCCGTCCGCATTCAGGTAAAAATCCTCTTCCGGATAAAAGACATCCAGCAGGTCCTCTTCCGTGAAGTCATCAAAATAAGGAAGGCTGCCGGGATTTTCAGCAATCTGGTCCATGATCATTTCACGGACAATCCGGCCGGCCTTTTCCGTCTGCCGGGCCAGCTGGTACTCATCCTGTTCCCCGGCTTTCAGGATGCCGAGAAGACGGGGCAGATCGAATGTGGCGTCCGATAAACCGTCCTGCCTGGAAAAGGTATGTCCCGTCCATACACAGCGGACCATATCTCCGATGACGGATTCCTTCCGGATCAGGACGGAAAAAAACTGATCATTGTTGCAGGTGCATTCATAGGAAACATTCACCGCAACGGATTTTCCGGAATCCACATATCCGTCCGCCATGAAATGAATGTTGGTTTCCAGGGTGTACACCTGGTCCGCATAAAACGGATTGATTTTGTCCGCGTCCGGTTCGGTTTCCGCGATGTGCGGATACCGGTAGGAATAAGTATAGGAACCGGCAGACGGGTCATCCGGATTATACAGGACGGTCAGCGTATCCGCCAGATCGGTGTCCAGCATAAGCGGATCCGCCAGGCATGTCCGGACAGCACTGAACAGGATGAGAAATGCCGAAAGGACAGACAGGAACCGTTTCATCTGTATTTCTCCTCTCTTCCGGAATGGCAGTTACTTTGTATAGGTATAGCGGACATACATGGCGGGCATTGTACCGTAGGAGCCGTAAACATCCGCATAAAGCCGGTAGTAATTTCCCATTTCCCATGTGGTCTTGGACTTGTTCACAATGTAAACAGGCCGTGATTTGCCGTCCTCGCTGGTATTGATGATTGCAATCTGGGGTTTCTGGGATTCGATGGAAGTAATATACCCTGTTACCCGGTAGATCGTTCCCATTTTGCTGCGGGCTTCAATATTGCCCAGCAGTTCACTGTAATCGGAATCAGACAGTGTATAAGCCTTGGGTGTATACTCATCAGCGGTCGGGACATAATAGACGACATGGTCCACACGGGTCGGCTTCCGGCCTTCCATTTCAGCCACAATGGAAATCGTGTTGTCCCCGATATGGTCAAAATGGGCGACAAAGGAGAACTGGCCGGTGGAATCCACCTGTGAGATATCCAGGTCGGAAGATTTGCTCAGCACGTTGATATATGCACCGGGAACCGTAGTGCCGTTGACCGTCAGGGTATTGTTATATGTGGATGTGACTGTTCCGGCTGCAAGGTCCAGCGTAATATCCTGCTTTGCGCGGTAAATGACCAGCGTAAGGGAGTTCTCACGGCAGTATTGGGCACGGACGACAATCTCATATATATTATCACCCTGCGGCTGGACCGGTGCGTTAATGCTCAATTCACCATCCATACTCACCGTATCGCTGTAATCGTCACCGTTCATGGTGACCTTGGAGCCGGGACGGACATTGAGAATGATATTGGTCATGGTGGTGGATACGGTGCTCCGCGGGGCGCGGGGCTCTACCAGAGTCAGGGGGCTGAGCGGAATGGCAATGGTGTACGTAATCAGGTCCAGGGGGGTCTGGCGGCCGGAAGAATTTTTCAGGAACGGAGTCAGCGTAACATCCATGGTTTCGCCCAGTGTGCCTTCCAGATTGTCATACCAGGTATGGTCCGGAATTTCAATGGTCGCGTAACCGTCCACAACCACATAGCTGGCATGGAGTTCCTTGATATATATGGAAGTTCCTTCCTCGCCGGGTATCAGAATGGTATGCGCGGCAAGATCACCGGCCACTGTGGATGTGATAATTGCATCCGTGTTGAAATGCGGCTGCCGGCTGGCAAAAAGGCGGGTCCAGGCGAAATAACCGCCGCCGCCGAGAATGGCCAGGACCAGGACGATGACCGCAATCCGGCGGAAAATGGTTCGTCCGTCACGGGATCCGTACGGTGAAAAAGCGGAGGTATACGTGACGGAACGGCTCCGGCCGGCGCCGGGGTATTCCGGAAGGATCGGATCATAGGACCGGGGCTCGATAAAGGTTCCGGCGTCGTCCATAAAGCGGACGCGGTGGCGGACTTCCGATTCCCGGCGCATTTCCGCATCGGAATACGAGGATACATGGCTCGCCGGATGTCCGGCTGCTGCCGCTGCCGGATCGGCGTTTTCATCGGCCGGTTTACGGACCGGCTGCTGAAAACGGGTTGTTTCATCCTTCAGCTGCCTTTTCAGTTCAGCACCCCGCTTTTTACGGCGCTTCAGGTCCTGCATCTCTCCCGCCAGTGTATCCCGGGAGTCCGGTGTATCATCCACCATGCCGAACTCATCGGCACGCAGGTAAGCAGTGGAAGCATCGCCGTCCCGGAGTGTGTCTTTCCAGGCCACGCGGGAGGAAGCATCAATATTCAGGGGAGTACCGCAGCGGGTACAGTGAGGCATGGAAGCACGGTTCCACTGACCGCATTCAGGGCATTTCATCCGTCGCTAACCTTTCGTTATTCATCGTCATCATCCATAACCAGGAAACTGTTCTGCAGGTAATCCTGCATCTTGATGCGGGCTTCCGGCCAGTTGATTTCCCTGGCAGCCATCCCGGCGAACCAGATCGGCCGGCTGTCGCCATCGGCCGGAATACGGAGCTCTTCAATGGTGCAGTTCCGCAGCTGCCATGCATATCCGGCAGCTTCGAGCAAATCCTGTGCCGACATGTTGGTTTTGTTGCTGAGGCTTGCCAGCTCATTGGCCAGCGCATTGGCTTCATCCAGGGAGAAACCGCGGCATTTGTCCGCCAGCGCGCTGAGGACATTCCGGGCACGCTGGGTTCTCATCAGGTCTCCCTGGCTGTTATCCTTCCGGATCCGCATATAGAGGACTGCAGCCCATGGCTTCAGCCGGTAAAGGCCTTCCGGCGCTCTCCTGTTCCGGGCAATATCATACTGCCCGTCCACGGAAACCACCCAGCCGGGATCCACCTCGTAGTTATTCCGGAGATAGCTGATATCAGCCGAACTCAGCTGTACATCCACACTGCCGCCCAGGACCGGCAGCGCAACAACGTCACGGACCTGGAAAAATGTGAACATCATGTACTTTTCAATCCGGAAGCCCAGGTGCTCACCGATCAGCCTGCACAGGGCTTCAGGCCCGTAATCATTGTATACATAGTTGATCCGGCCGTACCGCTTGGTGTTTTCGGTGCTGTTGGGCTTCTGAATAATCGCATCCCGGATGATGGAAGTCAGCATGATCCGCTTGGCACGGGTATCCAGGGTAAGGATCACAATTCCATCGGTATTGCCCCAGTCATCCTTATGCTTTCCGGCGGATTCAGATGGATTTCGTGCATCGTCCGGACGCGCGTCCCTGTTTTTCTGATCCAGAACCAGCAGGAGATAATGATGCTGGTCCGGGTTATCCGGCGGAAGCTCATCCCACGGAACAATCTCAAAGGGAACAGGATTCCGTTCATATTGATTTTTGAATTCATCTGCCCAGGCAGTATCGGACGCCGATGCGGCAGCCGGAACCAGCAGAACGATGAACATCAGAAAGCAAATCAGCCTGCGCGCCAAAGCACAACACTCCTTTTCCCGACAGGGGACAAATATACAAATTATATTATACTATGAACAGGATGGAATGTAAATTTGCTTTTCCCGAAAAGAATGATATAATCCGTACAGAGTTCAATGCAGCAAGGGGTTTGTCAAAATGGATTATGATGTCCTGATTATCGGTGCCGGACCGGGCGGAATTTTCACTGCCTATGAACTGACCCGGGATACCGGCCGCGCGATGAAAATTGCGGTATACGAGCTGGGAAATCCGCTGGACCGCAGGAAGTGCCCGATTGACGGGGAAAAAGTCAAAAGCTGTATCCGGTGCAAAACCTGCTCGATCATGAGCGGATTCGGAGGCGCCGGTGCGTTTTCTGACGGGAAATACAATCTGACCAATGATTTCGGCGGAAGCCTGCATGAGCATGTCGGCAAGAGCCGGGCAATGGAACTGATGAAGTATGTGGATTCCATCAATCTGCAGTATGGCGGAGAAGGGACAAAGCTTTACTCCACCGCCAACAGCGCAATCAAACAGATGTGCCTTCAGCATGGACTGCACCTGCTTGACGCGCAGGTGCGCCATCTGGGAACGGATATCAACTATGTGGTGCTGGAAAATCTCTATCACGAGCTGAAGGACAAGGTACACTTTTTCTTCGGGACAGCCGTATCCGCAATCCGGAAAACGGAGGGCGGATTTGAAGTGACGCTCGATGACGGGAAAACCGTGAAAGCTGCGCAGTGTGTTGTTTCGGTTGGCCGGAGCGGAAGCAAATGGATGGAAGGCGTATGCCGGGAAATGAAAATTCCGACACACAGCAACCGGGTGGATATCGGGGTGCGCGTGGAAATTCCGGCAGCTGTTTTCAGCCACCTGACAGACGAACTGTATGAAAGCAAAATCGTATACCGCACCGCCAAATTCGAAGACCTGGTGCGTACATTCTGCATGAATCCCCATGGCGCGGTGGTCAGTGAAAATACAAACGGAATTGTAACGGTGAACGGCCACAGCTACGAGGATCCTGCCCGGCATACGGACAACACCAATTTCGCATTGCTGGTGAGCAAGCACTTTTCGGAACCCTTCAAGGATTCAAACGGATATGGCGAATCCATTGCCCGGCTCAGCAATATGCTGGGCGGAGGCGTAATCGTCCAGCGGTTCGGGGATCTGGTCCGCGGCAGGAGAAGCACGCCGGGAAGAATTGCCGGTTCATTTGTCACACCGACACTGACCGCTACTCCCGGAGACCTGAGCCTTGTGATTCCGAAACGGATCCTGGACGGAATCATCGAGATGATCTATGCACTGGACAAAATCGCGCCGGGTACGGCGAATGATGATACGCTTCTGTACGGTGTGGAAGTGAAATTCTACAATATGGAAGTGGAACTTGATGAAAACCTGGAAACACAGTACCGCGGTCTTTATGTGATCGGTGACGGGAGCGGTGTAACGCACAGCCTCTCCCATGCCAGTGCCAGCGGTGTCCATGTCGCCCGGAAAATCCTGTCAGACATGAATCATTCAGTATAAATCTTTTCAGAGTATGGAATCGAATCAGGCAGGCCGCAGCAAACGGCCCACAGCCTCCAGGCCGCGAGATCTTCCGGATCCGCGGCTTTTTTCCATTCCGCCGGAGAGGTGTGGATGCGCACGGGCAGGTCTTTCCAGCGGTCACTGAGGGAAGTGCCTTTCCGGAGTGAAAGCAGCAGTGTGCGGTCAGGGGGTGCAAGCGATTCCAGCCGCGCACGGGTAAGGTCCAGCATTGCCGCAGCCATCAGCCGGCTGATCCGGGCCCCCGGATAGCGGCGGGTGGACAGATACTGCAGCAGCTGATCCCGGGAGGAACATAGAGAAACTGCTTTTTTCAGGGCGTTCTCCAGTCCTTCGGAAAGATCCGGAAGCTCTGAAAGTCCGGCAGTCCGGAGCTTGCTGATCAGCAGGGTGTCCAGCTTCCGGGAATCGGGTATCCGCCGGTTCAGGAATGCGGCTCTTGTCCGCTCTGCGGAAAACGCAGGCATGGCCGCAAGAGCAGGA
>JAFRTK010000029.1 GCA_017427165.1 Clostridia bacterium
ACCTACGATGTCATTGGCAACCCCACCAATGACACCACCTGGACGTACACCTGGGAGAATGGCCGGCAGCTCAAGCAGATGTCCAAGTCCGGCACTACCGCCACCTTCCTCTACAATGCAGATGGACTGCGAATCCGAAAGACGGTGGGCAACACGGTGACGAACTACACGCTGCACGGAAGCAACCTGGTACACATGGTCCGGGGGAGCACAGCGCTGCACTTCTTCTACGATGCGCAGAACCGGCCAGCGATCGTGGATTATGCCGGAACGAAGTACGCGTATGTGTACAGCCTGCAGGGAGACGTACTGGGGCTGGTGAACAGTTCGGGAACCGAGGTCGTCAGATACGTCTATGACGCCTGGGGCAGAGTGCTCGCGACGACGGGAACACTGGCGTCAACGGTAGGCACAATTCAGCCGTTCCGGTACCGGGGATACATCTATGATACCGAGACGGGGATGTACTACCTGCGGAGCAGGTACTACAATCCTGTGTGGCAGAGGTTTTTGAATGCGGACAGTCTCTTGAAAGGAAATGTATATCAATATTGTAGTTGTCAACCAGTTAATCTAACTGATTTCGATGGGTTTGATGCAATCTGGATAACAGATAGAACATCATTTACTCATGCATCACTTTTAGTACAAGATGCAGAAAATAGATGGTATTATTTTTATTGGGGAGCAAGAAGAACAGGCTTGTTTTCTTCTGAATTGTTAAATATGGGGGCAAACGTACTATTTGGCTCATTGCTAAGTCCTATTAGTGGAAATGGTATAGTTATTTATGAAGAAATAAGAGGGAAGAATGGGGAACCTATATCATTTAGTAAAGATATGCCAAATGATGAATTTTTATCTAAATTAAATACAACATTAAGTGATTCTTCTATATATGCAGGCGATTATGATGATTATATATATCTCACCGGAGATTATGCAAAAAGTCATAATGAAGCATTGACAATGAAGGCCCGACAAAAGGAACTGCGATATGATCTTATATTTTTCAATTGTGCACATGCTGTTTGCAATGTTTTATTGAGGAGCATTCCTACTGATTCAGATTTGTATAAAGGTATTTTAGATATTTCAATATACCACTTTCATCCGGGTGTGATGCATGATTGTTTATCCAAATTGGTTGATCAGCATCTTAACTAATATGAGATAAGCCGTTAAGGGAATAGAGAGTTTTGGAAGGAATAATAATCTTTGAGGACAAACTGATTAAGTCGTAATGTTACATATAGAAACTTGTCAATTCGAAATGGGTGAAATGTAATGCAAGAAAAATTATGCATAGTCAGAGAAAAGGTCAAGCACAAGACCATTATTATTCTATTATTATACATATTCGCAACAAATAATTGTATAGGAGAACGATCAATGATACATATTGCCAATGTTGATAACAAAGAAGTGATCAGTTGTAATGAATCTATATACTACATAATTAATTCTAAGTCTATCTTTGGAGACCGCGCGGAATTGTGCAAGTACCATAATGGAGTATTAACAGAAATATCCAAAGAGCCACATTATTCTATGTTTGAGGGGTGCTATTTAAATCGAATTCTCATATGCTTCGTAGATAAGAGTTTCACAAATTATCCTGAAAAGAGACATTATTCTTTATTTGATCCGTTGACAAATAACTTTAGTCCGCTTCCGGACTCGATAGAAGAATATCTTTCTGAAAATACCAATATTGTTATAAAGGCGATAGATAATTTGCTGTTTGTTAAGAAAGATAATATGTTGCTTTATTATTGTGAAGATAAAGATGAATTATTACCAGTCCTAAGCATGCCAATCGATTTTGTTGGGTTTGCCTCAACATGGATTTATGCGCGTTCGGCGGACAAATGTTTTCTGATTTATGGAATTGAATCCAGCTTGATAATTAAAGAAATTTCAACAAACTTTCCAGAAATTTGTATAAGGATACCAAACACGAATGATATATATTTTGTAAATGATTTACAAGAGGGATCTGCTTTGCATCATAGAGATCTTCAAAGCTTAAAAGAGGATGTCGTGTTATTTGACTCAAGAATTGGGAGGCTGATGTTGTCAATTGATAGCCATGGACAATATTTATACTATCAAGTATCAGAAAGCGAAAATGGATACTTAATAAAGCGATATGATATATATGGAGACTACGAAGATAATTATTTCACGTATTTTTTATCCAGACCAGAAGATGGTTATATCAAAGACATTTTAATTCAAAATAATGAAATAATATGTCTTGTTTCACATGGAGCAAAAGAGGATCGTATAGAAATTTTTGATATGAGTAACACATAAAAATACAGATATTTGCGAGAAAAGTTTCTTACAGCAGCGGGATGTTGGCGTTATGGCAGGCTTCCTGGACATCTTCGGGCCAGAGGCTGGCCTGCACCTCGCCCACATGGGCTTTGCGGAGGAAGTAGACGCACATGCGGCTCTGGCCGATGCCGCCGCCGATGGTCTGGGGCAGCTCGCCGTTCAGCAGCGCCTTCTGGAAGGGCAGCTCCGCGCGCTCCTCGCAGCCGCGGATCTTCAGCTGGCGGCGCAGGGCGTCCGGATCCACGCGGATGCCCATGGAGGAAACCTCCAGGGAGATGTCCAGCAGCGGATCGTAGAGCAGGATATCGCCGTTCAGGTTCCAGTCGTCATAGTCCGGGGCACGGCCGTCGTGCGGTTTTCCGCTGCGCAGGGCACCGCCCACCTGCATCAGGAATACGGCGCCGTATTCCCTGGCTGCCATATATTCCCTCTCTTTTGAGGAGAGGTCCGGATACCGGTCTTCGAGTTCCTGGGTGGTGATGAAGGTGATATTGTCCGGAAGCTCCGGCTTGATGTGCGGATAGTGGGCGCAGACAAAGCCCTCGGTCTTGCGCAGGGTCAGGTAAATCCGGTTGACGATATCCCGCAGGAAGGCCTCATTGCGCTCGGAAGGCGCCATGATCCGCTCCCAGTCCCACTGGTCCACGAAAATGGAGTGGATGTTGTCGGTGATCTCATCGCGCCGGATGGCGTTCATATCGGTATAGAGGCCTTCGCCGACGGAAAAGCCGTAGGTCTTCAGCGCCTGTCGCTTCCACTTGGCCAGGGAGTGGACGATCTCCACCTGGCGGCCGGTTTCGAGCACATCGAAGGAAACGGGACGCTCCACCCCGTTGAGGTTATCGTTCAGGCCGCTCTCCGGCGTGACCATGATCGGCGCGGAAACACGGGTGAGGTTCAGCGCGCGGGCAAGCTCCGTTTCGAAGAAGTCCTTGACGAGCTTGATGGCAATCTCGGTATCCCGCAGGTCCAGTACGGGATTGTAGTCTTTCGGGATGATCAGGTTCATGATTCTTCCTCCCGCCTCAGCGTTTCTATGGTACGCATCATATCACCAACGGGCGGATTTTGAAAGTACTGCTTCTGTTCTTGACAGTATATGGAAAACATGAGAAACTGTGCACAGCGAAGGAGAAGCTCTTCTTCGCCAAAAGGTGTTTTTGGGGAGTATGGTATGGGAAAGGAAATCTACCTGATTGTCGGGCTGGGAAACCTGGGGGAAAAGTATGCCCACACCCGGCACAACGCGGGATTTGACGTGATGGAAAAGCTGGCCGGGAAGCTGGGGGTTTCCCTGCGGAAGCGGCTCCTGCTGAAGGGAATGACCGCGAAAGCGGCGGACGGGGACCGGGAGATTATCCTGTGCGAACCGACGACCTATATGAACCACAGCGGGGAGTGTGTGAAGCGGCTGCTCCGGCGGTACGGGTGCGGTCCGGAACGGCTGATGGTGATCTATGACGATATCGACCTGGCGCCTGGCAGCATCCGGATCCGGAAAAACGGCGGAGCCGGCACGCACAACGGCATGCGAAGCATTATCGGCTGTATCGGGACCCAGGACTTTCCGCGGATCCGCATCGGGACCGGGGACCGGCCCGCGGGGGCGGACCTGGTGGAATGGGTGCTGGGCCGCTGCGAAGGGGAAGAACGGGAACGGATGGAGCAGGCATTTGACCACGCGGCAGAAAGCGCCCTTGTCTGGGTGCGCAGCGGGATCAATACGGCAATGAACACGGGCAACAGGAAGTGAGGAAGCGCTTTGCTGGAAGAGATACAGATTCCCGGACTGGATGAACTGACCGGACTGAAAGCCGGAAAGACCGTCGCGCTGAGCGGCGTGAACGCAACCCTGGCGGCGGTGATCGCCTGCGGGGCGGCCCGGGCGGGAAAGAAAACACTGCTGGTCATGGAGAATGACCTGAAAGCAGCCCGGGCGGCGGACGATGTGCGCCAGATGACGGGAGATGACGGCGCGTTCCTGCCCGGCGGGGAAATTGACCTGACGCGCGCGGTCGGCAGCCAGGAAAGCAGCTGGCGGCGCCTGGAGGCGCTGACTGCCGTGACGGCAGGGGATGTCCGCGTGCTGTGTACCGGAGCGGAAGCCATGGCACTGCGGATGGCGCGGCCGGAACCTTTCCGGAAAGCATGCATGACGCTGAAGGCGGGAGACATGATTGCTCCCTCCGCTCTTTGCGCGCGCCTGGCACGGATGGGGTATGACCGGGTCGGCATGGTGGAGGGCAAAGGCCAGTTCGCCCTGCGCGGATCCATCCTGGACGTTTATCCGCCGGCGCTCAGCCAGGGACTGCGCATCGAGTTCTTTGATGATGAGATCGACAGTGTCCGGGAGTTTGACGCAATCAGCCAGCGCAGCCTGGGAGATACGGCAGAGGCGCGGATCGCCCCGGCCTGTGAAACGCTGCTGGCGGATGCGGAATACGCTGCCGCGGCAGGGCGGATGCGGAAGGTGCTGGACGCAGACGCCTCACAGCGTCCCGCGGTGACGGAATCCCTGCTGGATTCACTGCCGCCGCTGCCGGACGATGAGGATGACGCGGAGCTGTTTGACAGCCGTCTGGCGCCCGCCGTCCGGGAAAAGAATTACCGGGAGGCGGAGAACAGCGAGAAAGCCCGGCGGATGGAACGGCTGGTGAATGACGCGGACCAGCTGGAAGGCGGCATTCCGTTCCGGCGAATGCGGGCATGGATTTCCGTGCTGACGGAGAAGACCGGCAGTGTCTGTGACTGGTTTGAACCGGACCTGGTCCTGCTGTGCGAGCCGGACCGGCTGCGGACCCGGGTGGAAGAGCGGCTGCAGGGCTTCGCGCAGGACCTGACGTCCGCCATGGAACGCGGCGAGGCGGTCCGGGAGCAGGAAACCCTGATGACGGACTGGGACAGGATCCTGAAGGAAACCGGAACCCGCCCCGTGGCGCTGCTGACAGAGATGCTGCTTTCCCTGGGCGGGATCAAACCGGAACGCGTAATTACGCTGGACGCGGCCGGGGTGCCCGGCTACGGCGGACAGATCCGCCTGCTGCGGAATGACCTGGCCAAATGGCGGGAAGCCGGATACCGGATTTACCTGCTGAGCGGCGGATCATCCCGCGGAAAACGCCTGCAGGAAAGCCTGGCGGAGCTGGGTGAAAAGGCGGTATTCAGCGAAGAAGGCCGGCGCGCGGCGCCGGGAGAGGCCGTGATCCTGCCCATCACGCTGCGCAGCGGATTTGTGCTCCGGGACGGCGGGACCGTTGTGGTATCCGATGCGGATATCTGGGGCGAGGGATACCGGAAGAGCAAGAGCCGGAAGCATTCCGGGGAACGGATTTCCACCTTTACGGACCTGAAGGTCGGCGATTATGTGGTGCATGAGGACCACGGCGTCGGCATCTACCAGGGAACCACCCGGATCCAGAGTGAAGGCACCTGGCGGGATTACCTGCTGATCCAGTACGCGGGCAGCGACAAGCTGTATGTGCCGGTGGAACAGCTGGAACGCGTGCAGCGGTATATCGGCAACCCGAACCAGCCGCCGAAGCTGAACCAGCTGGGCGGCCGGGAATGGGAGCGGCAGAAGGGCAAGGTCAAGGATAGCCTGAAGGAGCTGGCCTTCGACCTGAAGGAGCTGTACGCGGAGCGCAGCCGGAACACCGGATACGCGTTCTCCCCGGATACGGAATGGCAGCGGGAGTTTGAGGATGAATTCCCCTGGGAGCTGACGGCTGACCAAGCCAGCTCCGTCCGGGAAATCAAGGAGGACATGGAGAGCGACCGCAACATGGACCGCCTCCTGTGCGGCGACGTCGGCTACGGCAAAACGGAGGTCAGCCTCCGGGCGGCATTCAAGGCCATTGCGGACAACAAGCAGGTGGCGCTGCTCGCGCCGACCACGATCCTGGTGCAGCAGCACTACAACACGATTGTGAAACGCTTCCGCCATACCGGCGCGCGGGTGGATTTCCTGTCCCGCTTCCGGACGCCGAAACAGCAGCGGGAGGTCCTGGAGAAGCTGGCGGCCGGGGATATTGATATCCTGGTGGGCACCCACCGCATGCTGGCGAAGGACGTGAAGTTCAAAAACCTGGGGCTGCTGATTGTGGACGAGGAGCAGCGCTTCGGCGTGGCCCATAAGGAAGTTATCAAGAACATGAAGCGGCAGGTGGACGTGCTGACGCTGTCCGCCACCCCGATCCCGCGGACCCTGCATATGTCCATGACGGGAATCCGGGACATGAGCGTGCTGGAAACGCCGCCGGAGGAACGGATTCCCGTGCAGACGGTGGTAACCGAGTATTCCGACGCGCTGATCCGGGACGCGATCCTCCGGGAGCTGGGCCGCGGCGGACAGGTCTATTTCCTGTACAACCGGGTCCGCAGCATTGAGAAGTTCCACGAACGCCTGCGGGCCCTGGTACCGGAAGCGCGCATCGGGATTGCCCACGGGCAGATGCGGGAGCACCAGCTCGAGGACGTGATGATGGACTTCTACTCCGGCAGCTACGACGTGCTGCTGTGCACGACCATCATCGAAAACGGACTGGATATTCCCAGCGCGAACACCCTGATCGTCTATGACGCGGAGCGCTTCGGCCTCAGCCAGCTGTACCAGCTGCGGGGCCGGGTCGGCCGGAGCAACCGGCAGGCATACGCGTACTTTACCGTACGGATGGACAAGATCCTTTCCGAGACAGCGCAGCAGCGGCTGACCGCCATCCGGGAATTCACGGAGTTCGGCGCGGGCTTCCGGATCGCCATGCGCGACCTGGAGATCCGCGGCGCCGGAAATATCCTGGGGCCGGAGCAGCACGGGCACCTGGCGACGGTCGGTTACGACATGTACTGCCGCCTGATGGAGGAAACTCTGGCGGAGGTGCAGGGAAAGCGGGTGACACGGGAACTGGAAACCCGGGTGGACCTGCAGGTGGATGCTTTCCTGCCGGGCGAATATGTGTCCGAGGAAAAGCAGCGCATGGAGATGTACAAGCGGATCGCATCCATTACGACCGACGAGGAGCGCGTGGACGTGACCGACGAGCTGATCGACCGCTACGGCGAGATGCCGGCAGTGGTGAACACGCTGCTTGACGTCAGCCAGCTGCGCGGGCTGTGCAACCGGATGGGAATCAGCCAGATCTCCCGCGGGAAGGGCGGCGTGATGATGAAGCTGGATGAACGGTATATCCCGAATCCGGCCCTGTTCCTGCAGGCCATCGCCGAAACGGACGGCCGGCTGGGACTGACGGCGCGGCCGCCGGTATCCCTGATGCTGCGGGATCCGCTGCTGAAGGACCGGGATGTGCTGGCTGAATCGCTGAAGGTGATGCGGAAGCTGAACGCCCGGATGGAAAAGCTGAATGAAGAAAAGACCGCTGCGGCGGACGGAGGCGTACAGTGAAGAAAAAAGCCATGTGGCTGATTGCCGCGGCAGTATTTGCCGCGGACCGGGTGACGAAGATCCTGGCCGGCGGGATACCGCCGGAGGGGATCCCGCTGATCCCGGAAGTCGTCCGGCTGCGCTATGCGGAGAATACCGGTGCGGCGTTCTCCATGCTGAGCGGCCATCCGTGGCTGCTGGGCGTCCTGAGCCTGGTCATTATTGCCGGCGCGTTCCTGTCCCTGCGGAAGAAAAACATTCCGGCCCTGGCGATGACCGGCCTGATGATGATGCTGGGCGGTGCGGCCGGGAACATGGTCGACCGGTTTGCGACCGGCTTTGTGCCGGACATGATCGAAGTGCTGTTTGTCCGGTTTGCGATATTCAATGTGGCGGATTCGTTCCTGTGCATCGGCTGCGCGCTGACGGCACTCAGCCTGCTGCGTACGAAGTGAAAAGGAGTCGGGAATGGAAGAGAAGGAGATCCGGATCCGGAGCGACGGACGGCGGCTGGATATCCAGCTGAGCGAAGCCTCCGGGCTGAGCCGCAGCCGGGCAGCCGCCCTGATGGAGGCGGGATACTGCCGGGTG
Source organism: Clostridia bacterium (assembly GCA_017427165.1). Taxonomy (GTDB): domain Bacteria; phylum Bacillota; class Clostridia; order Christensenellales; family Aristaeellaceae; genus Aristaeella. Next base: position 8,312 of record JAFRTK010000029.1, read on the forward strand.
GACGGCGAGGAATGCCGGAAGGCAGGGACCAAAGCGGCGGAAGGCCGGACGGTTGTGCTGACGGTTCCGGCCCCCCGCGAGGCGGCTCCGCAGGCGGAGGATATCCCGCTGGAGGTGCTCTATGAGGATGATGACCTGGCGGTGGTCATCAAGCCGCGCGGCATGGTGGTGCATCCGGCCGCAGGCCATGAGGACGGAACGCTGGTGAACGCGCTGCTGGCGCGGCTGTCGTCCCTGAGCGGAATTGGCGGCGAACTGCGGCCGGGCATTGTGCACCGGCTGGACAAGGATACCAGCGGACTGATGATGGTCGCCAAAAATGACGAAACCCAGACAGCGCTGAGCGGAATGCTGAAGGACCGGAAGATCGAGAAGCATTACCTGGCGATGGTGGAAGGCACGCTGAAGGAAACCGAAGGACGCGTGGAAGCGCCGATCGGGCGCAGCAAAAAAGACCGCAAGAAGATGGCTGTGGATCCGGAAGGCCGGGAAGCGGTGACTGAATGGCGCGCGGTCGCGGAGGGACGGAACTGCACCCTGCTGGATGTGCATATCCTGACCGGCCGGACCCACCAGATCCGTGTGCATATGCGCAGCATCCACCATCCGGTATGCGGCGATCCGCTGTACGGATATGAAAAGGGAGCCGCGGTTCCCTGCCTGATGCTGCACGCGTATTCCCTGCGGCTGGTTCATCCGCGGACCGGCAGGGAGCTGTGTTTCCGCGCACCGGTTCCGGAGGACTTCCGGAAGGGCCTGAAGAGCAACGGAATTGAACTCCGGCCGGATACGACCGGGGAAAAATAAAAAAGGAGGAATCCACCATGCAGTTTACCGAACTGATTGCCGAACGCCGGAGCATCCGGAAATACGAAGCCGCGGTACCCCGGGAGGAGCTGGAGCTGATCCTGTCTGAAGCGCGGCAGGCGCCATCCTGGAAGAACCAGCAGACATCCCGCTGCTATGTCCTGGAAACACCTGAAAAGCTGGAGGAACTGCGTGCGGAAGCCCTTCCGTCCTTCAACCGGAGCAGCTCCGCGAATGCTTCCCTGGTTGTGACCACCTATGTCCGGAACGTCGTGGGTTTCAGCGACGGAACGCCCACCAATGAAATCGGGAACGGTTGGGGCGCCTATGACCTGGGACTGCATGACGCCTACCTGATCCTGGCTGCCCGGAACCGCGGGTATGACACCCTGATCATGGGAATCCGGGATGCGGATGTGATCCGTGAAAAGCTGGGCATTCCGGAGAACGAGGAGATCATGTCCGTGATCGCTGTCGGCAAGCGGGCCGAGAATCCTGCCCCGCGGCCGCGGAAGGACCTGGCGGAGACCGTCCGTTTCTTCTGAGAACAAAGCAAAGCCCGCCTGCGCACAGTGCAGGCGGGCTTTGCCGTATCGGGAAGTCATTACCGGATTCCGAGGGTTTTCCGGATTTCCGGAACGGAAGCACCGGGGAAATGCTTCCGGACCTGTTCCGTGATCCGGTTCCAGGATTCCGCCGGCTTTTCATCGCAGGCGTTGACTTCATCGTAACTCCATTTTGTTTCCGGGGTCATCATTTCGGCCACATGCCAGCCGTATTCCTCCCCCTGCCGGTTCCGCCGCCGGCGGAAGGAACCCATGACCAGGAATGTCTTCATCTGCAGGTCGGTCAGGGCGCCTTCAAAGCCCTTTTCCAGCGTGGCCTGTTTCCGGAGGTCCCCGGACAGCATAGCCCGGCCTGCCGCGTTTTCATCCAGGTCGAGTACATCCAGGATCCTTTTGCAGCGGCTGGTCATCCGGCCGTCCTCATACATGCCTTCCCAGTCATAGCCGTCCCGGCGGTAATTGGCAAAGCAGGGGAACCACTCCCGGGAGACAAAGCCGGCTTTCCGGTCAAAGAATTTCCCGTAGGCGATATCGGGATGGGGCGCCAGCAGCTGGCGCCAGTCCCACGGGTCCAGGGAACTGCCGGTCCACCAGTCGGCCGGCGGGGTATGCTCCTCCACGGAAAAACCGGGAATACCGTTGGAAAAGAGGGGCAGGAAACCGACCTTCCGGACCAGGGCGAGCAGGTCCTCCGGGGAATGCAGGCATTCCGGATCGGAACGCCGGCAGCCTTTCATGATCCATTCACCGGCAATGGTTTCCATACTGTGTTCCTCCTTCGGACAAATCCGGGGATAAAAAAGGCGGGAATCCGGTTTTCCGGATTCCCGCCATGCATTCTCAGTCTTCACTCAGTTCCGCCAGGAACCGGTCCAGCGCGTCTTCCACGGACGGCATCGGGGCAAACCCGGATTCCTGCAGTTTGCTACCGTTCAGCCGGGAGTTCAGGGGCCGCCGGGCCAGGGCGGGATACTCGGAGGTGGGGACCGGAACAATCCGGCAGGGGAGGCCGGCCTTCTCCATGATCATGGATGCGAAATCCGCCCAGGAGACGAAGCCCTCATTGCGGACATGGTAGATTCCGTATTTCTCGGTGGGGATCATATCGCAGATCACCCGGGCGAGATCCACGGCGTAGGTGGGGGAGCCGACCTGGTCGCTGACCACGCGAAGCTCCTTTTTCTCGGCGCCGAGGCGCAGCATCGTGCGGACAAAATTGGTGCCGTGCTTTCCGAAGACCCAGCTGGTACGCAGGATGAAGAAGCGCTTGACCAGGGAACGGACGGCATCCTCGCCCTGGACCTTGCTGACCCCATATACGTTCTTCGGGCCGTAGGCGTCGCCGATGTCATACGGCGTGTCACCGGTTCCGGGGAAAACATAGTCCGTGGAGATGTAGACCATCTTCGCGCCGACACTCAGCGCGGCGCGCACCATGTGGAGCGTACCCATGGCGTTGACGGCGGCACAGATTTCCGGCTCAGTTTCCGCTTTGTCCACGTTTGTGTACGCGGCGCAGTGGACGATCACGTCCGGTTCGTATGTCCGGACGTAGGCGAGTACATCCTCCGGCTTTGTCAGGTCGAAGTCTTCCTGGTCCACCCCGCGGCAGGGAATCCCGCGCGCTTCGAGCAGACGAACCACTTCCCAGCCCAGCTGGCCCCGGTAACCGGTAACGAGAACCTTCATGGCTTTTCCCTCATTCCACAAACTCGTGGTAGATCGCGTGAATGGTTGCTTCAAAATCGCTGTCGTTGACACCGACGATGATACTCAGTTCGCTGGAGCCCTGATCGATCATCCGGACATTGATCCGGGCCCGGCTCATGGCGGAGAAAAGACGCGCGGCGGTACCGCAGTTGTGCACCATGCCGCGGCCGACCGTGGCGATGATGGACATGTTGTCATTCACGGAGACGCTGCCGCTGCCGTCCACCAGCTCCTCGATCTTCGCGAGGATTTCCTCCCGGTGGGGAGCGAGGCTTACGCTGTTGACGACCACGCACATGCTGTCAATACCGGTCGGCATATGCTCGAAGGAAACTCCGGCATCCTCCAGGACGGACAGCACCTTGCGGCCGAAACCGACTTCGCTGTTCATCATGTTCTTTTCCACGCTGATGACGCTGTATCCCTTGTGGCCGGCAATGCCGGTAATGGTGGGAACGGAAACCTCATGCGGCGCGTTCTTGCTGATCATTGTGCCGGGATGATAGGGCTTGTTGGTGTTGCGGATATTGGTCGGGATTCCGGCGCGGTGAACGGGGAACATCGCGTCCTCATGCAGGACGGAAGCACCCATATGGCTCAGCTCACGAAGCTCCTTATATGTGATGGAGGAAATTTCGGCCGGGTTCTCGATGATCCGGGGGTCGGCCATCAGGAAACCGGAAACATCCGTCCAGTTTTCATACACATCGGCATTGGCGGCGCGGGCCACGAGGGCGCCGGTAATATCACTGCCGCCGCGGGAGAAGGTATGCACTTCGCCGTTTTCCTTGGCGCCGTAAAATCCGGGAACCACGGTGGACTTGCCGTCCGCCAGCAGGGCGGAAAGCTTTTCCTGGGTTTTGTCATCATTCAGCTGGCCGTCATCGTTGAAGACGATGCCGTCGGCAGCGTCCAGGAAACGCCAGCCCAGGTAATCCGCCATCAGCAGCGCGCAAAGGTATTCCCCGCGGCTGGCGCACCAGTCCGCGTTTTTGCCGGAGGCGATGCCGTCTTCGACTTCCTGCAGCCGGGATTCGATATCCACCTTCAGGTGGAGGCCGCGGGCGATATCCAGATAACGGTCGCGGATCTTGGCAAATTCTTCCTTGAAGGATTTGCCTTCGCTGGCCAGGGAATGGCACTTATACAGGAGATCGGTGACTTTCTCGTCATTGGGGAAGCGCTTGCCCGGGGCACTGGGCACCAGATAGCGCCGGGTGGGCTCAAGCTCCAGAATACTGCGGACTTTGCGGAACTGTTCATCGGAGGCCAGAGAACTGCCGCCGAACTTGGTAACGATACACTCTAGCACGGGTTTCCCTCCATCGTCATTACATCAAGACCAACCACCATTGTACCGCCGGAACGCTTATTCGTCAACATTTTCCGATTCCGGACAGCACAGCCCGCTTCCGCGGCGCCGGCTGGTTATGCCTGCCTGCCGCCCATGGCGCGGGTCATTGTGAGGACCGTTACGGACGAGGCTCCGCCGGAAAGGAGCGCCTCGGCACAGCGGCGGGCAGTGGTGCCGGTGGTGAGCACATCATCCACCAGCAGGACGGGGAAATCCATCTGCACAGCGGGAAGGAAGGCGGAGCGCAGGTTTTTCTGCCGCGCCTCCCGGCCCAGGCGGGCCTGGTTCCGGTCATGGGTTTTCCGGCGGACCAGCAGCGGACGGCAGGGCAGGGAAAGCTCTTCCGACACCGCTTCCGCAAGCAGGCGGCCGTGGTCGATCATCCGGTCCCGCCGGCGGTTTTCCGGCATGGCAACCCAGGTGACCACGGTTCCTTCCGGGAAGCTGAAGTCCCTGGGCAGGGGCTGCAGCAGGGCTGTCAGTTCCTTTGCGATGCAGGCTTCCGCGCGATGCTTCAGGCGAAGCACCAGCGTGCGGGCAATTCCGGTATGCGGGGTCATCCACCAGGCGGTCAGTCCGCCGCCGAGGTCTTCCTTTTCCCAGCGGAACAGGGATCCGTCGCTGCGCAGGGCGGAACGGCACGCGGGGCACAGCGGTGTCCCGTCGGATATTTTCCCGCAGGCACAGCAGACGGCGCCGTCCGGCCAGATGAGGTCCCTGACAAAACCGCGGACGGCAGGCCAGTTGGCACCGAACGGGGCGAAAAAGGGATTCAGGTTCATTCCGCGCCTCCTGCCTCGGAAAGGCGCCGGGCCAGGGCGGTATAGCGCCGGGCCACGTGGTTGTTTTCCACCATCCGGCGGATGACCTCCTCGCTTCCGACCAGCACCACCATGGACCTGGCGCGGGTGAGGGCGGTATACAGGAGGTTCCGGGTCAGGAGCATCGGCGGGCCGCCGGTGACCGGCATGATCACAACCGGAAACTCACTGCCCTGGGATTTGTGGACGGACAGGCAGTAGGCCGGTTCCAGGGATTCCAGGTCCCCGGCTTCGTAGACCACTTCCCGGTCTTCATCAAACAGGACGGTGAGCGTGTTGTTTTCCGCATCCACCTCCGTGATAAAGCCGACATCCCCGTTGAAAACGCCGGTACCTTCCTCCCAGCCGCTGCCTGAATTCCGGATCCATTCCAGCTGGTAGTCATTTTTGGTCTGGATGACCTTGTCCCCCCGGCGGAACACGGTTTCACCCCAGAGAAGCTGGGGAACCTTCGGCGAGGCGGGATTCAGCGCGTTCTGGAGGCGGGAGTTCAGCACATTCACGCCGCATTCTCCCTTGCGGGCGGGGGCCAGCACCTGGATGTTCCGCATGGCCAGGGCAGCCGCCTCCTTTTCGGGATAGCCCAGGTAGGCAGGCAGGCGGCGGGTGATCAGGCCGACAATCGTATCAGCCGCGTCAGCCAGCGCTGTTTTCCGCTCAAAGAAGAAATCAGTGCCCTTCTCATTCAGCAGGGGCATCTCCCCCTGGTTGATCAGGTGCGCGTTCACCACAATCCGGCTGGCTTCACTCTGCCGGTAGATATCCGTCAGGCGGACGCACGGAACGGCGCCGCTGTCCAGGATATCCCGCAGGACGTTGCCCGGGCCCACGCTGGGAAGCTGGTCCGCATCGCCGACCAGGATCAGGCGGCAGCCGGGCTCAACAGCCCGCAGCAGTGAACGCATCAGCATCAGGTCGATCATGGATGCTTCGTCGGCGATGACACAGTCCGCCTCCAGCGGATGGTCCTGGTTCCGGGCAAAGATTCCTTCCTCACCGCCGTATTCCAGCAGCCGGTGGATGGTTTTTGCCTCGCAGCCGGTGGCTTCGGTCATGCGCTTGGCGGCGCGTCCTGTCGGCGCGCAGAGGATGACGTCGTTATCCGCGGAAAGCAGCTCAAGAATACAGTTGATAATGGTGGTTTTTCCGGTACCGGGACCGCCGGTAATCACAAACACCCCGTTTTCCAGCGCCTGGCGGATGGCTTTGCGCTGGCTGGCGGAGAACTGGATTCCGTGGCTTTTTTCAAAGCCGGAGATTGCACGGGCGGCACCGGCAAACTTATCCGGCCGGATGGCACTCATCAGCTCCCGGATCCGCAGGGCAACTTCCTGCTCCGCATGCCAGAAGGCGGGCAGGTAAACCCTGCGGGGATCGTCCCCGCCGTCGCTTTCCCCGATCAGCGCCCGGCTGATCAGCAGCGAAGTCAGCGCCCGGGCACACAGGTCCCGGGGAATCTGCAGCAGCGACGCGGAGGAGGCGCACAGCTCATCCTCCGGGAGATATATGTGGCCGGAGGAAGCCGCAGCTTCCCGCAGCATGTATTTGATGGCGCACCGGATCCGGCTGTCACTGTCCGGGGCAACGCCCAGGGCGATACCGATCCGGTCCGCGGTTTTGAAACCGACTCCTTCCAGGTCATCACAGAGGCGGTAAGGATCCTGCCGGATGATATCGGGGGTCTGGTCCCCGTAGAATTTGCTGATTTTGACGGCAAGCGCCGGTGGAATGCCGTAAGACTGGAGGAATACCATGGCACGGCGCGCGGACTGGTGCTCCAGGAAGCTTTCGGAGATCATGGCACAGCGCTTTTTCCCGATTCCCGGGATTTCGGTCAGCCGCTCCGGATGCTCGGACAGGACCGTCAGCGTCTCTTCCCCGAAATGGCGGACAATCAGGACAGCCGTGGAGGGACCGACTCCGCGGATCAGCCCGCTGCCCAGGTACCGTTCGATGCCCAGCAGCGTGGTCGGCACCCGGATTTCACAGGAAACACAGCGGAACTGGCGGCCGTAGGTTTTATGCTCAATCCATTCCCCGGTGAATACCGCCTGTTCCCCGGGGCTCAGCTCCGGCAGTGTTCCCACGACCGTGGTCTCATTCCGGCCGGCCCGGACGGTAATAACAGACCAGCCGTTTTCCTCATTGCGAAAAACGGTGCCCAGGATACCGGCTTCCAGCTGCTCCATACACCACCCTCCGGAAATCTCCCGTGAAACGCTTCTGCCGCGGCGGTCCTGCGGCATTTGCCGTAAGCATACCATAAAAAACGGGGATTGTCATTAAGTCCCGTGTTTGGTATAATCGGAATGATTCCGGCACAGTCAGGGGAGTGGCATATATGGACTTTATGAAGACCTTGCTGATCTATATGACGACCGTATTTGCTGTTACGGTCCAGAGCACGGCTGCGCCGTCTGTTACGCCTGAGCCTGTCGTTACCCCGGCCGCGGTTGTGGAAAGCGTGGAGGAAAGCAGCCCCACGATGCGGATCATCAACGGAAAGACGCCGGAACCGGAAATCACCCCCGCGCCTGTGCCCGAAATCACCCCGAACACCGCATATCACAATATCGGTATGAATGCCCGGGGAAAGGAAGTCCGGAAGCTGCAGGAGCGGCTGATTGAGCTGGGATACATGCCCGAAGGCAGCGCGGACGGCGCATACGGACGGCAGACCTATAACGCGGTCAAGAAGTTCCAGTATTACAACGGGCTGACGCAGGACGGCATTGCCGGCCGGCGGACGCAGACCTACCTGTACGAAAACCCGGATGCCGCGCCGTATCCGTCTGAAACACCGACGCCGGAACCCACACCGGAACCGACTCCCGCTCCGACGGCCGAATCCACGGCGGAACCGACCGCCGAGCCGACGGCGGAACCCACCGCGGAGCCGACGGCTGAACCCACTGCGGAACCAACAGCTGAACCTACTGCAGAACCGACTGCGGAACCGACAGCCGAACCCACCGCGGAACCGACCGCGGAGCCAACCGCTGAACCTGCGGCGGAACCGACCGCAGAGCCAACAGCGGAACCCACCGCCACCCCTGAACCCGAACTGATCATAACGGAATTCAACCTGGATGAGTATACGGAGCTGAAGGGTCTGGTCGCTTTCAATGAGAGCGGCGCGCCGCTGTCGTGGATCGCGACGAAGGACGGTGTTCCGGCGACATTCTATCCGCGCCTGCAGGAATGCGCCGGGATTATCCGGATCAGCCTGGATGACCTGGTCTGCTGCCTGGAAGGCTGGGCCCTGACGGATGAGGGGACCGTGGTCCTGGAAGCGGAAGGACACACGATCGGCCTGTACAATGATGTGTCCGGCTGTGCCGCGACCGTGGACGGAAAGGAAATATTCATGGATTCCGCGGACTTCACGTTCGGGGAGGAAGGCCATTTCATCAACGCGAATTTCCTGGCCCGGGCCCTGGGCGGCGAAGCGGAGTGGGACGCGGAGGAGGAAACCCTGATGCTCCGGATCCCCGTTGCCTCTGAAATGGCAAGCGACTGAGCCGGGCATGGACGAAATGGGCGGCGTTTTGCCGGACAGACAATTGAAATCGTTACCGGAATCCTTTAGAATGTTCCGGCACTGAGGTGCACACAGTGCAGCGCAGAGGAGGTGCATTGATCATGAAATCCGTAATGATTCGTTTAAGTCTTGTGGAGAATGTCAACAAGTTTGTCAATATCGTATCCCGCTATCCCTTTGAAATGGATCTGCGGGCCGGCCGCCATGTGGTGGACGCGAAATCGATCCTTGGCATCTTTTCGCTGGACCTTAGCCGGCCGATCACACTGGAGATTTACAGTGATGACTGTGAACAGCTGCTGGCGGATATTCAGCCCTTCATGGAAGAGACAGACGCCTGAAAAGACGAACGATAAACGAAAAAATTCTTTTCAACATTCGGAAAATATGGTAAAATGTGAATTCGGGGGAGACTGAATGTTCCCCCGAATATCATTTTGCCTTTTTGGGCCAAGGAGACGAAACCCATGGATAAGATTCGCCGGAATGAGCGGATGAGCGCGATGATGAGGATGCTGGCCGGGGCGCCGAACCGGATTTTTACGCTGAGCAGCTTCTGCGAGATGTTCGGATCCGCCAAATCCACCATGAGTGAGGATGTGGACCTGCTGCGGGAAACCTGCAGGTCCTTTGACCTGGGCGAGGTGGAAACCGTGACCGGCGCAGCCGGCGGTGTACGCTACCGTCCCCTGGTGAGCCGCGAAAAGGCCCGGGAAACCATTGCGGAGCTCTGCCGGGAGCTGAGCGGCTCCGGACGGGTGCTGCCCGGCGGATTCCTTTATTACAGCGATATCCTGAGCACGCCGGACATTGTGAACCGGATGGGTGAAATTATCGCGACGGAGTATTATGACCGGATGCCGGATTTTGTGCTGACGATGGAAACCAAAGGCATTCCCGTCGCATTTGCCACCGCCAACGCGCTGGGCGTTCCGCTGGTGATCGCGCGGCATTCCTCCAAAGTGTACGAAGGATCCGCGGTCAACATCAACTATGTGTCGGGTTCCGGCAACATTGAGATGATGAGCCTGAGCCGGCGCGCGGTCCGGGAAAACCAGAAAGCCCTGATCGTGGATGATTTCCTGCGGGGCGGCGGCACAGCCAAAGGCATGGTGGAGCTGATGCGGGAATTCAATGTTGAGGTGACCGGCATGGCATTTGTGATGGCAACCGTGGCACCGGAGAAAAAACGCGTATCCGGCGAAAAGGCGCTGATGACCCTGACTGTGGAGGACGGGGATCCGGCGGTCGCTTCCGTCCGTCCGTCCGACTGGCTGATGAAGGACCGGGATGAATAAGGCCGGCCGGCTGCTCCGGAACGTTGCCAAACCTGCGGATAATATGATATGATTAAAGGTGAAAATCTGCGGGGAAAGGGGGAACGGATGTGTACGATATGATGCCTCCGCAGCCGACACAGTTTACGCCGCCGCCGCCGGAGAAAAAGCGCATGAGCGTGATCCAGATCATGCTGATTGTCGCGGCGCTGGGTTTCCTGGCCTGGTACCTGATCACATCCCTTGCTCCCGAACCTGAACGGTATGCCTACGTCACCGCCGGAACCATCGGTACCCGGTACAACGGGGACTGCCTGATCATCCGTGACGAATCCCCGTTTGACGCGGAAAGCGTTTCCAGCATTGACTATGTGGCCGAGGAAGGCACCATGGTGAGTGCGCACGCGACGGTCTGCAATGTGTACACTTCCGGCTTTTCCACGCGGGAACTGACGACACTGCAGGATTCACGGGACCAGATCAAGGAATACCAGATGAAACGGCTGGGCCAGGAGATTGTTACGGATGCCCAGTTGGAAAAGCTGGAAAGCGATGTATTGACCCGCGCGCGCGAAGTCCGGGATATCATCGGCGGAGCCCGCGGCAATATGAGCAACCAGGAAAAGTACCTGGAGGATGCGATCCGGAACCGCCAGCGGTACCTGAAAGAAAAATATGCCGATGATCCGCGGCTGAACCGCCTCCTTGAGGATGAACAGAGCCAGCTGCAGAAGATCAACAGCTGGACCAAACAGTACACGACTGTGAAACCGGGCGTGGTCAGTTTCTATTCAGACGGCTATGAATACGGCCTGAGCGTGAACAATTATTACCAGTTTACTCCGGGTGAAGTGCGGAGTATGATCAACGGGGCCAAGCCGGCGCGGGATACAATCCAGAAAGGCCGGACGACCATCTACCGCCTGGTCCAGGACGGTTACTGGTATGTGGTGATGCTGATCCGGGACAATACGCTGAATCCGGTGGAAGGCACCGAGTATGAGCTGCGGCTGGAGAACTTCAAGGATACCACGGTCAAGGCGCGGGTGGTCAGCTTTTCCCGTATGGGCGGGGAACTGGCGGTCCGCCTGAGCGTATCGTCTTCTGTGCTTCCGGTACTGTATATCCGCAGCTGCGCGGGCGTGCTGGGCGAGGATGTTACCAGCCTGATGGTACCGGTACGGGCGATTTATGAACAGGACAATATGGTCGGAATCGTGCAGGTGGATGAAAGTGATTACAAGCATTTCATTCCGGTCAATATCCTGGAGAAGCGGGACGGGATGTGTTATATTGCCCCGATCCAGCAGGGGACGCTGAAAGAGAATGACCTGGTTATGCTGTTCAACTGAACGGGGAACGGACGGGGAACGCACCATGACGGAAGAAGAACTGCTGGAGCGGGTTGACCGGATCCGGCGGGAACTGGCGGAAGCTTCGGACGGACGATATCCGGCACCGAAGCTGATTGCGGTGACGAAGACGCATCCGCCGGAGATGATCCTGCCGCTGAAGGCGGCGGGAATTACCGATATCGGGGAAAACCGGGTGCAGGAGCTGCGGGAAAAACTGCCGCAGCTGGCCGGAAGCTTCCGGATCCACCTGATCGGGCGGCTGCAGCGGAATAAGGTCCGGCAGATTGTGCAGGATGTATGCATGATCCAGTCGGTGGATTCCCTTCCGCTGGCAGAGGAAATCCACAGCCGCGCAGCCGCGGCGGGCATCCGGATGCCGGTGCTGGCGGAGGTCAGTCCGGCGGGGGAAGCCCAGAAAGGCGGTATCCCCATCAGGGAAACGGAACAATTTCTGCGGCAGATCGCGCCGCTGGAAGGAATCCAGGTACAGGGACTGATGGCAGTGATGCCGCTGACGGAAGATACCGATCTGCTGGACCGGCTGTTCTCCGGGATGAGGGAGCTGTTTGAACATATCCGGGAAACCGATATTCCCGGGATCCGGATGGAAGAACTGAGCATGGGCATGTCCGGGGATTACCGGATCGCCGCCCGGCACGGGGCGACGATGGTCCGGGTGGGAAGTGCGATATTCGGGCCGCGAGGCTGAAATCAGACAGGAGAGGATTGACATGGTGCTGAATGACTGGAAAGACAAAGTGATGAGCATGCTTTCCCGGAAGGAAGGGACCGGCACACGCCGCCCGGACGGAGGGACCAGCTGCTACCGGCCGCTGAAACGGCGGGCGGCGCAGGAAACGGCCATGCAGGAACCTGAAGCAGAACAGCAGCCCATGACCTATGTCCATACCGGCTTTACGGGAATGAATCCGCCGGTCTCCTACGGCGGCATGCAGGATTCCGGCCGGAATCCCGCTTTCGGCCAGACGGCCTACGGACAGGCCTATGACCAGACGGCCTGGCAGCCGAACGCCTACAGCCAGGCAACCGGGTACATGCAGCAGCCTGCTCCGTACAACGCATTCCCCGGCGACGGCCGGAACGCGTACGGTTCCCAGAACACCTATTTCCAGAACCGGCCGGAACCGGAAGAACGCACCGCTGCCCGGCCGGAACGCGGCTGGTTCCCGCAGCGGGAAACCCCCGCACCGCAGAACAACATTTCCTACATGCCCGGCTTTTCACCCGACGCGGGATCGTCCTTCACGCATGTGGAACATATTATGACCATGACCGGACTCCGCAGCTGCTATGAAGCGATCGCCTGCATGAAAAACGGGGAAACCCTGATTGTGATGATGGATGCCATCGCCAATGAAAGCGAGAGCATGCGCTGCCAGGATATGCTGGCCGGCGCGGCATTCACGCTGGGATGCAGCGTCCGGATGCTGCAGGGTGGGCGGCTGGTACTGATCGCGCCGGAAGGCGTGAAGGTACTGCCGGAACAGGCCCAGGTGCAGCCGGAGATGCCGATATTCACATCCGCGCCCGCGCCCCAGGTGCAGCCGGCGGAGCAGGCACCCGCAAGGCGGGAACGGCGGACCGGCGCCCGGGCTGAAGAATGGACCGCCGCCCGGAACGGCCAGCTGAACAACTACAACCCCTATACCGGAACGATGCCCGTGGCGGCCGGCGCTTACGGCAGCTTTGGCGGGTACGGATATTGATCAACAGCAAGGGAGGATGAGACAGCATGGAAAAGATTACGGTGGATCTGATTGCCCATAAGGAGTTTTCGATTTCTTCCAAGGGATACGATCAGGCAGAGGTGGATAATTTCCTGGATGACATCTGCGAGGAAATGGAGCGGATGGAAAAGGAAATCATGGACCTGCGCCAGAAGACGACTGTCGTTCATCCGGCGGCCCCGGCCGCAGCCGGCAGCGTAAGCGAAGACCAGGAAAACAGCTTCCGTGAAGTTCTCCAGATGGCGATGCAGGTGAAGGAGGATACAATCCGGAAGGCGAAGGAAGACGCCGAAGCGATCCGCGCGAAAGCCCAGACAGAAGCGACAGAGCAGCTGGACGGCCTGAGCGACCGGCGGGATGCCCTGAAGAGCGAGATCACGGAGCTGAAGGCTGCCGCGGCGGATTACCGCCAGAAGTTTGAGGCGCTGCTGCAGGCACAGCAGGAAGCGCTTGAGAAAGCGACCGACCTGTTCTGATGCGGCATAAAGGAGGCAGCTGACCATGTTCGGACGCAGACCTGACGGAAAACGAGTACGCGATGTGGACCCGATCGTCCAGGTGACCCCTTACCTGATGCCGATGCGGTGCGATGCCCAGGTGTTCCTGGAGCACAAGCTGGATTATGAAATGCTGAGCCGGTATATCGTCCGCAAAACGCAGGAAGGCCAGAAGGTCACTTTCATGCATCTGATTGCGGCAGCTTATGTCCGTGCGGTCAGCCAGCATCCGGAAGTCAACCGGTTCATTTTCAACAAGCAGTATTTTGCGCGAAACAACTGCTCCATTTCATTTGCGGTCCTGAAAGACCCGCAGAATCCGGAGAGTCCGGAATCCACGGTTCGGATCCTGTTTGACCCGACGGATACGCTGTTTGATGTGCGGGACCGGATGACAGCCGCAGTGGAAAAATGCCGCGAGGCGAAGGACGATGAATTCCTGATCAAGCTGGCCAGGTTTGTGCTGGCGGTTCCGGGTTTCACGACTTTCATCGTGGGAGTGGCCCGGCTGCTGGACCGCTATGGCCTGCTGCCGAAATTCCTGATTGACGAGCTGCCGTTCTACAGCGGCCTGTTTATTACCAACAACGCTTCCATCGGCCTGCACCATGTGTGGCACCATATCTATAATTTCGGCAACGTGAGCCTGTTTATGGGCCTGGGCAGCGTGCTGAAGGAAGCATTTACGGACAGCGAAGGAAAAACCCGCATGCGCCGTCTCCTGCCGATCGGCATGACAGCGGATGAGCGGGTCTGCTCCGGCGCGCATTACGCCGCATTTTTCGCGGCGGTGATGCACGGCCTGGGACATCCGGAGGAGCTGGAGGTTCCACCGGAAAGCGTCAAATATGACAAAGGCGTGGAATACCATGTGGAGAAGCTGAACAAGGGCTGACGGAAGCCCGGTTCAGACAAAACTGCTCTCCCGGTTGAAAACCGGAATAAAATCAACATCGGCGGAATCCGGCTCCTGCAGAAAACCCGGGAGCTCAAGGGCCAGCATATGGTCCCGGACCCGCCGATATTCTTTTTCCGACACTTTCCGGTCCAGTCCGGGAACGGAAACATCGTTGCAGGGGGTGTACTGGCGCATCAGGCTGACCGGGGTTCCGTCGGGAAGCGTATCCCGGATCCAGGTCAGGAGTTTCATGCTTTCCGCGGTAAATCCGGGCAGGATCAGATGGCGCACCAGCACGCCGCGGCGCATGATGCCGTCTTCCCCGTATACAGCCGGCCCGGTCTGGCGGCACATTTCCTGCAGGGCAGCGGAGGCATATTCGAAATAATCCGGGGCACCGGCGCACAGCCGGCCGGCGCGGGATGAAAAGTGCTTCAGGTCCGGCAGGTAGACGTCAATGACGCCGTCCAGCATCCGCAGGGTCTCCACCGTTTCATATCCGGAGGTGTTCCAGACCAGGGGAAGAGGCGGCCGCCACAGCTCCAGCGTATCCAGGATCCGCGGGATGAACGGCGTGGCAGTAATCAGGGAAATCGTATGGACACCGAGGTCAGCCAGGCGTTTCAGCGCGTCGGACAGCTCACGGGGCGAAAACACACGGCCGGCATTGTGATGGGAGATTTCCGCGTTCTGGCAGTAAACACAGCGGAGCGTACAGCCGGAAAAAAAGACCGCGCCGGTTCCGTTCCGGCCTGAAACCGGCGGTTCCTCCCACAGATGGGGAGCAATCCGGGCAATCAGCATTTCTTCTCCCAGGCCGCAGAAACCGGGGCGGGACGCGCGGTCCGCGCCGCAGCTGCGGGGACAGAGTGTGCAGGCCATCCGGATCACCTCGTACAAATGCTGAAATACCGTCGCCGCAAAGCCCGGTCCGGCCTGCGGCGGCGGGCTTTCATTATAGAGCCGGCAGGCCAAAAGTGCAAATAAGGTTGAGAAGGATGACAGATTCCGGTATAATATAGATTGCAGAATTGTTCCGATCACTCAAAGGAGACGACAATCTTGAACGAAGAACGCAATGATCTGAATGAGCTTCCCCGGCGCCGCCGGAGGGTTCGCATCACAGAAGAAGAGAATATGGAAGTACCGGTCCCGGAAGGAAACGGACCGGATATGCCGGCCGCTGTTCCCGATTCCGGGGAAACGGCAAAGCAGGAAACCCGCCCGGAGCATCCGCTCACGCAGGGTGCGGACAGCCGTGTGCCTGCTGAAGCACGCCTGATGAGCGCGGCTCCGTACGGAACCGCAGGAAGCCCGGTGCGCAACCGTCCCGGAACCCGGCCGATGACAGCGGCCCGGCGTCCGGAGGGAGCGTCTCCCGCACGGGTTTATCCGCCGGTGCGTGAAACCTACCGTGGCGGAGACAGGACAGAAACCAGCCAGGAAACGATGCCCCATTCCCTGGAGGGAGCCACTTCCCGCGTGCACGTCGGATACGCGCCCGGCAGGATGAATGAAAGAAACCGGGCAGCGGAAACAAACCGCATGCCGGAGTATGAACGGATGCAGGCGCAGGTCCGGGAGTATCCGGAATACAGCTACGCGGCCGCCCGGCCGGCCCGGCCGGAAAGCTCCGGCCCGGTGCGGACAGAACAGCGGAGGTTTACCCTCCTGCATCTCCTGGTGACGATCCTGGTGATTGCCGGCCTTATCCTGACGGCCGTACTGGTACTGCCGGCCGGAAGCGGACTGCGGGAAAAGACGGCCGCTGCCCTGCAGGGGCTGCTGGGCGGCGGAAAACAGGAAGCGTCCGGGATTACCGGTTTTACCGTAACCGGCGACCAGGGCCTGACGGCTCCGGCGGATGTGGCTTTCCTGATTACTGCCAACAAGAATGTCCGGGATGTCCGGCTGGTGGATGAATCCGGGAATTCACCGGATATCATCCCGACCGGGGAAAACAACACGGACGAGAATATATGGACACTCCGGATGCATGTGGAGAACGGATATGAGGGCGAGCTGCGCCTTCAGGTGTTCCGTTCGGAAGAGGAAGGCTGGCAGGATACTGAGTACAGCACCGAGGTGCTTGTCATGACACCGCCATACGCGGAACCGGCCGGGCCGGATGACGGCGGAACGCAGCCGGAACCGGGAACAGACGAAGGGGAGGCAGCAGAAGACCTGTCCGGGGAGCCGGAGGACCAGGCGGAGGACGCACTGATGCCGGACGGGACGGACACTGAAGGCGAAGCGGACGGAGCCGATGAGCCGGAATGGCCGGAAGAAACCGGGGAGCCGGAGGAGGAAGCGACCGAGACTCCTGTGCCGACCGAGACGCCAGAACCGACGCCCGAACCGACCGCGACACCGGAGCCGACCCCAACCCCGGCGCTGACCGCGGAAGCGGACGAGAAGGCGGCTCCGGGCCTGATCGCGACGACCGTGGTGTATAACGGATCCAAGAAGGTCAAGGAATATAACCGGGCAGCCAAGGAAGTGATCCGGATGCCGTCCGGATGGAATTATTCCAGGAGGACCTCATACGGAGTGCTGACCTTCCGCGGCAACGCGTTCCGGACAAACGCGGCAGTCGGAACCGTGGAATCCGCGGATTCACTGCAGCAGATCTGGGAAGTGAAGACCGGCAGCGTCCGGGGAAGCTCCCAGACCTATTACGGAACCGAATGGACCGGCCAGCCGGCAATTGTCAAATGGACCCGTGAGGTCCGTGAGGGCAGCAACATTGACGAGGGAAAACGGGGAACGGAAAACCTGACGGAAGTGATTGTCGCCGGAGCGGACGGCAATATCCGGTTCCTGGATCTGCAGGACGGAAGCATGACGCGGAACAGCATCAAGCTGGGGTATCCGATGCGGGGAACGCCGAGCGTGCATCCGGGAGGATTCCCCTACATGAACGTCGGACAGTATGCCCGCAAGATGAAGGTCAAGACCGGGAAAATCGGCCTGCGTCAGTATAACCTGTATACCCAGAAGGAACTGACGCTGGTGGACGGCCTCGACGGAACCATGCACCGCGCGTACAATGACGCGGGCAGCTTTGAGACGTCCGCCCTGATTGACCGGACCAGCGACTGTGTGGTAACCGCCGGAACGAACGGCATGCTGTACCTGATTAACCTGAACAGCGAGTTTGATTACCTGACGCGGACCTTCAAGTCCAGGCCGGACACGATCGTGATGATTTCCAAAACCAAGGGGCAGAAGAATGCCCGCACCGCGATCGAATCCTCGATCGCCATGTATGACCGGTATGTGTATTACGCGGATATGGACGGTATCCTCCGGTGCGTGGATACCGACCGCCTGGCCCCGGTGTGGGCTGTCAATACCGGGGATGCCGTGATGGCCGCCGTAGCGCTGGAACTGACGGATACGGCGAAGGAGGACCAACCCGGGAACGTTCAGCCGGAGCCGGCTGCGGACGAGCCGCAGGATCTTCCTGACGATGAGACCGTTTCCACAGATGAGGGACAGGAAACGCCGGATACCCGGCGGCTGGACCTGTACACAGCCAATATGCTGGTGAACCGGAAAAAGGGCAGCGCCCAGATCCGGCGATATGACGCGCTGAGCGGGAAGGAAATCTGGTGCACCGAGATCGGCGTGGCGAAGGACAGCAAGGGCAAGACG
>JAFRTK010000004.1 GCA_017427165.1 Clostridia bacterium
AGGCAGGCGCCCTGGAGGAAATGCGGAACCGCAGGGAAAAGCAGGCCTTCCTGCGCGTTTATGACGGGAAGCTCTGGTATTACGCCTCCACAACGGACACCGACCACCTGCAGAAAACGCTGGACGGCCTGTATGCCGCCGCGACGGAAAATCCGGCGATCCTGGAGGACCCGGTAGTGAAGCGCTTTGAGAAGAACCAGGACAAGGTGTATACCTTCGCGGACTGCTCCGTGCGGGATATTCCGCTGGCTGAAAAGCAGAAGCTGCTGGTCGGCTACCTGCCGGTACTGACGGAGGATTCCTGCGTGGTGCTGCCGACGGGGACGTACCTGGACCGGAACAGCCAGTTCCACTTCCTGTCCAGCCTGGGCGCCGACATCGAATACGATTACCAGACCTGCGGCCTGTCCTTCGGCTTCAGCATGGCGGAAGGGGAGAAGCAGTTCCAGGGCTCCTGGCAGAAGGGCGGTACGCGCTTTGACGAAATGACCGGCATCGAAGGGGAACTCCGGGAATCCGTGAAGGAGCAGGCGAATTTCCTGCGCAATTCCGTGCCGGCGGAGCCCGGGAAGTATCCCGTCGTCCTGTCGCCGATGGCCGCGGGCGTGTTTGCCCATGAGTCCTTCGGCCACAAGTCCGAATCGGACTTCATGATCTCCGACGAGACCATGAAGGAGGAATGGCAGCTGGGCAAGACGGTGGGTTCGCCGATCCTGTCCATTGCCGAATGCGGCAATATTGTCGGTTCCGGCTTTGTGCCCTACGACGACGAGGGCACGAAGGCCCGGCAGAACTACCTGATCAAGAACGGCGTACTGGCGGGACGGCTGCACAGCGCCATGACCGCCGCCGTGCTGGATGAGGGACTGACCGGCAACGCGCGGGCCATCGACTGCAACTTTGAGCCGATCGTCCGCATGACCACCACGTATATCGAGGGCGGGGACCTGGACTTCGACCAGCTGATCGCCCCGATCGAAAAGGGATATTACATCAAGACCATCAGTCACGGAAGCGGCATGAGCACCTTCACCATTGCGCCGAGCGTATCCTACGAGATCGTGAACGGCAAGCTCGGACGGCCGGTGCAGATCAGCGTGATCACGGGCTCCGTGTTTGAAACCCTCGGCCTGATCGACGGGCTGACGAAGGATGTGGAGCTGCTGTCCTTTGTGACCGGCGGCTGCGGCAAGATGGAGCAGAGCGGACTTCCGGTCGGCTTCGGCGGCCCGTATGTGCGGGTCTCCTCCATGAACGTACAGTGAGGGCAGAAAAATGGAAAAAGAGTTTATTATTGAGAAACAGCACAGCATTACGCTGAACGTGACCGCGGGGCAGATTGACAGCTACCGCGAACTGGAAAAGACCACCGGCACCGTGCGCGTTTATGAGAACGGGTGCATCGGCGTGGCCGGATGCCTGGGAGAGCCGGACGAGGAGGCGCTGACCGCGCAGGCGAAGGAAGCGCTGTCCTTCGGCATCCAGTATCCGTGCAGCCTGGAAGGCAAAGCGGAAATCATCGAAGACCATGACAGGGAAATCATTCCGGCGGCGGACCTGGTTCCCGTGATGACGGATTTCCTGAAGCGCCTGGGCGAGCAGTGCCCGAAGATGGCGCTCACCAACAAGATCAGCCTGGTGCACGGGAAAACGGAATACCGCAACAGCCTGGGACGTCATCTCGTCAGCTCCGGTGCGAACCTTTCCATCGCGCTGGTCGGGCAGAACCGCGGATCCGGCAACCTGATGGACATGATTTTCGCATGGCAGGGCGATGAATTCGACGCGGACAAGATCCTGGCGGAGTTCAAGAGCGAGTATGACGCGTTCTATATCCCGGCGGACATCGAACCCGGCCGCTGGCCCGTGGTGGCAATGCCCATGGACCTGTACGGAACGTTCCTGCAGCATTTTATCGGCGACCTGTACGCGGCCGGCGCGTCACTGCTGAGCGGCAAGCTGGGCGAGAAGGTTTTCAGCGACAAGCTGACCTTCTGCGACGACATGAACCCGGACTCCTCCTTCGAAAGCTGCTTCTTTGACGCAGAGGGCTGCGCGGCGAAGGATTACCGGCCGGTGGTCATTGAAAACGGCGTGCTGAAGGCACTGGTGACCACGAAGAAGACTGCGGAACAGTACGGCCTGCCGAATTCCGGCACCGCGAACGCGCCCTATGACGGCGTTCCGTCCCTCGGATTCCACGGCACCTGGCTGGCGAAGACCGCCGGGAGCCTGAAGGAACTGGTGCCCGGTAAGGCGATCCTGATGATGGTCGCCTCCGGCGGCGACACCACACCCGACGGCCATTTCGCGACGCCCGTGCAGCTGGCTTACCTGCTGGAGGACGGGAAGCTGGTGGGCCGCCTGCCGGAAATCAGCGTCGGCGGGAACTTCTTTGACATGCTGGGCAAGGACTACATCGGCACAGCAATCGACTGGCCCTTCAAGAAGGTCCAGCTGTGCGCCGTGACGATGGACGTGACAAAGAACTGACGTGAAAAACCCAACAAGGCACCTGCTTCGGCAGGTGCCTTTTATCAAATGTTTCCTTACATATGCTCTTTCGGTCTGTTATAATATTGACAGAAGAAAAACCCAAAAAACGGAGGACCGAAAACATGAAGAAACTGACGGCATTCCTGGCAGCGCTGGTGCTGTGCGCGGCGGTCCTGCCCGCGTTCGCGGCGGACGCGGTATCCTCGGCAACGCTGAACATCACGGAGCTGCCGGAGATCCGGGAGAACCCGGATGCAAAGATCCTGGTGATTTATTTCTCCACGGACGATACGGTGAAGGCGGCGGCCCGGACCATCGCGGACGCCCTGGACGCGGACGTGTTCGAAGCGGTTCCGGAGATCCCGTACAGCGAAGCGGACCTGGCCTACTACACCAACTGCCGCGCGGACAAGGAACAGGCGGACAGCTCCGCCCGCCCGGCAATCTCCGCCTGGCCGGATTCCATGGAGCAGTACAGCACGGTGTTCATCGGCTATCCGATCTGGCACGGGCAGGCGCCGAAGATCCTGTACACCCTGGTGGAGGGAATCGACCTGGACGGCAAAACGGTGATTCCGTTCTGCACCTCGGCTTCCAGCGGGGCGGGCTCCAGCGCGAAGAACCTGCAGGCGGTTTCCGCCGGGGAGGCCGAATGGCTGGACGTGACGCGGATCAATAACCGGAGCACGGCGGAGGATATCCGGGCATGGGCCCTGTCGCTGGGCCTGGAAGGGGAGAAAACGATGAAGATGATGATCGGCAGCACGCCGGTGGAAGTGAAATGGGAGGACAACGATTCCGTGGCTGCCCTGAAGGAGCTGGCGGCCGGCGGGCTGGAAATCCGGATGTCCATGTACGGCGGATTTGAGCAGGTGGGACCGATCGGCAGCCGCCTGCCCAGCAGCGACGTGCAGACTGTGACGAATTCCGGCGATATCGTGCTGTATTCCGGCAGCCAGCTGGTGGTGTTCTACGGCAGCAACTCCTGGGCGTATACGCGCCTCGGTCATATTACCGATAAAACACCGGAAGAGATGAAAACACTGCTGGGAAACGGCGACGTGACGATTACCCTGTCCATGGACTGAACGACCCTGAAAGGAGAAATACCATGATTTACCGTGAATTCCAGGATGTTCAGCTTTCCAATCTGGGTATGGGCGCGATGCGCCTGCCCGTGATCGGCGGAGACGACAGCCGGGTGGATGAGGAAACCGTCTGCCGCATGGTGGACAAGGCCATGGCCGGCGGTGTCAATTACTACGACACCGCGTGGGGCTACCATGACGGCCATTCCGAAACCGCGCTGGGGAAGGCCTTGGCCCGGTATCCCAGGGAGAAGTTTTTCCTGGCGGACAAATTCCCGGGCTATGACCTGCACAACATGGGGAAGGCGGAAAAGATCTTTGAGGAGCAGCTGCGCCGGTGCGGGGTGGATTACTTCGATTTCTACCTGTTCCACAACGTGTGCGAGATGAACATTGACGCCTACCTGAACGATGAAAAATACGGAACCTACACTTATCTGATTTCTCAGAAGCGCAGCGGCCGCATCCGGCACCTGGGCTTCTCCGCCCACGGAAGCGTGGAAGTGATCCGGCGGTTCCTGGAGGCTTATGGGAAGGACATGGAATTCTGCCAGCTGCAGCTGAACTGGCTGGACTGGGATTTCCAGGACGCGAAGGCGAAGGTGGCGCTGCTGAAGGAGTGGAACATCCCGGTGTGGGTGATGGAACCGCTGCGCGGCGGCAAGCTGGCCCGGCTGCCGGAGGAGGACGCCGAAAAGCTGCGCGCCCTGCGGCCGGACGAAGGCATCCCGGCCTGGTCTTTCCGCTTCCTGCAGAGCATTCCGGAGGTGAAGGTGATCCTTTCCGGCATGTCCGACGAGGCGCAGATGGAGGACAACCTGCACACCTTTGAAACGGACAAACCGCTGAATGACACGGAGAAGGAAACGCTGCTGTCGCTGGCGGCGGACATGACCCGCCGCACCGCGCTGCCGTGCACCGCCTGCCGCTACTGCACCACGCACTGCCCGAAGGGACTGAATATCCCGTGGCTGCTGGAGCTGTACAACGAGCACAAGTTCACCGGCGGCGGCTTCATCGCCCCGATGGCCCTGATGTCCCTGCCGGCGGAGAAAAAACCTTCCGCCTGCATCGGCTGCCGGAGCTGCGAGAAGGTTTGCCCGCAGCAGATCAAAATCTCCGAAGCCATGAAGGAGCTCAGCGCCAAAGCGACCTGGTAAGCGAAAGAAACCGAACCGGCAGGAGCATGTCCTCCTGCCGGTTTATAGAAAGCATCCTGCAAAAATAATCAACAGCACAATCCCCGGCAACAACATCCCAATGGGAGTCAATTACGAACCATTTTCACTGTGATATGATAGGCCCAACAGGAGAAAACCTAAAAAAATGGAGGGCTTCACAATGAAAAGGGTAATCTGTATTTTCCTGACTGCGGTACTGGCCTGTGCGCTTTTCCTGGGCGGCGCCGGCGCTGAAACGACCAAGGAGGAACCCGGTGTGACCGTTTACTTCCCGAACTGGAATATCTATTCCGACGCCCGGTGCGACGTGCGCAGCCTGCCGTGGGAGAGGCTGGACTGCGTAAACCACGCTTTCTGGGAAGTTGTTCCCGTGGAGGGCGGTTTCGCGGTGGCTTCCACCGACCCCTGGGCGGATACCGATGAGTACAACGCCAACGGGCACTTTGCCCAGTACGCGGAATGCGCGGAAAAGTATCCGGACACAAAGATCCTGATTTCCATCGGCGGATGGACGGATTCCGGCCATTTCTCCGAGATGGCGCTGACGGCGGAAAGCCGCGGGACCTTCATCCAGAGCTGCATTGAAACGCTGGATCAGTACCCCTTCCTGGGCGGCCTGGACATCGACTGGGAGTATCCCGGCGTGGAACGGGAGCCCGAGGATGAGAACGACGAGGGCAACCCCGTGATGGGCGACGACCGGACCAACTACACGCTGCTGCTGAAGGAAATCCGCGAAGCGCTGGACGGGCATTTCGGACAGGGAACGAAGATCCTGACCGTGTGCGCGGGCGCGTCCGTGGGATATTCCCTGAGCCAGCAGGACTATGCCGCCCTGCATCCCTATGTGGACCGGATCAACCTGATGACCTATGACATGGCCGGCTCCTGGGAGGAGAACACGGGCCACCACACCGCGCTGTACGGCGAAGTTTCCGCGGACACGGCGGTGAAGTACCTGCTGGAGCAGGGCGTTCCGGCTGAAAAGATCGCCATCGGCTGCCCGCTGTACAGCCACGGCTGGAAGCTGAAGGAAGCGGCGGAAAACCCGGTGGGCGCGGAAGCGGAAGCAATCGGCGATATGGAATGGCATGACCTGACCGCCATTGAGGAAGCTGCTGTCGCGGAAGGCACACCCGGATGGCACAAGGGCTATGACACGGAGAAGCAGGCGGCCTGGCTGTTCAATGACGACCCGGCTTCCCCGAACTACCTGGACTTCATCACCTATGACAGTGCTGAATCCCTGCAGGCCAAGCTGGACTACATCAA
>JAFRTK010000030.1 GCA_017427165.1 Clostridia bacterium
GATCGCAGAGAGGTAGAATAAATGAGAAATATCACAAAGAATATTCAGGTGTCCATTGACGGGAACCCGACCGATTTCCGGCTGACGAAGCTCGACGCCTTCTCCGGCGCCGAGCTTCTGCGCATGCTGGCGAAAACCCCGACGGGGAACGGGGGAGCGGAACAGGCAGTTTCCGCCGCCTTCGCCGCGCTGGATGCCGGGGACCTGCGGAGCCTGATGACCGCATGCCTGAACCACACGGAGGTACTGCTGCCTGCGGGATACCAGCGTGTGATGCAGGGAAGCAGTTGGGGCTGGCCGGACCTGGAGCATGACGCCATGACCTGCCTGAAGCTGGCAATGGAGGAGGTGGCCTGGACGCTGGAGGGTTTTTTCGGAGAAGGCGGCCGGAGCTCCCGGCCGCCGTCCCCGGATACACCCCCTTCCGCGCCCCGAACCTGAACGAATTCCTGTTCCTGCCGGTTTCCGCGGGACTGTGGCGGCAGCACGAAATGTGGGACGGGACCTACACCCTGGATGACCTGCTGGACGCGGCCGAACTGATCTTCGTGCGGCGGGAAAACGAAAAGCGCGCCGCCGAAGCGGCGCGCCCGGAATAAGCACGCATCAGTCGTCCGCGAAGTGCTCGCGGGCATGGAAGGTTTTGCAGATGGTCTGGTAATCCCCGAAAACGGTGAGCTTGTCGCCGGGTTCGAACACCGTGTCCGCGTGGGGCGCTTCCGGCTTTCCGCCGTTGCGCTCCACGAGCATCACGGAGATGCCGGTATCCGCGCGGAGCTTTGTTTCAGCCAGGGTGAGGCCGCGGTATTCATCCGGAATATGGCGGATGGTCACCTGGGCGATGGATTCGGAACCGATGTAGTCCACCAGCATGACGGCGTTGAAGGTTTCCTGCCGGTCGAAGATCCGGTCCGCGGTATGGCGGAGGAGATTGTCGCCCCAGGCGTGGATCTTCGGCACGCGCATGAAGATGAAGATGACCGCGACGGCGGCCAGGGGGATCAGCAGGCTGAGGAATTCATACCCGACCTGGACCAGCTTCATGGACAGGAACACGTTGATGAACGCGGATACGATGGTGACATTGAACACGTAGCCGAAGAGCATCGTGATCCGGGCCAGGCGGCGGCGCCGGCGGGAGGAGAGGATCATCTCGCTTTCCCGGGTGGTGAAGCCGCAGCCCGTGAGCAGGGAAATGACCTGGAAGCGGGCCTTCTCCGCCGGAAGACCGGTGAGGCGGAAGATGAAGGTGAATACCTCCGTGATGACCCAGTACAGCAGGATGATGAAGGAAAAGAGCAGCAGCGCGAGGGTGATATCCATTTTTTCCGTGCTCCTTGCAGATGGTCGGCGGGCCCGGGCAGCAGCTGCCCGGGCCCGGTAATATCAGGGAAACAGATCAGTCTTCAATTTCGCACCATGCGTATGCTTCGATGGTGGTGATTTCGATACCCTTTTCCTTCAGCATCTTCACGAAGCGGTCGTCCAGGTTCTGCTTCATGATCATGGAGCTGCCGGGGGTGAGTTCATGGCGGTACAGGGAGGTTTCCTCCACCAGCCAGGGCGTGCCTTCCGCGTCCTCAAGGCAGAAGATTACCTGGGGAGTAGCGGGGTTTTCGGACTGATTGGTGACCGTGGTTTGCATCCAGGAAGTGGCATAATCACCTTCACCGACGGTGAAATCGGAATCCGCCGCGGTGAGGGCGAAATCCTTCCGGTACGGATCCGGGGAGACCTCCAGGGAGTGCTCGCAGGTGACCTCGATATTCTCCGGAATGTCCGCTTCCATGGAAACGAAGGTGATTTCACCGGGCTCGAGGTAATAGGAACCCCGGTTGGAAAGGTAGGTAGCGGTTCCCACCACATTGCCTTCCGCATCCTTTACCTGCAGGCCGCCGTTGCGGATGTACACGGGGTTCTGGCTCATGTTGATGACCTTGGCGAGCCATACGGCGCGGTAGCCGTTGTAGCTCTCGATGACATAATGGTTTTCCGCGATGATATCCACGGTATTGCCGGCGGCGGCAGAGGCTGCCGCGTCAATGGCGGCCTTTTCCGCCATGAGCCGCTGGTATTCTGCCTGGAAGTTTTTCCCGACGGTTTCCACGTCTTCCTTGGTCATGCCTTCCGGCAGCTCGTATTCCTCCCCGCTGAAATAGGCGGAGATGATCTCGTTGGGTACCCGTCCTTCCTCCCGGATGACCGGGAACATCAGCTCAGGGCTGAAAAGCATGGTTCCGTCCCAGGCGAAGTCGAGCGCCTCCCCCTCGAGGGAGATGGTGACGGTTTCGCCTTCCGCGGACCATTCGCCGTCCACTTCGCCTGTGCCGACGAGGTTGGCATGCACGGTTCCGTCCTCATTGAGCTGGAAGGATCCCAGGTCGACCTCGGCCAGGACCACATGCCACAGGCCGCTGAAATCCTCGGCCAGGACGGGAACAACAGAAAGCAGCAGGCACAGCGCCAGCAGGATCGCGAAAATCTTCTTCATGTTCAGACTCCTTTCAAAACGATGAAATGATTCAATAAAGATATCATACCATGTTTTGCTGAGGAGGTCATCTTTTTTCTGTACAAAAAAAGGAGGAAATGCATATGCCCCAGGAATTCCTGGCGTCCTTTTCCGTGGAAATCGACGAGGGTGGGGTCAACCGCCTGGAGCGGATCCTGGAAAACAACCGGGAGCTGGCCCAAAAACTGGCGGACGCCTTTGACGAGGCCCGAAACGCCATGGAAGGGTTCATCCGCCCGGTGACGGATGCGGAAGGCCTGCTGCTGCTCCCGCGGCCGGAGGCGGCGGGCGGGATGCCCGGCGCCTCCGGCGCATTCCCGGTGGGGCTGGACTTTGCGGAAGCCGGAAAGCAGCTGGAGACCTTCATCGCCGGCGCGAAGAAGCAGCTGCGCCTTTCCGCGGACGGATCGGGCATTGTTTCGGCAGTGTCCGCGGCCATCTCCCGGGCACGGTCCATGCTGGCGGGGGCGGGGCTGACGCTGCCCGTCCGGGTGGAAACCTATGGGGCGGGGATTCCCGCCCAGCCGGCACCGGCCATGTATACCCCGGGACCAGCCGGCGCAGACATCCCAACAGGCGGAAACACGGCTTTCCCCGCGGAAAGCGCCGGGCTGTTTTCCGGCATTCCCGCCCTGCTGGCCGGAGCCGCGGACGCCGCCGCCCCGCGGGTGACGCAGAACACGACCACCCGCAATATTTCCGCCCCGGTGAACATCCGGGTGGAAGCCGCCTCCGCGGACCCGGAGGCCGTCGGCCGTTCCATCTACAACACCGCGGAGCAGCACCTGCTCCGCACCCTGCAGGAGGCGTAACATGGCCCAGTCATCCGCGTATATCATCATCAAGGGGCCAGGGACAACCCTGCACTTTACCGGGGTGACAGAGATCACCCACCAGATCCGCCTGAAGATCTTCGACAAGGCGGACATCACGGAGGCGGCTTCTTTCGTCAACGGGGCGAAGAACGAGCCGGACCGGGTGACCCTTTCCGTGATCGAGACGGACGCGGCGCACGAAGCGGCCGGCTGGTCCGCCCGGATGCTGGAGATCCTGTACACGGTGAAGCGGGACCGTATGCTGTGCGAATTGGTGACCCCGCAGAAGGCATACAGCGACATGCTGCTTTCCGAAATCTCCGCGGTGCACAACGCCGAAATCCCGGACGGCTGGAGCGGGGAGCTGACCTTTACGGAATACATCCCGCTGGCGGTGCTGGGCGAAGCGAAAACGGACGACAACGCCTCCACCCCGCGGAACACCGGCGCCGCCGCCCCGCCGGAAAAACTGGAGGCCGCCGCCGTGATGAACGCCGTCACCGCCGGCGCCGCCGCGTCCGCCGGGATTATCCGCGGGTATGCGGCCCTGTCCGCCGGCAGCACACTGGAGCGGAAGCTGGCTTCCGCCGGCGTGCTGGAAGCCGGGAAGGTGCTGTACGTGATATGAAAAGGAGAAAAGAAAAATGACGAAGCAGCTTTCGTATTCCGTGCTGCCGCTGACGGATGACCTGTACCAGGTGTTTACCACCGACGTGGCACCGGATGGCACCCCACTCCACGCGCGGATCGAAATCCGACACCTCCGGGCAGTAAACAGGTGGGTAGTTTCCATCTTTGATCACGCCGCCGCCACTTTGCTGGTCAACCAGATTCCCCTGGTGGCCAGCGGCGGTTTCCCGCTGGACCTGCTGTACCCCTTCCGCCACCTGCGCGGCGGGAAGGGCATCGGATCCATGTTCCTGCTGCGCAGCGGGGACACCGCAGCCGGGGACCCGGGGCGGGAAAACCTGAAGCAGTATACGCTGCTGTATGGGTCCACTTTGGGATAATTGCGGAGAAAACACAAAGGCCGGCGCCTCGCAGAAGGCGCCGGCCGGGGAAATAGGGTATGGGTTATTTCCCCAATGTGCGGTAATACCATCCGTCGCGGCCGTCTGTGCCGGACGTTCCTCCAGTCATGGTATTGAAGCCGCCGTAGTAGGTGTCAAAGGGGCTTGCGCCGCCGGAAACCGGCAGCAGGAAGGGATCGGTGAGCAGGGCGTCGGTTTCCGCGCTCAGCGCCTCGCCGAAGAAGAAGGAGCGCATGTACTCCGCGGTGCGCTGCCGCTGGGCGTCGTCCGTGCCGTGGGGATCGCCGTCCTGCACGGAGCGGTAGTTGAACTCCACCAGCGCGTCCGCGTCCAGGCCCAGGTTCCGGTAGACCGATTTGGCAATCTCCAGGCCCAGGGCGTCGGCCTCAGCACCGTCGTTGTAATCATTGACGGTGTTGACCAGCAGGATGGCCCGGGGCGCGAGGGTGGCCACGAGGTCGCTCTGGTCATAGGGCAGGCGGGCGCCGTAGCCCCAGGCGCCGGGCAGCCGCTTATAGAAATTGCGCGGGGTAAGGAACTTGCGGAATACTTCGGTTTCGCGCACGCGGTTGTGGCGGATGCTGTTGCCCAGGGTTTCCGTGCCCCAGGATACCTGCTGCGCGGGGGCGGCGACGCCTTCCGCCGGGGCAAAGGGCGTGCCGGTCCAGTCATACTCATGGCCGGTGTACACATACCGCCAGGGGGAGGGGCCGGAAGCGCCGGCCGCGCCGGGGATGCACAGGTCGATCCGTTCATCAAACACGGCGGCCACGAAGGCGTACTTTCCGTTGATCGAGAATCCCGTGACGGCGAGGTTTTCCGGATCCGCGGCAGAAGCGATTTCATCCGCGTACTCAATTCCGCAGCCCTCCAGCAGGGACAGGCTGTCGATGACCCGGCCGGCCGCCCACGCGGCGGCCATCTCGCTGCTGACCTCCTTCAGGGCACCTTCTCCGTTGCGCTCATAGGGATACAGCTCGTAGAACGCGCCGGTGCGCTGGCCCCAGGCATACTCGTTGGTGCGGACGTCGCCGCCGCTGCCGGCGGGTGTCTCGATGACCACAAACCCGGCGTCGCGGTAGATCGCGCTGTCTCCGTCATAGGAAAGGAGCACGGGGTTCTTCTGCCCCTGCCGTCCCGCGGCAGCAAGCTGTTCTTCGGTGGGCAGGTAGACGGTGTATTCCAGGGACGCGGTTTTGCCGCCGTCCGTCACCGAGATGGTCACCACGTCGGTGGGGCAGTCCACGGTGACGTCCATGGGCCAGAAGCCCCAGAACAGGATGGTCCGGGTGTCGCCCGGGTTGAAGTGTGTAATGGATGTGATTTCCACCTTTTCCGGCGCGGCGGGCATATGGCCGTATTCATAGAACTGCGCCAGGTCCAGGATCTCCGCGCGGCGCTCCGCCCAGTCCGCGGCAGTTTCCACCGTGCGGTCCCCGGCGAAGAAACGGTACGGATCCGGAAGCGTCATGATTTCCGGCAGGTCCGCGGGATCCGGGTATTTCGTGTCCGCCCAGCGCAGGCCGTCCAGCGCCGCGATGAGCTCATCCGCGGCGGCGTCCACAGCCGCCTGGTCGGTGCTGCCGCTGTCCAGCAGCGCCTGCGCCGCGGCGCGGGCCGCGTCCAGCCGGGCCTGGGTTTCCGCGGTGTAGACATCCTTCGCGAAGGCCACGGAATCCAGGAAGCGGATGGTGTTGGAAATCCGCCAGGAGCTGAAGGCGAAGGCGGCGGAGCCGTCCCACCCCGCAAGGGTGAGCGTGCCCCAGTCCAGGTTGCGGGGATCCGAATCGTTGATGACGTCATACAGGGAATCATTGCGGTGGCTCCACCAGATCCGGTTTTCCACGGTGGAGGTGATCACAGGCTGGCCCCAGGCATCCGTGCCGGGGACCTTTTCCTCCTCGGTGGGCGTCCGCGCGTCGTTGATGACCACTTCCAGGCCCAGGCGGAAATCCGCGGGGTCCATCAGGTCCTCAATGTGCAGGGCCGCTTCCACGCAGTAACCCTTCTCTGTAAGCTTTCCGGCGGCCGCCGCCAGGCGGCCGGTGTACTCCGGCGCCTCCGGGTCCGCGATGACCGAGCTCTGGGACGAGATGTTCCCGCTGCGGAAGAAGTACAGCTGTCCGTCCGCCCCGATGGTGAACGTTCCCACAGTGTCCGTGCCGAAGTTCACCTTGTCGTTCCACAGGTCGATGCCGAAGGTGACGCTGTCCGCCTGCGGCGGGACGGCGGGGTTGCTGCCCACGGGGCCGGCCTGCGCCGGCTCGAGGGATACGGACGCATCCTCCACCTCCACCAGCAGGTAGAGCATGGGGCCGTCCCACGCTGCGTACAGCGTGCCGGACGCGGCGGGCGCTTCGCTGCCGTTGACCGGCTTCACCTGCGCGACAGCCTGCGCCTCGCAGCCATCGTACGCCGCGTCGCGCTCGCCGTCCACCAGGACCGCTTCCTGCGTGAAAGCGGCGGAAATGGCGCCCGGCAGGTCCACGGCGGGATCAAAACCGCCGGTGTAGGGAATAATGTTGCTTTCGTTTTCCGCGGCGGCGGCGCCCAGCGCGCACAGCAGGCACACCGCCAGGAAAATGGAAACCAGCCTCCTCATGGAAAACCCTCCTTTATGGGCAGAACCCACGAAAACGCCCTGCCCCGGAAGGCACGGCCCGATATTCAGTTTCCGCCCGTTTTCTGCTTCCATTCTACTTTTCCGCCTTTCAAACCGGAAGAATCGAAAATTTCGCTGACCGCAGGCAAAACCGCATCCCGGCGCCATGCCGGGATGTGCAGATTTTTTGAACATGTGCCCGAAGCACAGAAAGGAGCCGGATGGCTGACCGTTCATTCAACATCCTCGCGGACGGAACCCCCGTCCCGTTCACCGGCGGCGCCCGCCTGGAGGGGGAGGACACCCTCTCCCTCTTTCCGGCGCTGTTCCGCCTGGAACTCCGGAACCTGCCGGAGGAACAGTACCTGCGCCTGGCCCGCGCGAAGACCCTCTCCGTAAGCCACGAAGGCGCCTGCCTGGTCTACGGCCGGATCACGGATACTTTCCGCCGGCCGGCGCCGGGCGGCACGATAACCGAGATCGCCGTATGCGCGGGGCTGGATCTCTGGAAAGCCCGGGTATCCCTCTCCGTACCGAAAGGCACCCCCGTATCCGAAACCGTCCGGCGGATCCTGGAGGACTCCGGCACCGGCATTTCCCTCCTCACAAAACCAACACCGGACCCAGGCTTCCTCCGGCCGGGATGTTTCTACGGCCGGGCGGCGGAGTGCGCGGAACAGGCGCTCTCCGCCGCCGGATGCCGCGCTGTGCTGACGCCCGCCGGCATCATGCCGGTCCCGCAGGGCGGCCTGGAAACCGCCTGGCATCTCACCCCAAACGACCTGCTGGAGGAACCCGCCTTCGCCGGAAACCCCGCTCCCAGCGAAACCCGGTATATGGTCCTCACCGCCCGCCTTTCCGGCTGGCGGCCGGGGGAGACCATTGAAGTGAACTGCGGCAAAACCAAAGCCAGAGGCATCATTGTCCGCCGCGCCATATCCGCGGACACCGCCGCCGGGGAGTGGAAGACCGAACTGCTGGCGGAAATAATCTAAACCCCGAAGGGATTCCAGGGAGCGATCGGAAAGCCCCCTGAGAAAGGAAGAACATGCAGCATATTTCCCATGAAGAGATCGAGGCACTGAAGCTCGATCTTTTTTCATCCCTCCACTGCGCCCTGCCGGGCACGGTGGAAGCCTGGGACCCGGAAGCCCAGGTCGCGGACATCCGCCCGGCCGCTCACCCGCAAAACCGAAGAAACGGCAGCACCCCCAAACCCCTGCCGGTCCTCCGGGATGTCCCCGTATTCCTCCCGCGGGGGCTGGAAAGCCAGTGCGCCATCTCCCCGGGCGACGGCTGCCTGGTGATCTTCTCCGACTACCCACTGGACGCCTGGCTGACCGGCGACGAAACCGCCCCAACCCCCGACCGGAGGCATGACCTGTCGGACGCGGTGGCTTTAGTTGGGTTCCGTATCTCCAAAACCAAAGGAGGTGACTCGTAATGCGCCTGCGCCCCACCGATGATACCGGCGATATCCTGCCGGTCAAAAACACGGCCGCCCTCCTCGCCGGCACGGAAGCCGCCGCCGAAATGGTCCGCTGCAGCCTGAACCTCCTGCCGGGGGAATGGTGGGAGAACCCGGACCACGGCTGCGCCGTATTCCGCATGCTGCGGGAGGACCGGCTGACCGCGGAAGGCAAAACCGCCCTGGCTGCTTACCTCACTGCCTACATCCATGCCACGCCCGGCATCCGCGCCGTGGACCGCGTCTCCGCCGCTGTCACCGGCCGGCAGTTTGCCTTCTCCTGCGAAATCCGCACGGAGGACGGCACCGCGGATGTTTCCTTTTCCCTCTCAACCTGATGAAAGGAGAATGCCCCATCGCTTATTTCGCCCCCTACATCGATGAAACCGGTCTCC
>JAFRTK010000031.1 GCA_017427165.1 Clostridia bacterium
AATAACTGAAAAAAGAAGCCGGATATTCCGGCTTCTTTTTATGACAGCTTCAGCAGGATGTGTTCCTGCGTGAGGTCATGATACAGCTCGCAGTTCCGTCCGCTGACATCGGCCAGGCAGACGATGCCCTTCAATTCCTGTCCCCCGGGGATCCCGGAGATCAGATCTGGCGCCTGCATCAGCAGCTCCGGCCGGAAATGAATGGTTTTGTTTCCCGGGAATACAGCCATATAGAGGATCTGGGCTTCCACGAGATCCTGGAAAATATGGCTGCCGTAGGACAGTTCGGGATTGTAGCCCGCCCGGGTTTCCGCCATCTCACAAACGGCATCAAAGCCGCTGATGTCGGCAAAGGAAGTCGGGACACCCAGTTCCGGAGAGGAGGTCCCGATCCGTCCGGGTACCATCAGCAGCATATGCTTATCCTGATCCCGGTATTTCCAGTTGATCTGCCCGATCAGTGCCGTGACAGCGGCTTTTTCTGTATAGGGGAGATGGTAATACCGGATCGGATCGACATACGCGATCATGTCCAGTTTCACTTTCCGGGACAGCCCCATGGATGCTCCGCGGGTTTCCAGGAGGATTTCTCCTTCCGGCACATTTTCCGGAACCGCGATACCGCCGGTATCCTGGAAAACCTGCAGCGGACGGCACTGCAGCAGGTTGATCATATACTCCCGATCTTCCGATACGTTGATGGTGAATTCAATGTCCACCGGTTCGCCGTATTCCTGCTGGATCAGGTGCATCATGCGCTGCATGCGTTCCATCATTTCCCGGTTACGGACGAGGCCGAGGCAGGAGATAAAGCTGACGTCCCGCCAGCTTCCCTGTTCCCGCAGGGAAGCTTCCGCTTCAGTGTCATGTTCCAGGACCTGGTTTTTCAGGTAACGCGGAAGGAACGGTTCCAGCTCCTCCAGTGGAACCCGGCTCAGGCAGCGTGCTTTCAGGTCCACTGCTTCAGCGCGGCGCTGGGAGAACTGGTGCTTTTCCGCCACGGTGGTGAAATTGGTGGCTTCCGGCTTATCGAGACTGACCAGCCTTGGATAGGAGCCTTCCGTCCGGTCCACGGCGGAGGTGCCCAGGCCCATCACCAGGCGGAGCATACCGGCGGAGGAATCGATATCATTCAGGAACTTGTATGGACTGAAGGAGTAGCCGACACCGGCGGCACAGGGCATATAGTAGGGGCCGTAGGCGGAGCCGGAAACACGCATAACCAGCAGGGCCATCTGTTCATCCCGGTGCCCCAGGCCGCGCCGCTTGCGGTAATCCAGCGCGGAAAGCCCCGCGGAGCTGGCATAGACGGTACGGACTGCGTTCTCAAACTCTTCCAGGCGTTCTTCCGGCGTGCCGCGGTTTGCGCAGAAAACGGATTCGTATTTTCCGGCGAAGGCATTCTCGAATCCGTCCTCCAGGATGCTGCTGGAACGGACAATATACGGATCCTGCCCGTAATATTCCAGGATATGCATGAACTGATCCTGAATTTCCCGGGTGAAAGACCCGGTTTTCAGCCGTTCTGCCAGTTCCGGTGCCAGGGTGAAGTACCCTTCATCCGTGCGCTGCCGCACCCGAAGGTCCCAGAAGCCGTTGTCTACGATATAGGTGTAGAAAACGTCTGAACCAACGTAAAAGGAATCATGCGGTTCAAGTACGCTGCTGATATCCGGCGCCAGGTTCCGGATGATGGCCCGGGCCAGCAGCATACCGCAGGTTTTCCCGCCGACCATTCCTGTGCCGACCATATGGTCCCGGACGCGGAAGTAGTCCTCGGGCCGGAAGTGCTTTTTGACAAGTATCCGCAGGCGTTCATCGCGGGTCATCATGATGTTGCACATCCGTCCGCACTGTTCATCCACGGGGATCCGGTTTTCATGCAGTACCTTGGCCTGGTTGAAGAAACGGTCCCAGGAATCCACATACTGTTCTTCCAGCGTCCGCTGGAAGCTGTCCATCACCTGGTAGAACCGGCTGGACTGCACACCGTCCCGGATCGGGAGGATGGATCCGTCTGCCGGACGGTAAAGATGCGGGAGGAACATGGTTTCGGAATTGCGGTTCCAGACCTTCTGGGGCCGGATATATACCGCATCGCGGTCCGGGTCGGAGTATACGTCCAGAAACAGCTGGGTCGTATTCATGATCTTGGTGATTGCATTGAAGGAATGCCTTCCGCGGATAATCGGGAAGAACGCGACTGTATCGAGAATGAACAGGAACGGGCAGGTGACCCGGAAAAAATTGCCCATCATCAGATCGGTGGCCCAGGCAGTCTGCAGTTCTGAAAGACAGTCAAACACATAGAATGCGTCGCGGCCTTCCGCTTCGATATGGCGGTGAATTTCCACGGTAAACGTTTCGAACCGGTGGGAAAGCGGTACGATGATCCGCTTCACTTCCGGGCATTCGGGGACCAGCTCCGGATGGCTGGCAAACCGGAAATAGATGATCTTTCGTCTGTCCTTTTTGGCCTGTTCCACAAACGGATCCGCGAAACGGCTGAATTCGCTGAGCCCGGATACCCGCCAGACCACGTTGTCACCCATCCGGATATAATCCAGGGCCTGGTCCAGAGCGGGAATACCGGAATATACCTGATCAAAGGCAGCCATGGCAATCCCTCCTGCCGTTTCTTTACTGTTTTCTCATAAAAAACCGCCCGAAACAACAAAGGAGCCCTTTTCGGACTCCTTTGTCTTATAAATGAAGTATATCACGTTCCTCTGCAATTGTATATACCGGGGTTTACCCGCGGTTCCGCCACAGGTCCAGGCCGGTTTTGAGGCGGTTCAGCCCGTCTTCCAGCATGCTGCGGGGGCAGGCGGTGTTCAGGCGCAGGAACAGGTTTCCGTTTCCGAGGTATTCCGAACCGGGCATCACAAACAGCCCGGTTTTTTCGCGGATAAACTGCTGCAGCGCTTCGGAGTCATCCGTGTACCGGCTGACATCCAGCCACATCAGGTAGGTGGCGTCCTGCGGAAGGGCGTAAACGTCCGGTAGTTCCTTTTTGAGGAAGGCGCGGACGGTATTTTTGTTTTCCTCAATATAACCGCGGAGGGCGGCCAGCCATTCCCATCCCTCATCGGAGAAGGCGGCAACCGCGGCATCCACGGCAAACGCGTTGGGCTCGGCCACCTCGTCGGTATTCAGTGCGCGGTTCATCCGCTGCCGGAGGCCTTCCTCCGGAACGAAGACCGCGGCGGTGTTGATTCCCGCGATGTTGAAGGTCTTGGTGGGCGCCAGGGCGGTGATGCTGTTCATGCGGCAGGTTTCATCCACCGAAGCGAAGGGCACATAGGCACAGCCCGGTGCCGTCAGGTCGCAGTGGATCTCATCGGCGAAAACCAGCACGTGGTGCTTTTTGCACAGGGCGCCGACCCGGGCGAGCTCCTCCCGGCTCCAGATTATTCCGGCCGGGTTCTGCGGGTTGCAGAGGATCATCATCGTGGCCAGCGGATCGGAAAGCTTTTTTTCCAGGTCCTCAAAATCCATCTCATACTTTCCGTCCCGGTAGATGAGGGGATTCTCGAGCACCCGGCACCCGTTGTTGACGATGGAATTGACGAAGGTGTTGTACACCGGCGTCTGGATGATGACCTTCTCCGCGGGAGTGGTGAATTTCCGCACCGCGGTGGACAGGGCGGGAATGACCCCGGTGGTGAAGATCAGCTCTTCGTTGCGGATTTCCAGGCCGTGGTGTTTTCCCCACCAGTTCCGGTAGGCATCAAACAGCCTGTCCGGAAGAATACTGTAGCCGAAAACCCCGTGGGCAGCCCGCTTCTCAATCGCCCGGCGGACGCAGGGCGCGGTGGGGAAGTCCATATCCGCCACCCACATGGGCAGTTCGTTTTCCGCAACGTCCCATTTCAGGGAACCGGTTCCGCGCCGGTCGATAACCTCATCAAAACGGTAATCCATTCTTCCAGTACCTTCTTTACCAGAGCGTGTCGGGAGAGTCCAGCGTCTCCCCGATGTCGTTGCAGATGATCTTCGTCAGGGAAGGATCGATCCGGTCCTTCTGGATCACCAGGTGGCTGATCTTATCCGCTTTGATGCAGCCCTTTCCGGGGTTGAACACGCTGTCCACGGTGCCGCGGATATCCGCCTGCACATCGGAATACTCAAAGGCGAGGGTGGTGTTGATCAGCCGGCAGTTCTTCATTACCAGGTTATCCACGTAGCACATGCCCTGCAGGCTTTCGATGGTGCAGTCCTCCAGGGTCAGGTTCTTTCCGTTCCAGCCCAGGTATTCCCCGGTGATGAACGAGTTGCGGACCACGACGTTCTCCGTGTTCCAGAAGGCGTCCTTGCTGGCCAGGTGGGAGTTGGAGATTTCCATATTCACAACGCCGTCAAAGCTGTAGTCGCCGATCAGGTCCAGGCCGTCCACCCTGACGTCGCGGCAGTTCATGGCAAAGTACGGGCCGCGGGCCTTGACGTTTTCCATGGTGACCCCGGTACAGCTCCACAGGGTTTCCAGTGCGTTGGAGAACATGACGTTGGAAAGCTTAACGTCATGGCAGCGGCGGAAGTTCTTCGGCCCCTCGATGATGGAGTTGCTCACGGAAATATGGTCGGTATACCAGACGCCGGCACGGGCCATTTCAAAGAAGGTGACCTGGTCCAGGGTGATGTTCTTTCCGTACCAGAAGGGGTACTTGTAGCGGAACAGGCTCTCGGTTGCCGTAATATTCCGGCATTCCTTGCAGGGCGATTCACCGCTTTCAAACACACAGCCGTTGATGTTCACATCCTGCGCGCCGAAGAGCGCCCGCTCCCCTGTGAATTTCATATCCTTGTATTCCATTGAAATCTCCTCCGTACGGTCTGCCGGCCGTTGTCACTCGTTGTATTTTTCCCGGGATCCGGGGAACAGGAATATTATAAGACTTAGAGTGAACTTTAAGTCAAGCGTTCCCGGCCTGCCGGGCCAGATAATCTTCCCGCGTCAGGAGGCAGGATTCGATATCCTTCACCTGGCCGTCCCAGGGGCGTGTCAGCGGATAGGACTTGTCGAAGCGGAACCCGAAGGAAGCGGCCAGCCGTCTGGAAGGGGTATTGTCCGGATCATATCCGTAGCGGAAGTCCGCGGCCCCCAGCTTCCGGAAGGCAAGGTCCAGCAGCAGCGCGACGATTTCCTTCCCGTAGCCGCGGCCGTGGTATCTGGTGCCGATGCAGATTCCGCATTCATCAAAGTGCCCCGGTTCGGATTCCGCGATCGCGCACATGCCGATGGCCTCATCGGTTTCCTTCAGTGCCACAAACCAGGCAAAGTGCTCCTTCTGGAACGAAATGCTCCTCCGGCACCGGTCGACGGCTTCCTCCTCCGTCCGGGTGGGCGGGAAAAGCATCCACCTATAGACGGCCTCATCGCCCCAAACATTCTCCAGCATGGACCGGTAATCGGTTTCCTTGGCTTTCCGCAGGATAATATGCTCCCCGCGAAGTGTATCGTATATCTCTGCTTTGTTCATCTATCATATCCCCCTGTGTCCTGTCAGTTTACACGGCTTTTGCCGGCCCGGTCAATACCCGTTCCGGCCATGCCGGGGCCAGGGCTGGCTCCGGTTCGGGACAGGCCCTGTGTGCCGGAAGCATTTCCGCGTCACACAGGCCTTCCCGGACCAGCAAGTCCACCACACGTTCCAGGTCCTTCTCCCGGACCAGGACGCCCCATCGCTTGTCTTCCGCCGGTGTATGGAATATGCTCGTGAAGAATACGTCCGAGAAGGGCATTTTATGGGGAATATGTTCACATTTCAGGATCTCACGGACCCGGAAAACATCCTCCGTTTTCCATTCCGGGCCGACCTGTTTCCAATGACTCATTCTGATCTCCTCTTTTCTTCCCGGCCCGCGGCATCGCGGGCGTTTTTTCTCTTTTTTGGGTAAACGAAGCCCGCCGGCTCATGTTCGGCCGGGGATCCTGCCTGCTGCCACAGCAGGATCCGCCTGTCCCTGAAGGGTACAAAAATACCGCCCGTCCGATTCCGGACGGGCGGCCGATCTGGCTGAACAAAACCGGCGGGATTACGCCGCGGAGCTCTTCAGCCAAATGGACACGGGTCCGGCAGTGATGGACTTATCGGTAGTCAGTACCTGGGGAATGCGGGTGCGGGATGCGGTAATACCAACGGTCCTCATACGAAGAGCTCCTTTCCTGAAAAAGATTGGGACGACTATACAACGAATCAAAACCGGTGTCAAGGGGGAAATTACCATTTTGGACATCTTTTTTTCGATGCTTACTGAACAGGCTGATTACCCGTTCCGGTTTTCCGGAATCCATGGTATGATGGGAAACAGCAAAAAGAATGAACAATGGGGAATGCGGCATGACACAGGAAACAATCGCGAAGCTTCTGGATACCCGGGGATTGGGAAAACCCGTTTCCCCGGCTGTTTCGGTTTCCGGCGGCCTGATGCACCGGATGTTCCGGGCGGAAACAGCGAAAGGCGTGTATGCCGTCAAATGCCTGAACCCGGAGATCATGAAACGCCTGGGCGTGATGGAAAACTACCGGCGGGCGGAAAAACTGGAACAGGTTCTGGAGAATGCCGGGATTCCCCTTGCGCCGGCACTGGCGCTGGACGGGCAGAAGATGCAGGAGCTGGACGGGGAATACTTCTATGTTTTCCGCTGGCAGGAGGGCCGGATTACAGACTGGCAGAACATCACGGCGGAACAGTGCCGGCAGGCCGGGAACATCCAGGGCCGGATCCATGCGCTGCAGCCCGCGGAAAAGCATATGGAACCGGTGATGAGCGATATCGACTGGCATGGATATACGGAAGAAGCAAACCGGCAGGGCAGTCCGGTGGCGGAACTCCTGCGGGAGAACGAACAGCTGCTTTACAGCGCCCAGGAAGAGCTGAACCGCGCGCGGCGGGCGCTGCCGGATATTGTCTGCATCACCGACGAGGACATGGATCCCAAGAATGTGATGTGGCATGACGGGAAGCCCGTGGTGATTGACCTGGAGTGCCTGGACTACGGCAATCCGGTATCACACGCGCTGCAGCTGTCCCTGCAGTGGGCGGGCATTACCACCTGCAGCCTGGAACCGGAGAAGATGGAAGCGTTCTTTGACGGATACCTGGAGGCATACGACAACGGCTTCCGGGATTACGCGGGCGTACTGGGGCTGGCGTATACCTGGATTGATTGGCTGGAATACAATATCACCCGGGCGCTGGGAAAGTGCCGGGATGAAAGCGAACGGGAAACAGGCATTTCGGAGGTCCGGAATACAATCAGCCGGATCCGGTACATCCGTGAAACGGAAGACCGGATCCGGCAGCAGCTGATTCACCTGTCAGAAAAGAACTGAATAAACGGAATTACCAGGGATAGGGCTCGCCGGTGTGGGTGATAAACACCGGGCCGTCCTTGTCGTGCCGCTTGGTTTCGAACAGCTTACGCAGGGTTTCCGCGTGCTCGTAGGGATCCAGCGGCGCCTCGGTATTGCCCGGGTTGGTGCGGATCCAGCCGGGATGGATGCAGATGATGTTCAGGTTCGGATCATCCTTAATGTAGTTGCGGACGGTCATGGTCAGCATGTTCAGTGCGGCCTTTTCCGTGCCGTAATCCAGGTAGAAGGTCCGGTAGCATTTGCCGATGGAGCCGGCTTCGGAGGAGATGTTCACCACCAGGGCGCCGATGGGGCTCTTCTTCAGCAACGGCATGAAAGCCTTGACGACCCGGATCGGGCCGACCGCGCCGACGTTCACCGCCGGGGCGATGAGGTCCAGGTTGAAATCCGGCAGCTCCTTCATCGTGTCGGCTGAAGCCGTGGTGGCATTGTTGATGATCAGGTCCAGGTGGGATGTGAGGCCTTCCGCTTCCTTTGCCGCGGCGTTCACGGACTCC
This sequence comes from Clostridia bacterium, assembly GCA_017427165.1. Lineage (GTDB taxonomy): Bacteria > Bacillota > Clostridia > Christensenellales > Aristaeellaceae > Aristaeella. Next base: position 7,877 of record JAFRTK010000031.1, read on the forward strand.
GTGGAGGAGATATCCATGGTGAGGATATGCAGGCGGTCGGGATATTCCTGCTTCAGCGCCTCCAGCGCCTCCGAAGGGCGGCGGATGGAAGCGAACACGCAGTCACCGTTTTCCAGGTAGCGTTTCACCAGGCTGAAGCCCAGGGCATAGGGCCTTCCGGTACCGGTAATCAGTACAGTCTGCGGCATATTCAATTCCCCCTTCTTTATTTTCATCATAAGCCCTTGAGTTCACTCTAAGTCAACAGAGAAACAGGAGAACTTCTGTGCGGCCGGAGCGAATTCTTTTATCGTTGCGAAAATAAACAGTTGACAAACGCAACTAAAATGAGTATCCTGTCCGCATAAGGAGGACGGGCATATGGATCGTGTGAAGCTTTTCCGGGAATATACAAGGGAACTGGAATTCCATCTGGCGGTGCTGAACCAGTCGGACTGCTGCCAGTGCGGGATCAATGAATCCCAGTGT
>JAFRTK010000032.1 GCA_017427165.1 Clostridia bacterium
GAATATGATCGGAAAGAGCGGACTGCCAGGGTTTCTGATTGTGATCCTGGGAATTATGGGGGCGCTTGTGTTCTCCATGCTGTGTGGCTTGATCTATTCTTTCCTTGCGGTCACGTTGCGGGCTAACCAGAATGTGACCGGTTTGGCAATGACGACTTTCGGTGTAGGCCTTTCCAAGGTCATCATCAACAAGCTGGATTCCAACATTTATCTGGTGGCCCCCAAGATGCTATACCGCTGGCCGTTTGCAGAACGGCATGATGCACTCCAGTACCTGGGCGTACTGTTCTTCCTGGCGGTGATTATCGCAATCGCGTCGAGCTGGGTGCTGTTCCGGACCAAAACGGGCCTGCACCTGCGCGCGGTGGGTGAGAACCCGGGAACAGCTGACGCCGTCGGCATTGATGTGACAAAATACAAATATGTGGCGACTTGCATCGGAAGCGGAATTGCCGGACTTGGTGGATTCTATTACATCATTGATTATATGGCGAGTCAGGAAGCATATCTAAGCGTGGAGGCGCTCGGCTGGCTGAGCATTGCGCTGGTGATCTTTGCCCTGTGGCGCCCGCATCTGACCATTATCGGATCCACGGTGTTCGGTATCCTGTTTTCCTGCGCGAGTTATCTGGCGAATATCAAGTGGCTGAATATTACAATGGCGACCACACCGCTACTGAAGATGCTGCCGTATGTGGTGACCATCGTGGTGCTGATTGTGACCAGCATCCGCAACAAGAAGGAGAACCAGCCCCCGGCCAGCCTGGGACTGAGTTATTTCCGTGAGGAAAGATAATATAAGTTCCGGAAAATAAAAAACAAGAGGAAAAAACAATGAACATTCGAATGACTGCGGACAGTACCTGCGACCTGAGCCCGGATCTTCTCCGGAAGTATAAGGTCGGAATTGTACCGCTGAGCGTGATTATTGACGGACAGGTTTTCCACGACGGTGTGGATGTGACCCCCCGGGATATCTTCCGGGCATCGGATGCCGGAAAAGCGGTGCGGACGGCCGCGGTGAACACCTATGAATACAAGGAATTCTTCAATGAACAGCTGAAGAATGCCGACCAGCTGGTACACGTGTGCATCAGCAGCGAATTCTCCACCTGCTACGCGGACGCGTGCGAGGCGTCCAAGGACATGGACAACGTGTTTGTCGTGGACAGCCGGAACCTTTCCACCGGAAGCGGACTGCTGGTGCTGGAAGGCGCTGAGATGGCTGAGCAGGGGGTGGACGGCGCGGAGATTGCCCGGATCCTGCGGGAGCGGACAGCCCTGGTGGATGCCAGCTTTACCGTACGCACGGTGGACTACCTGCGCCGGGGCGGACGCTGCAGCGGTATGGAAGCCCTGGGCGCGAAGCTGCTGCATATCCGGCCTTCCATTATTGTGACGGACGGCAAAATGCATCCCGGTGAAAAATACCGTGGCCGGGTGGAGCATTACCTGAAACACTACATTGAAGACCGGCTGGCAGATGACAGCAGCATCGATTTCAAGCGGGTTTTTGTGACCCATTCCCCCAGTGAGGAAGGCATGGTCAGCTACGCGATTGAAAAGATCAAGAGCTACGGACTGTTCCGGGAAGTGCTGGAAACAACCGCCGGATGTACCATCTGCTGCCACTGCGGACCGGATACGCTGGGTATCCTGTTTATGCGGAAGAATAAGGAATAACGATGAAAAAGAATCCAAAAACAACCGCGGGCCTGATTGCCATGGCGGTTTTGCTTGCGGCACTTCTGTTTATGCTGGTGAAGATCATCCCGGTAGCACAGGAGGTCCGGCGGGAAATGAGCCTGACACCGACCCCGCTGCCGCCTGTGCCGGCCAATGTGATGGCGGTAACTCCGGATCCGTCCCTGCCGACGGCCGCTCCGGTGATGCGGACCGGCTCCAAAGGACAGGAGGTAAAAGACCTGCAGACCCGCCTGACAGGCCTGGGATATTACAGCGGGGAAATCGACGGGGAATTCGGCCCGGGAACGAAAGAAGCCGTCACGGCTTTCCAGAAGGCTAACGGACTGGAAGCGGACGGCATCGTCGGGGAGGAAACCCGGACACTGCTGTTTTCTGTGAACGCAAAACCCTTCAGCAACTGAACGGACGGTTATTTTTCCGCAGCGCATATACCCGCGATGACCCAGAAGACCGGGGCAACCAGGCAGACGGAGAAGGCGAAGAACGCCTGTACCGCGTAGCACAGGACCGCGGCAGCGCACGGGGTCAGCAGGGAAGCGGACCGGAAACCGGCATCGCGCGGGCGGAGGAATACCAGCAGCAACAGCAGGGCAGCAAACAGCAGCATGGCCGGAAGGCCGTGATTGACCAGGTGCGCAACGTATTCGTTGTGCGGATTATCGAAATAATGCGGCAGGGCCAGATCTCCCTGATGGGTGGGAATGGCCAGGCCGTTTTCATTTATATATTGATTGAACCGGATTTCAAAGGTATCGGAGCCACCGCCGATGAGCAGGCTTTTCGCTGCCAGACCGGCGCTGTACACCCATACAGCCACCCGGTTGCTGCCGAAGGACAGCTGCGGACGGCCGTGTATAATCTCGTGCAGTTCCCAGAGGCCGCCGGAGTGACTGGGGAAGAACCAGACGAAGACCAGAGCCAGGATGACCAGCAGGATGATGAGCGGAAGGCGCCAGCGGCGGGGAATAAAACGAAGGACAGCGGCAACCGCCAGTACAGTCAGCGTGATTGCACCGAACTGGACATCCATCGAGATGACCAGGTAAACCGCGGCTGCCAGCCCGGCAAGCACCGGGAGCCGGAAAAGGAACCGGCGGGAGGCAGACGGCTCTCCCTCCTGACGGCGGGGAAGCTGCAGCGCAGGCAGGAACAGCCCGCACAGGAGAACCAGGTAGCCGGTATCCATATCCACATTGCCGATTGTCCCCTGGAATTCCGGGGTGGTGGCATAGCTCCGCCCGGCCGGATAAAGCCCGAAGACATTGATGCCGGACCGCTGCAGCAGCACGACAGCACAGAAAACCAGCACGCCGGCCGCGGCGGACAGAATCACCGGTTTCTGCCTGACCCTGGAAAAGGCAAACAGCATGAACAGGAACACATAGCACAGCTGGGTAAGCAGGCCTTCCCGGCGGGCGGAAGCGCCGATCCACCAGCTATCCGCCCCCAGCGGGCTGAACAGGCAGGAAAGCAGCATCCACAGTGTGAGAAGGGCGGCAAGCGCCAGGACGGCTTTCCGGGCATTGGAAATACGGCCGGCCGGATGCTGCGGGCCGGGAATTTCGCAGACTGCCGCAATCAGGGTGAAAGCGGTCAGCGCGAGCATAATGATCCATTTATCAGCGGTGATATGGGAATAGGTGCCGAACTGGAGCAGCGGGAAGAGGCCTGTCCACAGGCACGCGGCAACGGTCATCATTACGTGAATCCCCTTGAAACAACAGTGTTTTCATGGTAGTATTACGTATTATATGGGGCACAAAAAAATATGTCAAGGACACGGAATAAGGGGTGCGGTAGCCATGAAGGTTGTGCTGGAAAATCTGACCAAAAGGTTTCCTTCCAGGAACAAAAAAGGCGAGGACGTCATTGCGGTCAATGACTTCAATTTTGAAATACCGGACGGCCAGCTGATCGGTCTGCTCGGGCCCAGCGGATGCGGGAAAAGCACCACGCTGAACCTGATCAGCGGCCTGGAGGAACCGACATCCGGAAAGGTATGGTTCGGCGATGAGGATGTGACCCGGCTTCCGCCGGAAGCCCGGGGAGTCGGGCTTGTGTTCCAGAATTACGCGCTGTACCCCCACCTGACGGTGGAGGAAAACATCATTTTCCCGCTGCAGAACCTGAAGGGTGACCGGAAGATGACGAAGGAGGAAATGCACCGGAAAGCGCTGGAAACCGCAAAACTGGTCCAGATTGACGGACTGATGGAGCGGAAGCCGAAGGAACTCTCCGGCGGACAGCAACAGCGTGTTGCCATTGCCCGGGCCCTGGTGAAGATTCCGCGGGTTTTGCTGCTGGATGAACCGCTGAGCAACCTGGATGCCCGGCTGCGCCTGCAGACCCGGGAGGAGCTGCGCCGCATCCAGCGGGAGACCGGGGTTACGACCATCTTCGTCACGCATGACCAGGAAGAAGCCATGAGCATCAGCGACCTGATTATTGTGATGAAGGACGGAAAGGTTCACCAGATCGGCAAACCGCAGGAGGTGTACGATGAGCCGGTGAACCTGTTTGTCGCCCAGTTCCTGGGGACACCGCAGATCAACGTATTTGAGGGAGAAATCCGGAACGGAAAAGTCCGGATCGGCGAAGAGGATGTGCTGGACGCGGAGGGACGCGAAGACCGGAAGGTGTGGGTCGGCATCCGTCCGGAAGGCTTTATTCCGGACGAACAGGGGCCGCTGACCTGCCGGATGGACCGGGTGGAGGTCATGGGCCGCGATGTAAGCGTTGTTTCCACACATGAAAAGATGACCGGCAAATGTATCCGTTCCATCGTCAGTTCAGAAAACCGTTTCGCGCCGGACCAGGAGACGGTGCGCTTCCGCCTGAAGCCGCACAAGGTCTTCCTGTTCGACCGGGAGAGTGAGGAACGGGTATGAAAAAGAAAAACAACCTGAAGGCCTGGCTGTACCTGCTGCCGGCCATCCTGTTCCTGGGTGTCTTCATGATCTACCCGCTGATTGATGTATGCATCTATTCCGTGGAGGAAAACTATGCCTCCATCGCCCGGACGTATACAGGCATCGGGCTGGGAAACTTCCGGGATGTGCTGAGCGACAGGCTGTTTATCCAGGCCCTGAAAAACACATTTATCCTGGTGGCCATCACGGTGCCGGTGAGCACCGGACTGTCCCTGCTGATCGCGCTGTGCCTGAGCTCCATCAAGGTCCTCAAAAAAGCGTTCCAGACGATCTATTTCCTGCCGTATGTCACGAATACGCTGGCGGTCGGCCTGGTGTTCATGATCCTGTTTGACAAAACGGAATATACCAAAGGCCTGGTGAACATGCTCCTCCGGACAGACATTGACTTCATCGACGGTGAATACTGGATGAAGATGATGGTCACCTGCCTGTATACGGTATGGATTGTAATGCCGTTCAAAATCCTGATCCTGACCAGCGCGCTGGCCAGCGTAAACCAGGAATATTACAAGGCTGCCAAGGTGGACGGGGCATCCAGCGCGCGGATCTTCCGGAAAATCACGCTGCCGATGATCAGCCCCACCGTGTTCTACCTCATCATTACCGGTTTTATCGGCGCTTTCAAAGCCTACAGCGACGAGGTAGCCCTGTTCGGCACCAACCTGAACGCGGCGGGAATGAACACCATTGTCGGATATGTGTATGACATGCTGTACAGCGATACCGGCGGACGCTACGGCAATGCGGCGGCTGCGGCGCTGATCCTGTTTGCCATCGTGTTCACGATTACGTATATCAACCTGAAGTTCAGCTCGAACAAGGTTCAGTACATGTAAGGGAAGGGACGATGAACCGATGAATGAGAAAAAACACGGGGCCGGTTCAAAGGTCCTGGTCTGGCTGCTGCTGGCAGTATGGGCGGTTGTCGTGCTGTTTCCTTTTTACTGGATGGTACTGACGAGCGTCAAAAAAACCAGCACATACAACAATGAGACTGTTCCACGGATTGTCGCGGAGGATCCGACACTGGAGAATTACGGCAAGGCATTTACCGAGGTGAGCCTGGGCCGGTATTTCGGAAATACGCTGATCTTTACCGTTGCCACGACGGGACTGATGATGCTGGTGACGGTACCGGCCGCCTTTGCGTTCGCGCGGCTTGAATTCCGCGGGAAACACATGCTGTTCGCGCTGTTCCTGAGCCTGATGATGATCCCGACAGAACTGGTCATCATTACCAACTATGTAACGGTGGTCAACCTGGAATGGAACCGGGGTATCCGGACATTCCTCGGACTGATCCTGCCGTCGGTGACAAGCGTATTCTACATCTACCTGCTGAAGGAGAACTTTGAGGCGATCCCGGATGAACTGTACAACGCGGCCAAGGTGGACGGCACCAGCGACCTGAAATACCTGCTGAAGGTGATGGTGCCGATCAGCCAGCCCACGATTGTCACAATCGTGATCCTGAAGGTAATCGAATGCTGGAACAGCTATGTATGGCCGAGGCTGATCACGCGCGAATCCAGCTATTTCCTGGTTTCGAACGGGATCCAGGCAATCCGTGAAAGCGGATTCGGCCGGCAGGATATCCCGGCCATGATGGCAGCGGTGGTGGTGGTCAGCGCTCCGCTGATCGTCCTGTTCCTGGTGTTCCGGGACAAGATCATGGCAGGCGTTTCCAGGGGAGGCACCAAGGGATGATCCGGCATGGAACTGCGGCCGGTGAGGCTTCGGAGGGAGAGGATCAAGACGATGTTGAGAATATATAAAGCAGCAGGGGCCTGCATGGCACTGATCCTGGCGCTGTGCCTGCTGACCGGATGCCACGGGACGCTGACAACAAAGGCATCGATCGGCACCGGAGATACCGACGTGCCGGTTCAGTTTGACGAGACAAAACCGATTGAGCTGGTGTTCTGGGCCAAGAACGATACCAACAAGGTCCAGACCGCGGTCTATAACCAGGCGATTACAGATTTCGAGAAGCTGTACCCGAATGTGAAAATCAGCCTCCGCCTGTATTCCGATTACAGCCGGATCTACGCGGATGTGATTACCAATATTCCCACAAATACGCCGCCCAACGTATGCATCACCTATCCGGACCATATCGCCACCTACAAAACCGGCAGCGATGTGGTGCTGCAGCTGGATGACTGGATGCATGACAGCCGGTACGGCCTGGGCGGGAGCGAGGTCAGGTTCGACGCCCCGACGGAGGCAGAGATGGTGCCGGAATTCCTGAACGAATGCATCCTGGACGGGCATTATTACGCCATGCCGTATATGCGTTCCACGGAAGCCCTGTATATCAACCGGGACCTGGTGGAAAAGCTGGGGTATGAGGTGCCGGACGTGCTGACCTGGGATTTTGTGTGGGAAGTCAGCGAAAAGGCCATGGAGAAGGATGCGGACGGCACATTCCGGGTGAACGGCCAGAATGTGATGATCCCGTTTATCTATAAGAGCACGGACAACATGATGATTTCCATGCTCCGGCAGCTGGGCGCGCCGTATTCCACCGCAAACGGGGAAGTGCTGCTCTTCAATGACACAACAAAAGCCCTGCTGGAGGAAATTTACCTGCACGCGAAAAGCCGTGCCTTTTCCACCTTTGCCATCAGCAGCTATCCCGGCAATTTCCTGAATGCCGGTCAGTGCATTTTCGCCGTTGATTCCACGGCCGGCGCAACCTGGATGGGCGGGGAAGCGCCGATGCAGGATATCCATTCTTCCCAGCTGAAGCATTTCAACATCGAAGTACGGCCGATCCCGCAGTTCGACCCGGACAATATGAAAATGATCAGCCAGGGACCCAGCATCTGTGTTTTCAACAAGGACGATCCGCAGGAAGTGCTGGCCAGCTGGCTGTTTGTCCAGTACCTGCTGACCAATCCGGTACAGCTGGGATATTCGGAAACCGAAGGATACCTGCCGGTGACGCTGAAAGCACAGCAGAGCCCGGAATACCAGGATTACCTGAGCCGGAAGGGCGAGGATAACGACGAACATTATGCGGTGAAAATCCTGGCCAGCGAGCTGCTGATGAACCATACCGCGGATACGTTTGTAACCCCGGTGTTCAACGGAAGTACCAGCCTGCGTTCCGCGGCGGGGCAGCTGATTGAGAGTGCCTGCAAAAGCGCGCGGCGGAAGCAGGAACTGAATATCCGGCAGATGTACACAGAGGTCAACAGCCTATACCGCCTGGACCAGATTGAGGTCATTCCGGCTGATGAAGGGGAAGGGGCCGGAGATGAGGAAACGGCGGAAAAACCGGCGGCGGAGCCGGTTCCGGAACAGGAACTGCCGGATATCAGCAAGGCGCTGCTGATTGCCATACCGGCGGTCTGGGTGCTGATCGGCCTGTATACTGCCTGGGAAAAGAAGAAAAACAAGAGAAAGAAATGATATGACCGGGCAGGGATATTCATACCGGCGGAGGAAACTCCGCCGGTTTTTGCCTGTTCCGGAAGCATTCAGATATTGGCGTACGTAAGTGCGGAGGTTGTTTTTTACGCAGAGATGGGATATAATACAGTGATAATATATGCAATGGAGGTGACGGGATGACGCAGAACAAAACAGCGGCTGCGCTGGCGGTGCCGGCTGCGCTGGTATTGCTGATTGTTATTGCGGCCAAAGCGAGTGTCCCGTTGCTGATTGAAATGACATTGCTGCTGCCTGTTGCGGCAGCTATGCTGCAGTATTCATCCGGCTGGCCGGGCGCCGCGGCTGTATGCGCGGCGGCGGGACTGGCGTGCGGGTTCATCCTTCCGGCAGACCTGCTTCCGGTCACTGTACTCTGGTGCGGCGGAAGCCTGCTTGCGGCGGTGATCCCGGTGCGGAAACCGCTGATACGCCCGATCCTGTGGGCGGCTGTATGCCTGGCAGCATGGCTGGCCGGACTCCTGGTCCTGTCCGCTGCCACAGAGGGGAAGATCATCGCAGGCCTGGCCAAGGGCGCGTGCGACTATATCGATGCCAGCCCGGAACGGAACAACATCCTGATCAACGCCTACAGCATGGGCCTGGCCCGACTGAAAGATATTGAACTGCTGTCCGCCCGGCGGGTTCCCGGATACGGATATCTCTTCCTGGAGGAAGAAACCCGCCGGCAGATGCTGTACAGCCTGCGGGTCAGCCTGGAAGAGCTGCTGCCCTCCGCGCTGTGCAGCACGATGATTTATCATACCGTGCTCACCACGATCCTGTGCACAGTGCTGCCAGACTGGCGGCGCAGGCGCCAGGGCGAGGAAGGACTGCTTCCTCCCATGGAGAAATGGTACATGCCGCGGCGGATGGGAACAGCGGTGTTTGCCCTGCTGATCGGCTGGGTGATCGCGCTGGTATCGGATGACGGCGTGACGGGATACCTGGGAATGCTCTGTATGGGTGTATTCCGGGTGGCGTTCATGCTGCAGGGGGCGTGCTTCCTGCTGTGGATGGGAAAACGCATGGGAATCCGGAGTGTGATGCGCAGCGTATGGGCGGTGGCCCTGTCGCTGCTGGCTCCGATCATCCCGATTATCATGGGTGTGATTGATCAACGAAAGGACGCGCGCCACCTGCGTCCGAACAAGGAGGCTGAACAGGAATGAAGGTCGTATTGCTGAAGGATATCCGGAATGTCGGAAAACGGGATGATATTATCACCGTGAGCGACGGATACGCACGGAACTTTCTGTTTCCCCAGAAGCTTGCGGCGGAAGCCACGGAAAGCATGCTGAAGGAAATTTCCAAAAAGAGAGCCGCGCAGGAAGCCCGCGAGGCGGAGCTGCGGGCAGAGGCGGAAGCAAAGGCCATGCTGCTGAAAAACAAAGTGATTACGCTGGAAGTCAAATGCGGTGACAAAGGCCGCCTGTACGGAAGCGTTACGAGCGCGGAGGTTGCCGAGGCGCTTGAGAAACAGCACGGAATCAAGGCAGACAAGCGGAAGCTGGATATCGGGGATCCGATCCGGGAAACCGGCGTGCGGGAAATCAGCGTTTGGCTGTATTCCGGTGTGACCACCCCGATGAAACTGAACGTCGTACCGATCCAGAAGTAACGAAAACCGGAAGACGGGAGAAGACAGATGGCAAATCCGGAGGAGTTCAGGGGAACCGTCCCGCCCAACAGCGTGGAGGCGGAGGTCAGTGTTCTGGGCGCAATGCTGCAGGACAGCGCCGCTGTGCTCCGCGCGACAGAGCATCTGCGGCCGGAGGATTTCTATCAGCCGGAGCATAAGGAAATCTTCACGGTGATGATGGACCTGTACCTTCAGCGGCGGCCGATCGACCTGGTGACGCTGCATACCGAGCTTGCGCGCAGGGGATCGCTGGAAGGCGTAGGCGGAAACGCCTACCTGATGAAGATCCTGAACAGTGTGCCGACTTCAGCCAATGTCAAGGCATATATCGACATCGTGCAGGAGAAAAGCACGATGCGGAAGCTGATCCAGGCCTGCCAGAAGATATCCGGCGAATGCTTTACCCAGCAGACACCGCTGGAGAACATCCTGTCCTCCGCAGAAAAGGCGATTTTTGACATTGTGATGAACCAGACCGACGGCGAGACACTGGTTCCGCTGCGGGAAGTACTGGTGAAAACATATGACCAGATTGACGAGCTGTCCAGGCTGCACGGCGCCATCGGCGGCGTGCCGACCGGATTCATCGACCTGGACAACCTGCTGACCGGACTGCATCCCGGCGAGCTGGTGGTTGTCGGAGCCCGTCCGTCCATGGGTAAAACATCATTCGCGATGAACATCGCGTCCCACGCGAGCCTGAAGCGCGGCAAGTCCGTGGCGGTGTTTACACTGGAAATGCCCCGGGAGCAGATTGCAATGAGAATGCTCTGCTCTGATGCCCAGGTGGATATGCAGCGGGTGCGGAAAGGCACCCTGACGGACAAGGACTGGAGCAACCTGGCCAATTCCGTACAGTCCATGGCGGACGCACCGATGTATATCGACGATACCGCCGGAATCACCCCCAGCCAGCTCCGTTCCCGGTGCCGGCGGCTGAAGATGGACAAAGGACTGGACCTGGTTGTGGTGGACTACCTGGGACTGATGAAGGCAGACGGCCGGGTGGAAAGCCGCCAGCTGGAGGTCAGTGAGATCAGCCGGCAGCTGAAGGCAATTGCCCTGGATATGAAGATCCCGATTATTGCCTGCGCCCAGCTGAGCCGCGCGAACAAGGACCGTGTGGACAAGCGGCCGGTCCTGAGCGACCTGCGGGATTCCGGTTCCATCGAACAGGACGCGGACGTCGTCATGTTCCTCCACCGGGAGGAATACTACAACAAAGACACCGAGGACAAGAACATCGGTGAGGTGATTATCTCCAAGCAGCGCAGCGGTCCCCTGGGAACGGTGAAGCTTGCATGGCTGAGCGAATACACCACATTTGCCAATCTGGCACGGGACAACGGCCCCTCCGGGGATGCCCCGTGGTGAGATGGCAGCAGGAGGATCGTGAATGGAAAACTACTCGGTAAGCCAGCTGCAGCGGGATATGCGGTTTGAAGGCTTCCTGCTGATCCGGTCCGCGGAAAAGCGGAAGGACAGCAAAGGCAATGACTACGTGGATATGAACCTGACCGACCGGACAGGCGAAATCAACTGCAAGATCTGGAACTGGGAGCCCGGTGCCCCGGTGCCGGAAACCGGAAAACCGGTCAAGGTCCGCGGGACGGTTCAGGAGTACAACGGCCGGCTGCAGCTGCGGGTGGAAAAATGGCGTGAGGCCACGGAAAACGACCCCCTGGATATGAACAGCCTCGTGCCGAGCGCTCCGCGGAGTTCCGGGGATATGTTGCAGGAAATCCGCGGGACGGTGGACAGCTTTACCAACGAGACCCTGCGGAAGCTGACGAACGGAATGCTGGAAAATGCCGGCGGGGAGCTGTCCTGGTTCCCGGCGGCACAGCGGATGCACCACGCCGAACGCAGCGGCCTGCTTCATCATACGACCGATATGCTCCGTATGGCCAAGGCAGCCCTGGAGGTTTACCCCTGGCTGAACCGGGACCTGCTGCTGGCCGGAGTGATCATCCATGACCTGGCCAAGATTGACGAGCTGAAAAGCGACGCGGCCGGCAATGTGGCAGACTATACCCGGGACGGGCAGCTGCTGGGACACCTGGTGCGGGGAATCACCAACCTGAACCGGGTAGCGGACCAGCTGGATATCCATGGGGAAACGGTGGTGCTGCTGGAGCATATGCTCCTGAGCCATCATGGCGAAGCGGAATTCGGAAGCCCGCGGGCACCGATGTTCCCCGAAGCGGAAGCCCTGCACTGGCTGGATATGATGGATGCCCGGATGAATACCATGAAAACCGCGGCGGACAAGACGCCCGAAGGCGCCTTCAGCGAAAAGATCTACAGCCTGGACCGCCGCGTATATCACCCGAAATATACGGAAGATGCTGAATAAACAACAGACGGAGGGATGAACCATGTGGAAAAAACGGATTCTGTGCCTGGTACTCGTGCTCTGCGCGCTCCTGCTTGCCGCATGCCAGCAGGAAAAGGTGATCTATCCCACCCAGGGGAGGCCCGACACACAGCAATCCGCTGCCCAGCAGGCACCTGCGGCACAGCCGGACACGGGAAGCTCCCAGAATGTTTTCCCGAACTATGATGACGGGACCTATAATCCGGCGTCTGAAGAAGACGACGAAGAGGAGTACATCGCGATTGCCAACCCGGTTACCCCGGAACCGATCTACAGCTTTGCGGGTGCCACGCCGGTAGTCATTGACCCGATTGACAAGCCTACGGCGTCCCCGGTTCCGACCCTGAAATTCAATTACAGCAAATACGACGCGGAAGCGCTGCACCTTTCCTTCGAAGCCCCGACGGGCTGGATGGTGGACAACTCCGCGGCGGACACCTATA
>JAFRTK010000033.1 GCA_017427165.1 Clostridia bacterium
CTTCTTTGATTCAGTAGCGAAAGCGGCCGCACATTTTGACCGATTTGTCAACCCTTTTCTGCAATTTTCTTAACAAAAAAAGAGACCGGAACCTGTTTCAGTTCCAGTTCTCTTTCCGTCATCCTTATCTGAATGACATTGTCTCAGAGGGGAGAGTCTTTTTATCCGTACGCTCCAGCCCGAACAAACGCAAAGGAGACACGCACCATGAAAACCCGGAAAATCGTTGCCCTGCTTCTGGCTGCCATCCTGGTTCTGTCCTGCACCGCCGCCCTGGCGGACACGGAAAAGGAGATTCAGTTCTCCGGACACACCTTCGGGGAAACTCTCGCAGATTTCGCGAAAAGCAGCCGCATCGGCTGGATCAGCTTTCAGGACGGCCGGCAGCCCCTGGTTACCCGGAGAATCGCGGATCCGTTTTTCAACTGGTTCACCTGGATGGTTTACAACCAGGACAGCCCGGTATCCTACTGCATAAATGTCCAGCCGGACAATTCCCAGGAGGTTGCCGGCCATCAGGCTTCCACCAACCTGAAGTTCTATTTCCCCACCGCGGAGGATGCCGCAGCCTATGACCTGAGCAAGGCGATCTTCTATGCCGGAACCTATGAGTTCTACGACGGGGATGCTGCCAGCAATTTTGAGGATCTGAAGAAAAAGCTGACCTCCGTATACGGCGAGCCGACCGCGGAATCCTCCAATCCGGACGATCTCTGGGGAGAAATGCATTACAGTTCCAACTACTCTGAGCAGGACATTCAGAATAATCTTGAGGAAGCCAGAAAGAATTACGACCCGCTGAATATGGTGCTCTGGCAGTCCTCCGCCAACGGCGCGCAGATCGTTCTGGTCTACTATGCTCAGGACAACGGCAACTGGTCCAGTGCAAGGCTGCATTACCTGGATCCCAAAGCGGATGAAATCATCGAAGGCCTGTACGGCAGCGCCGGTCCTGTCGCCAATGACAGCGTGGACGGCCTCTGATGCCAGACTCCCGTAAAACCGATTACTGACAAGGGGATGCCTCCAGGAGGCATCCCCTTCTTAATTATATTCCCCATTGCGTCCCGCCCGGTTCCGCGCCTATAATAGCCCCAGTACACAGCGGAGGACGAGAACGTGGAGAAAGCGCGTTTCCCCTGGCGGGATTTTCTGAAAAAGGTCGCGGTGATCGCGGTGCCGGTGGCGCTGCAGAACCTGCTGACCACCACCGGGTCCATGGTGGACACGATGATGATCGCCTCCCTGGGGCCGACACAGGTCGGCGCCGTGGGGCTCTGCGCCCAGTTTTCCTCGCTGATGTTCAGCGGATACTGGGGCTTCGTCGGAGGCGGCATGCTGTTCTTCTCCCAGTACTGGGGCGCGAAGGACGACGACGGCATCAACCGCTCCTACGGCCTGACGCTGACCTGCATGATGACGGTCGGCCTGCTTTTCGGCCTGCTGGCGATCCTTTTTCCGGAAGGCGTCATGCGGCTGTATACCGATAAGGAATCCATCCGCGCCATCGGCGTGGAATATCTGCGGATCGTCGGCTTCGGCTATCCGCTGACGGTGTTCTCCATGGCCATGGCGGCCCTGCTGCGCTGCACGGGCCGGGTGCGGGTCCCGCTGTACGGATCCGTCGCCGGGGTGGCCTCCAACATCTTCCTGAACTGGGTGCTGATCTTCGGCAATCTCGGCGCGCCGGCCATGGGCGTGCGCGGCGCGGCCCTCGCCACCGTGCTGGCTCAGGCCGTCAATATCTGCGTGGTCTGGACGCTGGCCCGGCGCACCGGGCATCCCTATCTGGCGGCCGTTTCCCGCCATTTCCGGTGGACCGCCGCCTTTATCCGCGTCTATCTGAGAAAATGCTTCCCGATCATCCTGAACGAGGTGCTGATCGGGCTGGGCAACATGGTGATCAACATCGTGCTGGGCCGGCAGCCGGAGGAGGCCATCGCCGCCCTGGCGGTGTTCCGGACCCTGGAGGGGCTGATCATCGGCTTCTTCGCCGGATTCTCCAACGCCTCGTCGGTGCTGGTGGGCACCGAGGTCGGCGCCGGGCATCCGGATCTCGCCTACAGCCGGGCCTGGCGGCTGGTCTATCTCTGTCAGGGCTTCATCGGCATTCTGGGCCTTGCCCTGATCGGCCTGCATACCCCGATCCTGCACATGATGGGCATGCAGGGAGAGAGCTTCCGCATCGCCTTCGGCATGATCTGCGTATACGCGGCGGCAGCCCTGATCCGCATGGGAAACTGGACCCAGAACGATACCTTCCGCGCCGCCGGCGACGCCACGACCGGCACCGTGCTGGAAATTGTGTTTATGTGGCTGATGGTCCTGCCGCTCGTCTGGCTTTCCGGCATGGTGTGGAAATGGCCGACGCTGGCAGTCTTCGCCTTCTGCTACGCGGATGAGCCGATCCGTTACGTCATTATGCAGCTGCACCTGTTCAGCGGCAAATGGATCCGTCCGGTAACCCCGGAGGGCGTTTCCGCCATGCACGGGTGGAAGCCCCGGAAGCCGTTCAGCCCGCGGACGCGCAGAAGCTGACCCAGCCGGCGTCGTTCAGCAGCTCCGTCCAGCCGAACCAGACAAGCGACGCTCCGCCCGCGGACGGCCAGGCCACCAGCCGGTTGAACAGCAGGATATACAGCCCGCTGTCCTGAACGTCCATACGGAAATCGGTCGCCTCGTCCCCCTCCGCGTTCATGACGGTCGCGCCGACGGTCTGCTTCGTCATCGCGCCGCCCGACAGCGTGCAGCGCTGCACGGTCTGCGCCGGGCCGCCCAGGGAAACGAACAGGCCCGGATACCGCGGATCGTCGAACCGGAACACATCGTTGATGAAATTATCCCCGCCCGCGGTGCCCAGCCAGCGCACGGCGCTCCCCTCACAGGTGAACACGTCGCACTGCTCCAGGCCGTAAAGGGATTCGGTGATCAGCTCCGGAACCCCGTCTCTGTCCAGATCATACAGGGCAAAGGTATTGGTCCTTTGCGCCGGATCATAGAAGGAATCCTGAAACGCCGGCTCGACGCAGCGCAGGTATTTTTCATACTGCTGATTCCGGACAAAGGCCCGGTACACGTCCCGCCAGCCCTGTACGGGCTGCGCCTGGCCGCCGCTCTTTCCGGCGTTCGGATCCTCGCCCTCCACCGGAATGGATTCCAGCGGCAGCGTATCGCTGTCAAAGCGTTTGTAGCCGGTCCACAGCACCCGCTTCTCCCCCTTGTAGGGGATTTCGCATTTCACCCACCAGATACCGTTCCGGGAATCCCAGGCCCGGGAGAACACCCGGAGATACTGGCCGGCCACGTTGTAGGTGCCCTTTTCGTCATACTGGGTGCCGGGGCCGTTCCGGGTCGCGATCTTCTGCTTCGCCAGGCCGTACAGATCGTATACGGCGGCGGAGCCCTTCACAAATTTGATTTCCGAAATGCAGACGTCGTTTTTGAACTTGCTTCCGGTATAAATGTCATCAATCCGCAGGCGCACCGCCGCCACGCGGTTCCGCTCCCCGAGGGAGATCCGCGTCCAGTCCGCGCGGGTTTTATCGTCCGGCAGCGTAATCGTCTGCGCGTCGGCAAAGCCAGAAGCGCCTTCGTACAGGAATTCCGCCGTCATTTTTTTGACCCGGCAGTTGCGGACATACTGGTCCAGCCCGTCCGTGACGCGCCAGAATCCGTTCTTGATCCACAGGGCGTCGATGTCCGAAACCCAGCCAAGGTAAAAGGTCAGGAACTGTTTCCCAAGCGGTGTGGTTTTTAACGAAAACTGGTACGGGGTCGTTTCATCCCCGTCGATCATCCGCTCCGGGATCCAGGCATCGGGATCCTTCCCGACGATCCAGCTGGTTGCGTCCACGGACGCGACCTGTGCCTCATCCGCCAGCGCGAGGCAGGGAATCATCAGGCACAGCAGCAGTAAGGCCAGCATCCATTTCTTCATTCTGCATCCCTCCGTCATTTATGCAACGCGTGAAACGTCCGGGTTCTTCCTGTCTGTCCCGGCGGAAATTCAGCGGGTGAGATCAAAGGGATTGTTGGACCAGTCCCCGAATACCGGCTTTCCGCTGAAGGCCTCCAGGCAGAAATCCAGCAGGCAGCGCCAGTCCTCCGGCCCGAAGGCGTGGCCGCCGGGCTTGAAGCGCGCGATATTCGTCCCGCCCAGCAGATCAAAGGCCGGCTGCGCCGCCCGCCAGGTCAGCGCGGTTCCCCGCGGATTGGACCAGGCGTCGCCGATGCCCTCCAGGGAGAACAGCGTCCGCGGCGCGATCAGCGCCTTCAGGGTATGGGAATCGAGCGGGAAGTCCTGTTCCAGGCCCATCTGCGTCGGATCGGGCTTCGGCCACCAGCGGGAAAAGCTCTCCGTCCACCAGTAGGGGAACACCGAACCGATCCGGCCCAGGCCCTCCACCTTCGTCACGTCCTGACAGAAGCCGTTCTCATCCCCCAGATACCGGAAACAGCCGCAGCCGCCGGCGCCGGAGCAGACCGGAGCGCAGACCGCGTACCGCTCATCAAAAATGCCGCAGGCCAGGGCCGCCTTGCCGCCCCTGGAAAAGCCGGTGCAGACCAGCCTGCCCGGATCCACGTCCTCCCGGGTCAGCAGATAATCCGCCAGGCGGGACTGGGCCCAGGCCCAGATCCGGACGCCGCCCCAGTCGTATCCCGGATACGCCTCGCAGGCCGGCCGCCTGCCGTCCGGCTTATCCTCCGCCGCCTGCTCCCGCTCAAACCCGGCGATGATGAACCCGTACCGGGTGACGGCCTCCTCACAGGGGCAGCTCTCCCAGTCCCGGGCGGAAAACTGGTTCCAGGTGACGGCAGGATGCGGCCCTGGATCCGCCGGCACCATCAGCACCGCGTCAAAGGAATAACCGAAGTCCGGGCCGTAGCAGATCCGGACGGTTTCCCTCCGCCCCTTTCCGTCCCACAGGATTTCCGTTTCCAGCACTTCTCCCCGGACGGGTGCAGCCTCCGGCGCGTGTCCGTAAAGGCAGTCCTCCGCCAGGGCGATCCATTCCCTCCGCCGGGCTTCCCACTCCGGCATCGGCGCAAGCTTCAGGTCCGGCAAATCAAAACGCATAGGCTCCGCTCCTTCCTTATGATCCGTTCGCTTCCCGGATGCAAAACCCCGGGAATTCTTTTTTACAGCACCTCGATCGCCCGCTGCAGGGCCAGGGTAATCTTCTCAATTGTCAGGCTCGGCTGCCCGTTCTTCGCCTGCTCCGGAAGAAAGGGCACATGGATGAACCCGACCCGGGTGTCCGACCCGTCAAAATGCTCCAGCAGCGTATACAGCAGATCGTTGCACACAAAGGCACCGGCGGACAGGGACAGGGACGCGGGGATATCCGCCTCCCGGATCGCCCGGACCATCTCCCGCACCGGCACGGTGGCAAAATACGCAGCCGGACCCCCGGCCATCACCGGCTCATTCACCGGCCGGCTGCCCGCATTGTCGGGAATGGCCGCCTCCCGCAGATTGACCGCGACCGCCTCAGGTGTCACGCCGGCCCTGCCGCCCGCCTGGCCGACGCAGAGCACCGCGTCCGGACGCAGCGTCTCCGCCGCCTCCAGCGCCTTTTCCCCCGCCAGCCCGAACACCGTCGGAACCCGCAGCCGGGTCAGCTGCCAGTCGCCCACCCGGTCCGGCAGCCGGCTGACCGCCTCCCAGGAGGGATTGACGCTTTCCCCGCCGAAGGGCTCAAACCCGGTGATCAGCAATCTTCTCAATGTTTTCACGGCTCCCTCTGTTCCGGTTCCGTCATATATTATCAACAATTATCCTATTAATAATATTCATCAGCCGGCCGGGCAATCCTTCATGCCGGAAACAAACATTGGTTTCCTGTGCCTTGTATGATCCGCCTTTTTCGGGTATAATACAACCAATCAGTTGCTATACCCATATGTAAAGGAGATGTTCATCATGAAAAAGCTGGTT
This sequence comes from Clostridia bacterium, assembly GCA_017427165.1. Lineage (GTDB taxonomy): Bacteria > Bacillota > Clostridia > Christensenellales > Aristaeellaceae > Aristaeella. Next base: position 5,939 of record JAFRTK010000033.1, read on the forward strand.
GCCCTGTTCCTGTCGCTGCTGATGCTGCTGACCGCCGTTTCCGCCCTGGCTGAGGACGGCCTGTATATGCGGCAGCTGCCCTCGTATACTTACAACAGGCCGTTGCTGACACCGGAATCCTATCCGGAGATCCGGCTGAACCCCAGCTATGCCTATAAGTTCTTCACCGATTACGATCCGGCGGCTCCGGTTTTCGTCTGCTTCTCCGGCCCGGCCGGCGCGGCGCCCCAGGAATTCGATACCGACAACGCTCTCTATGTGGATGAGACCAACGCCATCCAGTACAACTATCAGGTAAAATCCAGCGCCTCCTGGGAGGAGTTCGTCAACCAGGCGGAAGAGGATGCCTACATCCTGGCGGACGGCAGCGAAGGCCTGGCCGCCTACATCAACCCCTCCAGAAGGCAGGCCTACGGCATGCTGGCCACCCGTGAATTCGGCAAGAGCTCCAAGCTGGAGATCACCATGCAGCTGGATGCCCTGAGCAGCAAAATGCCGCAGGACACCATCATCGACGCGCTGACCAACGCCATCCTGCCCGAGGTGACCCGCGTGAAGGAGCAGATGCATTACGAGACGCTTGCGCCCTTCTGGAATGACGGCGCCTTCTCCGGCATCAAGCTGCTGGAATCCCGGGATTACAGCTTCCAGATGAATGTTCCCTTCCCGGTTATGACCCTGAACTATTCCGACGGCACCACCAAGAGCATCGGGATGATCGTAACGCGCCTGAACTACGGTACCGTATACGGAATGTACGACTTCGGCGAAGGCCATTACATCGAAACGGAAATCAGCCTCGACACCAACCCCTTCGCCATCTATAAGATGAAGGATAACGATCAGGATGCGAAGGAAGCCGCCTTCTCCAACGGCCAGGCCTGCTACGTCTATCTTTCCGGGCTCACGGAGAGAGGCAAGACCTCCTACGCCTACTGCTCCATCCCCCTGGGTCTCAAGGACAAGTATGACTACGATCTCTATCTGACCATCCACATGGACGGCGAGGATATCGAGTGGGGCAGCGTGGAAGACTTCCTGGGCGACGTCGAACCCTTCGCGGCCTACGAAATCGTGAACCCCGCGGATGATCCCTATGTGCCCGCCGAGCCTGAACAGCCTGCTGTCGAGCCCGCTCCGGAACCGGAAGCGCCCGCCGCTCCCGCGGACGGCAGCTGGACCTGCCCGAACTGCGAAACCGTGAACACCGGCAAGTTCTGCACCGAGTGCGGCACTGCCAAGCCCTCCGGAGACTGGACCTGCCCGAACTGCGAAACCGTGAACAGCGGCAAGTTCTGCTCCGAGTGCGGCACCGCCCGGCCTGAGAACTGAAATCCCGGCACATAAAAACCGCGCCTTCGTCCTGCCGGACGAAGGCGCTTTCTTATTCCGCTCTCAAATCTTTCCGGATTAAGAGCCCGCGATAATCTTCCGCCGGGCCATCGCGCCGGGCGCCCACTTCTGGGACTGCCAGCGGCGGAGCAGCAGGAGGCCCCGGGTCAGCTCGTCCAGCGCGAAGGCAATCCAGACCCCGTAAAGATTCCAGCCCAGCAGAATGCCGAACACATAGGATCCGCCAACGGAGATCAGCCACGCGCTGAACTGATTGACGATCATCTGGTACTTCACGTCGCCGGCCGCCGAAAGCGCGCCGGCGATCGAATTGTTCAGGGCCCGGCCGACCTCCACAAACACGTCGATCAGGAAAAGAATGTCCGCCAGGGCCAGCACCTGCTCACTGTCCGTGAACAGCCGGAGCAGCGGCGCCCGGAGAAAATACAGCAGCAGCGAGAAGAACACATTGGAGGCCACCGCCGTCCGGGTCACCAGAGAGCGGAGCTCATTGGCCGCCCGGAAATCCCCCTCGCCGATCCGGTAGCCGATCATCAGGTTGCTGGCGAAGGAAACCGCCATGCCCACCAGCGCCACATACTGCACCAGGTTGCTGACATACACCTTCGTCGCCACCATCACCGTGCCGGTAATGGAGATGATCGAGGTCGTCAGCAGCATGCTGAGCGAATAGGAAATATTGTTGACGCCCCCGGGAATGCCGATAGACAGGGAGAGCTTAAAATCCTCCTTCGGAAAGGGCTTCAGGTATTTCAGGGAGAAGCGGATGCCCGCGTGATGGGCGATATACGAGCCCAGCAGCATGCCGCCGATAATGCTGGCCACGCTGGCCAGCGCCACGCCGGCCACCGGCTCCAGCCCCAGGATCTCCGGATGGTAAACCGCCAGCCAGTTGCCGATCACATTGATGATGTTGGTCAGCAGGTTAATGGCCAGGGGCGCCTTCGTGCGGCCCATGGACCGGCACAGGGAATTGAACACGATCGACACGGACTGGAAGCACATGCATCCGCCGCAGATCCGCATATAAAGCGCCGCGGAGCGGGTGCCCACGGCATCCAGGCTCATCAGCAGGAGCAGGACGTCCGACCCGAAAAGGAACATCATGCCGAAAAGCAGCCCGAGGGCCAGGTTCGCGATCACCGCGATGGTGGCCAGCATGTTCACCTTCCGGTAATTCTTCATGCCGATGGCCTGGTTGATGCAGACGATCGTGCCCGTGGCCACGGCGTTGGCAATGATCTGGCAGAGAATGATATACTGGGTGCCCACGCTGACCGCGCTGACGACGCTGTCCGACACCCGGCTCAGAAACGCCACGTCGATCATGTTCACGAGGGAGCGCAGAATGGATTCCATCAGGATCGGCACCGCCAGCTGGATCAGGCCGACCCGGCTCGGATCGCCGCCCTTTCCTCCGGCAGGCGACCACAGATACTCCCTGTACTTTGCCAGCATTTCCGCAACCTCCCGCGGCCTACAAAATGATATCCAGCACATTATAATCCGTTTTTCCTGATTGAACAGGGGGCAATCCTGCGCAGTTTCAGAATTCCTTCATATTTTTTCCGCGTTTCCCGGCGCAAAAGGCAGCCGCCGGTTTGACAGCGGAAATTCTTCACTTTATAATTATATTTTGGCCCGGTCTTTTAAAATTCTGTCAGATTTTCCGGGCACGGGAGGAAACGGTTTGACCCTGTGGAAAAAGCTGCTGCGGATCCTGGCCCGGGCCGGAAGCGTCCTGCTGGTCCTGCTGCTGATGGCGACCGCCTGCGCGGCGCTGATTCTGGCGCAGCCCCAGGAGGAGGAAGAGGCGCCCGCTGAGCAACCGCTGCTGAGCGCCAGCCCCGCCCTGTCCATCTCCTCGGAAGCGGATCTGCGGGAGCTGGTCGGCGCTTTCCCGGTACCTGTCATGAGCTTCATGAGCGGCAGCGGCATGACCTTCGTTTCCGGAACCTCCGCCGACACGGCGCTGAAGGGCGGCTTCGGCCGGGTGCTGACGCTGAACTGGCAGACGCCGGACGGAAATCCCGTGATTCTGCAGAGCCTGTATCCCGCCGCCGGCCTGGAGCTGCTGGAGGACGCCGGTTTCCACTTTGCGCCGGCCGCGGGTCCGACCCTGTTCGGCAATCCCTCCGTGAGGATGGAAAGCGCCGACCGGATCCGGGTGCACGCGGCCACCGGCACAGGCCTGTATGCCGTCACCCTGCCGCTGGATCAGACGGCGCAGCTTTCCGCCATCGCCCGTTCCCTGCAGCTGTTCACCGCGGAACCTGCTGACTGACCCTTTCCCGACCGACCTTTTGTATCAGAAAGCGAGGAAACCCCAGGTATGATTAAGAAGCTGGCGGCCCGGGTCCGCCAATACAAACGCCAGGCCATCCTGACGCCCCTCTTCATGGTCGGCGAGGTGGCCATGGAAGCCCTGATTCCCCTCGTCATGAGCTGGCTGATTGACCGGGGCGTCGAAGCCGGCAACATGGGCCAGATCTTTCTCTACGGCGGCGTCCTGATCCTGACCGCCCTGATCAGCCTGCTTTCCGGCACCATGAGCGGCCGGATGGCTGCCGTGTCCTCCGCCGGTTTCGCCCGGAACCTGCGGCACGACATGTATTACAACATTCAGGATTTTTCCTTCTCGAATATCGACAAGTTCAGCACTTCCTCCATCATCACGCGGCTGACCACCGACGTGACGAACGTGCAGAACGCCTTCCAGATGATTCTGCGCATGGCGGTGCGGGCGCCCCTGACCCTGATCTTCTCCATCATCATGGCCTTCACGATCAATGCCCGGATCAGCCTGGTGTTCGTGTTCACGATGCCGGTGCTGGCCCTCGGCATCGCGACGATCATGACCCGGACGCACCCGATCTTCAAGCGGGTATTCAAGACCTACGACAAGCTGAACAACGTGGTGCAGGAAAACCTGCGCGGCGTCCGCGTGGTGAAGAGCTTCGTCCGGGAGGACTACGAGGAAAAGAAGTTCAACACCATCTCCGAGTCCATCTACACGGACTTCGTGCACGCGGAAAAGAACCTCGCCTTCAACGGCCCCCTGATGATGACCTGCATCTTCGGCTGCACCCTGGTCATCTCCTGGCTCGGCGCGAAGGCGATCATCGCCTCCGGCAACAATCCCGCCCTGGGTCTGACCACCGGCCAGCTGATGAGCCTGATCACCTACGTGATTCAGATTCTCGGCAGTCTGATGATGGTTTCCATGGTCTTCCTGATGATCACCATGTCCAGGGCCTCCGCGCAGCGTATTGTCGAGGTGCTGGACGAGAAAACCGACATCACCTCCCCGGAGAACGCCCGGACGGAGATCGCCGACGGCTCCATCGACTTTGACCACGTTTCCTTCAGCTATGCCAGCCGCAGCGAGCGGGCCACCCTGGAGGACATTGACCTGCATATTCCCTCCGGCGCTGTCGTCGGCATCCTCGGCGGCACCGGCAGCGGCAAGTCCACCCTGGTGCAGCTGATTCCCCGGCTGTACGACGTATCCGGAGGCTGCGTCCGGGTCGGCGGAGAGGACGTCCGCAGCTACGACCTGACCGCCCTGCGGGAAAGCGTCGCCATGGTGCTGCAGAAGAATGAGCTCTTCTCCGGCACAATCAAGGATAACCTGCGCTGGGGCAACGAACAGGCCACCGATGAGGACATCATGGAAGCCTGCCGCCTGGCCCAGGCGGATCCCTTCATTCAGGACTTCCCGGACAAGTATGACACCTGGATCGAACAGGGCGGCACCAATGTGTCCGGCGGCCAGAAGCAGCGCCTGTGCATTGCCCGGGCCCTGCTGAAAAAGCCGAAAATCCTGATCCTGGACGACAGCACCAGCGCTGTGGACACCCGGACGGACGCCCTGATCCGGGCGGGTTTCCGCAGCTACATTCCTGATACCACCAAGCTGATCATCGCCCAGCGCGTCGCCTCCGTCAAGGACGCGGACCTGATCATCGTGCTGGACAACGGCCGGGTCGTCGACACCGGCACCCATGAGGAGCTGCTGGCCCGCTGCGAAATCTACCGCGAAGTGCATGACTCCCAGACGAAGGGAGGCGAGGATCAATGAGTGAGCAGAAGAGAAAGCCCCCTGTCCAGCCCGCTCCCATGCGCGGCCCCCGCGGCATGGTCATGGGTCCCCGTCAGCCCATCAACAAGGACACCGTCATCCGGCTGTTCGGCTATATCAAACCCTACTGGCCCCGGCTGCTGATCGTGCTGGCCTGCATTCTCCTGAACGCCGTCGCCACAGCCTCCGCCGCCACCTTCCTGGGCCGGATCATCGACGATCACATCACACCGCTGCTGGCCAGCCATTCCGACGACTTCAGCGGGCTGAAGATTGCCATCCTGCAGATGGCCGGCCTGTACGCCCTGGCCATCATCGCCAGCTTCACCCAGGCGAGGATTATGGCCGTCGTCAGCCAGAGCGTGCTGCGCAGGGTCCGGGACGAGATGTTCGCCCATATGCAGACCCTGCCCATCCGGTATTTCGATACCCACACCCACGGCGAGGTCATGAGCCACTACACCAACGATACGGACACCCTGCGGCAGATGGTTTCCCAGGTGCTGCCCCAGAGCATTTCCTCCCTGATCACCCTGATCGTCGTGTTCATCTCGATGATCGGCTGCAGCGTCTGGCTGACCCTGCTGGTCATGCTCAGCTCCGTCTTCATGATCATGGTCACCGCGAAGCTCGGCGGCCGCAGCGCTTCCTTCTTCGTGAAGCAGCAGACCTCCCTGGCCTCCCTCAACGGGTTTATTGAAGAGATGGTCAACGGCCAGAAGGTGGTCAAGGTTTTCAACCATGAGCCCCAGGCCAAAAAGGAATTTGACGAAAAGAACGACGAGCTGTGCGGGAACGCAACGGAGGCCAACAAGCTGGCCAACATCCTGGGCCCTGTGAACAACAACCTCGGCCACCTGCAGTACGTCATCCTCGCGCTGGCCGGCGGCGCCATGGCGATTGCCGCGGTGCCGAACCTCACCATTCCCGGCGGCATGGGCGTGCTGACCCTGGGCGCCATCGCTGCCTTCCTGACCCTGAGCCGCAACTTCATGCAGCCCATCAACCAGATGGCCCAGCAGATCAACTTCATCGCCATGGCCATGGCCGGCGCGGGCCGGATCTTCGCCCTGATGGACGAGAAGGAAGAGGAGGATCATGGCTACGTCACGCTGGTGAACGCCAAAGAGGTGGACGGCCAGCTGACGGAGACCCCGGAGCATACCGGCCTGTGGGCCTGGAAGCATCCCCACACGGCGGACGGCTCCATCACCTACACGAAGCTGGAGGGCGACGTGGTCATGGTGGACGTCGACTTCGCCTACGAGCCGGAAAAGCCCGTGCTGCATGACATTTCCCTGTACGCGCGCCCCGGCCAGAAGGTCGCCTTCGTGGGCGCCACCGGCGCCGGCAAAACCACCATCACCAACCTGATCAACCGGTTCTACGATATCGCGGACGGCAAGATCCGCTACGACGGCATCAACATCAACAAGATCCGGAAGTCCGACCTGCGCCGCTCCCTGGGCATCGTGCTGCAGGACGTGAACCTCTTCACCGGCACCGTCATGGACAACATCCGCTACGGCAAGCTGGACGCCACGGACGAGGAATGCATCGCCGCGGCAAAGCTGGCCAACGCCGATGACTTCATCACCCGCCTGCCGGACGGCTACAACACCGTGCTCAAGGGCGACGGCAGCGGCCTGAGCCAGGGCCAGCGCCAGCTGATCTCCATCGCCCGGGCGGCAGTTGCGGATCCGCCGGTCATGATCCTGGACGAAGCCACCTCCTCCATCGACACCCGGACCGAAGCGCTCGTGCAGCGCGGCATGGACCGGCTGATGCAGGGCCGCACGGTCTTCGTCATCGCCCACCGCCTCTCCACCGTGCAGAACAGCGACGTCATCATGGTGCTGGACCACGGCCGGATCATCGAGCGCGGCAGCCACGACCAGCTGATCGCCGAAAAGGGACAGTATTACCAGCTGTACACCGGCGCCTTCGAGCTGGAATAATCTGAATCAGAATACATCCGGCGGCGGGAACGCCGCCGGATCCGGAAGGAAGGAATACCGCATGGCCTCATTCGCGGACCTGCAGGAGGCGAGAGCTTTTTTCTCCGGCGACCGTTACGCCATGGATACCGGCGCCACGCTGGAGGAGCTTTATGACGGCGGCGCCGTCTGCACCCTGGAGCTGACGGAGCATCACCGCAACGCCGAGGGCGGCGTCATGGGCGGCGTGATCTTCACGCTGATGGACTTCACCTTTGCGACAGCCTCCAGCAACATGCACCGGCCCACCGTCGCCCAGCAGGTCAGCGTCAATTACCTGAGCGCGCCGAAGGGCGGAAGGCTGACGGCCCGCGCGGCCTGCCGGAAGGACGGCCGCACCAGCTGCGTCTACCAGGTTAATGTGGAAGATGACCAGGGCCGGGACGTGGCCCAGGCGGTGTTTACCGGCTTCAAGCTGTAAAAAACCGCGCCTGTCAGGCGCTTCCTTGTGTTTACCTCCGGGTTGTGATAGAATACCCGGCACAAGGCATACAGAGACGGAGGAAATGCATCATGGAAAAGCTGACCACTCGGGAACTGAAGGACCGGCTCGGCGAGCTGCAGGGGCAGGAGGTTGAACTGAAGGGCTGGATCCGCAACCACCGGAAACAGAAGAACATGGGCTTCATCGATTTCTTTGACGGCACCTGTTTCCGCAATCCGCAGGTGGTCTACGACGAGCATATTGAGGACTTCGCCGGCATCCAGGCGCTGCGGGTCGGCAGCGCGGTGCGGGTCACCGGCAGGGTCGTGCCCAGCTACAAGGATCCGGAGACCCCGGAAATCCAGGCGACGTCCGTCGTGCTGGAGGGGGACTGCCCCGAGGACTATCCGCTGCAGCCCAAGCGCCACACCCTGGAGTTCCTGCGGGAGATCGCGTACCTGCGTCCTCGGACCCGGGTGTTCCAGGCGGTTTTCCGGGTGCGCAGCGTTGCCGCCATGGCCATTCACACCTACTTCCAGGACCGGGGATATGTCTACGTGCACACGCCCCTGATCACCGGCAACGACGCGGAGGGCGCGGGCAACACCTTCACCGTCACCACGCTGCCGCCTGAGGAGCAGGGCGATCCCAGCAAGGACTTCTTCGGCAAGGCCACCTCCCTGGCAGTCACCGGCCAGCTGGAGGGCGAGACCTTCGCCATGGCGTTCAGCAACATCTACACCTTCGGCCCGACCTTCCGCGCGGAAAACAGCAACACCAAGACCCACGCGGCCGAGTTCTGGATGATCGAGCCGGAAATCGCCTTCTGCGATCTGGAGCAGCTGATGAGCCTCGAGGAGGATTTCCTGAAGGCCATCGTATCCTACGTCATGGAGCGCTGCCCGGACGAGCTGAAGTTCCTGGACCAGTTCACCGGCGGCGGACTGCTGGACAAGCTGACCGCCCTGCGGGACAGCCATTTCGCCCGCGTGACCCACGAGGAGGCCATCACGATTCTCCGCAAGGCCATGGAGAACGGCACCGAGTTCAAGTTTGAGCCCGTATACGGCGGGGACACCGCGAAGGAGCATGAGAAGTACCTGACCGAGGAATATTTCCACAGCCCGGTGTTCATCTATGACTGGCCGAAGGAAATCAAAGCCTTCTACATGTACCAGAACGAGGACGGGAAGACCGTGCGCGGCGTGGACCTGCTGGTGCCCGGAGCCGGAGAGCTCATGGGCGGCAGCCAGAGGGAGCACCGGTACGACCTGCTCGAAAAGCGGATGGACGAGATGGGCATCAGCAAGGAGGACATGTACTGGTACCTGAACCTGCGGAAGTTCGGCGGCTGCGTGCACGCGGGCTTCGGCATGGGCTTCGAGCGCCTGCTGATCTATCTCACCGGCGTGGAGAACATCCGGGACGTCATCCCGTATTACCGGACACCCATGAGCTGCGACTTCTGATCCCGGAAGTTTGTTACAAATTTGTAATATTTTCAATTGACAAACAAAATAAAAAAAGCTATCATATCCCTGTTCGGCTGAGCAGGGATATTTTTGTCCCGCTTGCTGTTTATTCGATAGACTGTCCCCGTACTGTGCCAACGCGGTTTCTTGCCGCGATTTGTTTCAGGACACCGCCCGCGGGGCGGTGAACCGTATATCCATTCACGCAGCGCACCGCCGTGTCCTTTTTCAGGCACGTGCTTTTAAGCGTGCTGCTCATGAATTGTGCGGGTCCCGGGTATGGCTCCGGAATAGCAGCGTACAGCCGTGCGAAGCCTTGTTTTCGCACGGGTTTTTTCGTACCATTCAGCCGCTGATGAAGAAAATGGAAATTTTTAGGAGAAGGGGAGGGAATTCATGCCAACAATCGTCTGGATCCTGATCGCAGTGGCCGCGGCCGCAGCCGGCGGCGGCATGGGGTACAAATACCGGCAGGATGTCACAGAAAAGAAAATCGGCCGGACCGAGGAATATGCCAAACGCCTGTATGACGACGCCGTGAAAAAGGCGGAGGAATACAAGAAGGAAAAAGTGCTGGAGGCCAAGGAGGAAATCCTGAAGGCCAAGGCGGAGAATGACCGCGAACGGGCGGAGACCGAGCACGAGCTGCGGGAGCGCCGCAACGAAGTGCAGAAGAACGAGCGCCGGCTGATCCAGCGGGAGGAAACCCTGGACAAGAAGGCCAGCAATCTGGAGGCCCGCGAGGAGAACCTGAACAAGAAAGCCGCCGATCTGACCCGCCAGGAGGAGGAGATCAGCGAGCTGAAGAGCAAGCAGCTGACCGAGCTGGAGCGCATCGCTTCCCTGACCAAGGATGAAGCGAAGCAGATCGTCATTGACCGGGTGCAGAAGGAAGCCTTCCACGATGCCGCCGCCATGGTGCGCGACATGGAAACCCAGGCGAGGGAGGAAGGCGAAAAGAAGGCCCGGAACATCATCGCCCTGGCGATTCAGAAGTGCGCCGCCGACCATGTGGCGGAAACAACCGTCAGCGTGATCAACCTGCCCAACGACGATATGAAGGGCAGGATCATCGGCCGCGAAGGACGGAACATCCGGGCGCTGGAAACCGCGACCGGCGTCGATCTGATCATCGACGACACCCCCGAAGCGGTGATCGTTTCCGCCTTCGACCCCGTGCGGCGTGAGATCGCCCGGGTCGCCGTGGAGAAGCTGATCATGGACGGGCGGATTCATCCCGCCCGGATCGAGGAGATGGTGGAGAAGGCCCGGAAGGAAGTCGAAAACCAGATCCGGGAAGCCGGCGAGAACGCCGTGTTCGAAACCAACCAGCACGGCATTCATCACGAGCTGGTCAAGCTGCTGGGCCGCCTGCGGTTCCGCACCAGCTACGGCCAGAACGTGCTGAAGCATTCCATCGAGGTCAGCCACCTGGCCGGCCTGATGGCCGCAGAGCTGGGCGCGGACGTCCAGCTGGCCAAGCGCGCCGGTCTGCTGCATGATATCGGCAAGGCCGTGGACCACGAGAGCGAAGGCACCCACGTGACCCTGGGCGCCGAGCTGGCCCGCAAGTATCATGAGAACGCGGACGTGGTGCACTGCATCATGGCCCACCACAACGACGTGGAACCCCAGACCGTGGAAGCGGTGCTGGTGCAGGCGGCGGACGCGATTTCCGCGGCCCGGCCCGGCGCCCGCCGCGAGAGCCTGGAGAATTATATCAAGCGCCTGGAGAAGCTGGAGGAGATTGCCAACGGCTTCGACGGCGTCGAGAAGTGCTACGCGATCCAGAGCGGCCGCGAGGTGCGCATCATGGTCAAGCCCGAGGATGTCACCGACGAGGGCATCAAGGTGCTTGCCAAGGAAATCGCCAAGCGGATCGAGGAGCAGATGGAGTATCCGGGACAGATCCGTGTCAACGTTATCCGGGAAACCCGGAGCACCGAATACGCCAAATAATCCCGGGAATCAGAGAACGCGGGACGGAGTTCATCCGCCCCGCGTTTTTTTATGTTCCGAGCAGCCGCAGCAGCGGAGAATCCCCGTCTGCGCCGTCCGGCACCGGCTCCGGCCAGACCGTTTCCCCGGCAAGCAGGATCCGGATATCCGGCTCCGGCTCCATCCTTCTGCGCCGGTAGGGATACTGCTTCGAGAAGGGCCAGTCCGAACGCCAGGCAGGCACAGCTCCGGATGTGTTTCCGGACGCGCCGTCCCGCGCCGCGGAATCAGACACCTGCTTCTCCGCGGATGCCGGAGCCGCGGCCGGCTGCGTCTGCGGCGGCGCTGTTTCCAGCTGCGGCAGCGGCGGCAGGGTTTCCTGCGCGGCGGCCTGCTGCTCCGGCAGCGGCGGAATCACCGGCAGCTCGTCCCCGGATGACGGCGGAATCACCGGCGGCTCGTCCCCGGGCGCCGGCGGAATGACCGGAGCCTCCGCCTGGGTCGGGGTCGGGGTCGGCGTCGGGGTCGGC
>JAFRTK010000034.1 GCA_017427165.1 Clostridia bacterium
GGTGAAGATATGGCCTTCTGTTTCAAGGCCCAGGCTCAGCGGGGTAACATCCAGCAGCAGCACGTCCTTGACTTCTCCGCCCAGGACGCCGCCCTGGATCGCCGCGCCGATGGCAACGCATTCATCGGGGTTAATGCCCTTGAAAGGTTCCTTGCCGGTAACCTTCTTAACCGCGTCCTGTACAGCGGGAATCCGGGTGCTTCCGCCGACCAGGATCACCTTGTTGATCTGGTCCACGGTCAGGCCGGCATCCTTCAGGGCCTTCCGCATCGGTTCCACGGTGGCGTCCACCAGGTCAGCGGTCAGTTCGTCAAACTTCGCACGGGTCAGTGTGATGTCCAGGTGCTTCGGGCCGGTGGCATCTGCAGTGATGAACGGCAGGTTGATGTTGGCGGTCGTCGTTCCGCTCAGCTCAATCTTGGCCTTCTCGGCAGCTTCCTTCAGGCGCTGCGCGGCAATCTTGTCCTGCTTAAGGTCAATTCCGTTCTCTTTCTTAAACTGCTCCGCGACATAATCGATGATCCGCTGGTCAAAGTCATCGCCGCCCAGGCGGGTATTACCGTTTGTGCTCAGCACTTCGAACACGCCGTCACCGATATCCAGGATGCTGACATCGAATGTACCGCCGCCCAGGTCGTACACCAGGATCTTCTGGTTTTCTTCCTTGTCCAGGCCGTACGCCAGGGACGCGGCAGTCGGCTCATTGATGATCCGCAGCACTTCCAGTCCGGCGATCCGGCCGGCATCCTTGGTAGCCTGGCGCTGGCTGTCATTGAAGTAGGCAGGAACCGTGATAACCGCCTGGGTCACTTTTTCACCCAGGTAGCTCTCAGCAGTTTCCTTCATCTTGCTGAGAACCATTGCGCTGATATCCTGGGGCGTATACTGTTTCCCGTCAATGCTGACCTTATAGGAGGTGCCCATCTCACGCTTGATGGAAATCACCGTCCGGTCGGGGTTGGTCACCGCCTGGCGCTTTGCAACCTGGCCGATCAGGCGCTCACCATCCTTGGTAAATGCCACCACCGAAGGGGTGGTGCGGCTGCCTTCCGCATTCGCGATCACGACCGGCTGTCCGCCTTCCATCACCGCAACGCAGCTGTTTGTAGTTCCCAGGTCAATACCGATAATCTTGCTCATAATCTTGTCCTCCTGTTCTGTATCCGTTTCGTTATACGCTTTTTATTCCGCGACGACTTTCACCATCGCATGCCGCAGCACCCGGTCGCCCATCCGGTAGCCCTTCTGCAGGACCTGGCAGACCGTTCCCGGTTCACCTTCCTCAGCGGTTCCCTGGAGTACCGCGTTCTCCAGATTCGGGTCAAACCGTTCGCCCTTCCGGTCAATCGGTGTGACATCCATCTTCTGGTAGATATCCGTCATCTGTTTGAGTACCAGCTCCATGCCGTTTTTCAGCGCTTCATCCACACTGTCCGCTGCGGCGCCTACAGCCCGTTCCAGGTTGTCCAGCACCGGCAGCATGGCCGCTGCCACTTCCCGCCGTCCGTCAGCAAATGCATCCGCGCGGACGGATTCATTCCGTTTCCGGTAGTTTTCAAAATCCGCCTGGACCCGCTGGGCCATCGCCAGGTACTCAGCCGTCTTTGCGTTGGCTTCTTCCAGTTCCTTCTTCAGCGCGTCCCCATCCTGTCCGGAAGCTTCTTCCGCATTCTCCGTCCCGTTCCCGGAAGTTTCCTCCGGAACCTCTTCCGCAAGCTCTTCCTCCGGGATCTGCTTCTCCTTGTCCTTCCTGCTCATTTCATTCTGCCTTTCCTCTATTTGTTCTCATCCTCTCCGCCCAGCAGGTCGGTCAGCTGGCGTCCCATCATGTTCAGGATGGAAAGCACGCTGGAATACCGCATCCGGGTCGGCCCGATCACACCGATCGTTCCCTGCTGGCCGCCCCTTCCGGAGTAAGTGGCTGTAACGATCGAGCAGTCCACCATTTCGGGAACGCCGGTTTCCGGACCGATCCGTACAGTGAATGACATCTCGTTGTTGCCGCGGATAATATCGGCCAGTTTGTCCCTTGTTTCCATCAGGCTCAGGAAATTCCGGGCCTTGTCCACATCGCTGTATTCGGGATATGCCAGGATGTTGCTGGTTCCGCCGACCGCCATATGCGCCCGCTGGTTGCTCTGCTGTCCTTCGTTCAGGAATCCGTACAGTTCCCGGAGTACCTCATCATTTCCGTACATCCGGCTGATCAGTGCGGGCATCCTTTCGCAGGCTTCCTGAAGGGTCATTCCCCGAAGTTCGCCCGTAAGCGTCCGGGAGATGGCGTACAGCGTGTCACTGTCCATCTGGTTGCCAATCCGGATCACGCTGTCACGGATCACGCCCATATCGGTCACAATGACCACCAGGGCGGTTTCGCTGGACACCGGAACCAGCTGGACCGTCTGCAGCCGGGGCTGTGCGCCCTTCGGTGAAAGCACCACAGCTGTGTATCGTGTCAGCGTGGACAGCACCTGTGCCGCATGGTCGATCACGTCTTCCATCTGGTGAATCCGGCCGGAAAAGTGACGGCGGATGGTTTCCTCGTTGTCATCCCGTATCTTTCCCGTCTGCAGCAGGGTGTCCACATACAGGCGGTAGGCCTTGGCGGAAGGAATCCGCCCGGCGGAAACATGCGGCTGGTCGAGGAAGCCCAGTTCTTCCAGGTCGCTCATCTCATTCCGGATGGTGGCGGAGGAAAGGCCCATGTCGTATTTCCGGCTGATCGTCCTGGAACCGACCGGAACTCCGGTCAGCACATAGTCGTCGATGATTGCCTGCAGGATCCGCATTTTGCGTTCATCCATCTCCATGTACCTGCCTCCTTTCCTGGTTGTTAGCACTCGATGCCTGTGAGTGCTAACCACATGCATACTCTATCACCGCGGTAGGGCTTTGTCAAGTATTTCCATATGGTTTTTCATGGGATTCACCGTGAATTTTGTGTGAACGGAGGATGAAGGATTCCGGGGCGGAAGCCCTAAAAAAACGGACAGCTTTTCCATGCTGTCCGTCCCAAAATGCGCAGAAGCGCTTACAGCCCGTTTACGTCATATTCCCCGCCGCCCGGTGCACTCAGTTCCGGGGACGCGTACAGGATTGCGAACCGGTCCGTATCAAAATAGTAAAGGTAAATGCCGGTTCCATCCTTGTCTTTCCAGGCATGTACCTGCCGCATCCGGTCTGTCCGGTAATGGTTGGGATCAATCCGGTCCATCAGGTTCTTCACCGTCTGCGGTTCCGCATCCTGGCTTTTTCCGTATTTGGATTCCAGGGCTCCGATCAGATAATAGAAACTGATGACCGAATCGCTGCTGTTATTGAATTCATACGTGATCATACGCAGCTGGTTCTGCCGGAAAATGAATACCAGATCCGCCGTAAAACGGCTGACAGCCACTTTTTCCGCTGTCATCATCACAGACCACTCACCGGAAGTGCGCTCGTTCATGGGCGTAACCTCCAGGGAACGCACCTGTTCGGTGTTCATATTCCAGCCGATTCCATTGCGGAATGTAAACGCGGGAACCTGTTCCGTCGGCTGCGGCACCGGTGTGCTGAGCAGCCCGAAACCGGCTGCGGACGCGCTGCCGGCCCCCGCCGCCATTACCAGCGCCAGTAATACTGCCAGCAATCTCCTCATGTCTCCTGCGCCGCCTTCCCGTCTGTCCCTGTTCCCGCCATCTTCAGGATCTGCGCTGTGACCTCTTCCACCACGCGGACCTGCTCCTGCTGGAACCCGTTTTCCGGTTCATAGGTGACAATGGTACCGAAAGTCACCGTCCGGGCCTCCTTGTTTGCGTACAGTGGAAGCATCCGCATCTTTTTGTGTGTCTTTTTCCAGTATGCTTCCGCCAGCATCAGGAACCCGGGGGAAATCTTTCCCACGCCGGTTCGCTCATATATTCCGTCCTGCGATTCCGGAAAAATCAGCAGGTTGTCCCCGGCCTCCAGTGCCTCAATGCTCATCCGGACTGTATCCCGGAGCTTCATGGGCGATCCGCGGTAAACGGGAATGGACTCAATCTGGTTCATCACGGTTACGCTCAGCCAGCCGATAAACCTGGCCAGTGCCTTGCGGACAAACAGCGGGAAACGGGTCAGCTTGCTGAACGTGTTCTCATATACGTACTGTGTGACCTCTTTCTGGTCATACATCATCCGGGAGATCGTCCATGTCCGGATCGGCACGGGAATAAACAGGTTGCAGACAATCGGGCCGTATATTTCGCCGTGGTTGCACAGGAATACCACCGGGTTGTTGTCATCCAGCACAATATGATCGGCATTCACGGTTTTATGCCGGTAGAACGCGCGCAGGATCATGATCAGGAAGCGCGAAAGATATGGCTGCCGGTATGGTTCCGTAACCACATGCTCCAGCTGCCGCTTGAGTGCGGGATTGTCCGCTCCGGTTTCCCGGATATCCAGGAATTTCCGCAGTTTTTCAATATACCGGGAGCTCAGCGGAAAACGGATCGCGCTGATCAGGGCGCCGAGCACCACCAGGATCAGCGGAACCATCATTACGGGCTGGAACCGTGACGCCAGTTCTTCCCCGCTTTGCGGAAGGTCCTTCCCGGTCACGAAGCAGAAAATAATCAGTGCGGTCAGCGCCAGGGTATCTCCCAGCAGCCGGGCCAGTTCCCAGTTGGCATTGCGCATCCGCCAGTAGCCGGGCTGGATCTGCTGTCCGGTTACACTGACGGCATCCGGCATAATTTCCTCAATGCGGCCAAGCCCGGTCAGGCTCAGGGTGCCGCCGATGGTGCATACCGACAGGTAAACATAAACCCGGATATACTCCAGCTGCCCGCTTCGAAGCATCATGCTGCACAGTACGATCCCTCCGAGCCACAGCACCAGGCCGGTCACCAGCAGCCAGGTAGGATCCTTTTTTCCGCTCTTCTCCAGGCGCCGCAGCATCCATCTTCCGGCAGCTGAAGGAATCAGTGTGCAGAGGATCGCCACAATGATCGCCGGGAACAGCCATTCCCGGTTGGTTGCCAGCAGTGCATACAGCACTGCGGTTGTCAGTTCAACCGCCATCACCAGCAGCAGGCTGATCCAGTCCATGGTGTGGTATGCCTTGACTTCACGGATTTCCGGCGCCTGTTCGCTGTCATCTCCGTCCGCCAGGGCAGAAGCATGCCGCTGATGCCGTGCATGCAGCGCGTTGCCGATTGTCATCAGGGCAAATCCGGCAGCCAGGGGCCATCCGTCATTCCAGCCGATATTGTGCATCAGTACCCATGTCATCGCGGCAATAACAACTGCCTGGATTCCCACAGCCGTCGCCAGGGTTCGGAAGGACCGTCCGGCAGACCGCCCCGTCAGGCGGGAAAGCCGGATCGTCAGTCCGTCTGCGCAAAGGCACAGCGCAGCTGCCGCAAACATCACCCACACGTTGCCGTTCTGCAAGGCAGCCGGATAAATGCCGGTCAGCAGCCCTCCGGCCAGAATCAGTACTGCCAGCAGCAGTATGGCCCAGGTCCGGGAATACCCCGGCAGGTAGGTCCGGTTGTTTTTTCCGAAAACGGACACAAACACAATGACCGCGTGGCCGCACAGATAAAGGGCCCCGCCAAAAAGAGGCATGTCCACCAGCATGTTGGAAAGCAGCATGCAGTAGATATACCCCGCCAGTGTTCCCATGACTGAAATCATGGGCATTCCGTTTTCAGACTTCCCTGTCACGAATATTACTGTCCTTCCGTGAGATTATTCCGGCGAAGCAGGACAAAGCCGAACACAGCCGGTACAGCGACTGCGGCGGTCATCACCGCATACAGCAGCACATGGCTGAGGCTGGTCCGGTCCAGCGCGAATTCAATTCCGATACAGATGCCGACTGCCAGCACCAGTACAGCCGTCACAGCGAAAACAAAGCCTTTTCCGCTTCTGCCGCTCCTGCGGGCAGCCAGCACCAGGCCCCATACCAGCATCACAGCGGCAAGCACCTGCTGGAAACGGACAAA
>JAFRTK010000035.1 GCA_017427165.1 Clostridia bacterium
CGCTTTCGCTGTGTTCCGCACGCAGCAGATTCTAAACTCTGACGTCGGCTTCGCCTCGTCAATCGTTAAGAACTGGCGTGCAAACGTTCGCTCAATCGTCGCTGCTCGCGCTTGGAGCGCGCTCGCCGCTCGTTTCGCGCTAACAAACTCGAGTCTCTTCTGCTTCGCAGACAGCCCACCGGGCTGACGCTTCTCTCGTTTGCATAACGTCCCGTAACGAAACACCCCGGGCTTTCGCTCGCCACGCTTACCGGCAATTCGGCAACCTGAGGTATCCATGTGACAAAAGGGCTGTCCCTCTGTCACATGCTCCTCTGTCACACATGAAACCTTGATTTTGGAACAATAACTGAGTAAAGTAAGAACAGGAAAACATTGCGGAAACGGGAGGCGAAGGCAGTGAGTGAACCGGTTCGGGTGATCATCGCGGATGACGAGCTGATCTCCCGCGGCTATATGGAAATGTTCATCCAGCCTTCCCCGCGGTATGAAATCGCGGCGTCCCTGCCCCGGGCCCAGGACGTGGTGGACTGGTGCCGGAAGAACGGACCGGCGGACCTGGCCGTGATGGACATCATGATGAAATCCGGCATGGACGGGCTTACCGCCGCCGGCATCCTGAAGAAGGAATTCCCCGGGATGAAGATCATCATGGCGACCTCGGCCCTGGAACAGAGCTGGTGGGAGCAGGCCCGGGATATCGGCGTGGAGAGCTTCTGGTACAAGGCGTACGCGAAGCTGTCCCTGCTGGAGATCATGGACCGCACCATGGACGGCGAGCATGTGTACACCAATGAGGACCGGGAAGCCATGCTGGGCGACCTGCCCGTATCCGAGCTGACGAACCAGCAGCGCAACGTGCTGCGGGAGCTGACGCGGGGACGGAACAACCGGGAAATCGGGGAGCGCCTGTGCATTGAGGAAAGCACCGTGCGGTACCACCTGGAAGAGATCATGCGCAAGGCCGGAATCCACTCCCGGGTGGAGCTGGCCGTGAAGGCTTCCCGGGCGAACATCGTCGTGAGCGACGAGGACCGGCTGAACGGGATGGGAAACTGAACAAAAAGTCCAAAAAAGTCCGTGTTTTACGGACTTTTTTTTGATTTTCCCGGTTGCGTAAATGTCAGGACATTTGCTATAATAGAAAACAAGAGATTGTACCGGGAATTCCTGCAGCACGCAAGCTGTGGGGGGAGGGTTGCCGGTGCAGCCAATGGAGGCGCCGGGTTCCGTGATGGGGGATTTTTTGCGGAAACCGGTGGGAGAAAAGGCTGGGGATAGAAATGAACATGAAAAAAGTATGCTGCCTGTTTTTGGCTGCAGTGCTGCTGACGGTGATGGCCGGATGGGTCATGCCGTTTTCCTGTGCCGCGGCGGAAGGAACAGCGGGAAGCTCCGACATGTCATCCGCAAAGACGGATGCGCTGGCGAAGCGGCTGCTGTCGCTGGATGAGGCGGCACCGCTCGTGATGGCGGGCCTGCTGGTGGTAGGCGTGGGCGCCCTGTGCGGGGCGGCCGTGGTGAAATTCAGGAAGTAAAACGGATAACGGAACAACATGACAGGGGCGCCGCGAATGTGCGGCGCCCCTGCTTTGTGGTTTTCAGGTTATTCAGCCGGTTCGCTGTCCCGGATGGTGAATGGGATTCTGTTGGTACTGCACCAGGTGATCAGTTCCGCAGTGCGGGGTATCTCGAGCTCAAGCTCGTCCCCGGGATACAGGAGTGCAAACGCCTGGTTCCCGAAAGATATCACACTGTCCGGAATGATGACTTTCCGCAGGCCGGTATCGAAGAACGCCTGCTCGCCGATGGTCCGGAGCCCTTCCGGGAGATCGACGGATTCAAGCCTGGTGCAGCCCATGAACGCCCTGTCTCCGATGGCAGTGACCGTATCCGGGAGGACAACGGATTCAAGCGCGCTCCAGTCCATGAAAGCGTTGTCTGCGACCGCGGTTACGGGATGGCCGTCCAGCTCCGCCGGAATGACCAGATGGCGCATGAGCCGGAAGTCTCCTTTTCCGGTACGTCCTTTGACGACGGCGGTTCCGTCCTCATTGAGCGTGTAAGTGAGGCGGGATTCATAATAGCCGGGGGTGTCGGTGCCGGCATAGTCTTCCGGACTGGTCCAGATGGAATCAAGGGGAAGCTCAATTTTCCAGTTCCCGTCCACAATACCGCTGCAGGAACGGATATACAGCGGAATTTCAGTTTTGTTTTCCAGGGGGAAGATGAATTCCTGTTCATCCACTTCACTGTCCGGGGTTTTCTTCCGGTCAATGATGGAGACATCGCGGCGGGCAGTAGAACCATATTGCCCATCGGCGGAATCCGAAGTGAAGACAGCTACATAATCCACCGGCCGGAATGCGTTGAGACCGGATGATTCGGCAAACGGTTCATTATCCACATAGCGGAGCCGGACATGGCATTGTCCGTCAATGATGCCGATTCCATCCAGCCGGATATTGGGATTGAGGCTGATATCCAGCGGGCTGGCAATGTCCAGAATCCGGGAAGGATACTCAGTGTTATCCGCCCAGTGGAGAGTCCAGTTAGGCGTTAACTCTTCAGCCAAAGACGTTGCTTTTGCGCTTTCGCCGTATTCTTCGAGATACGGCGCCAGATCCACGATTGTCTGGCTGATCAGCCCGAGATCATCGAGGGAGAAGGTAATGGGCTGATTATTTCCGGGAACGGCAGTACCGTCCGTGACATAGTGCGACAGGTGGGCACTCATCTGACCCGGAGTGTAAAGGATGCTGGCGCTGGTCCGGGGTAAGTACTCACCAATGCCATTGCACATGACATCGATGGCGCCCCAGATATGGGTTTCCTCATTGATCCGGTTTCCTTCCAGGTCTTCCAGGGAATAAAGCAGGTCGATGCTTTCATCATCCACTGCGGCGGCTTCGACTGTGAAACGGATGCCTTCGCTCTCACAGCTGAGGCCGACCGGGCGCAGGGCTCTCGCTTCCCTGCCGTAACCTTCATCCTGCATCCATTTCTGCCAGGGTTCTTCCGGTGCGGCGGCCCATTCGGCGGAACCATCAGGTGCAGCGGCGTCATTTTCTATATCGATCCGGATGGAATCCAGGGGAACGGACACCTGCCAGTTTTCAGTGATCCTGGCGATGATGTTCGGGATGCTCATGGTGACTTCGTCTGTTCCATTCCAGGGGAAGATATACTCCATGTCCGTGCTTCCATCGCTGTCCGTTTCCCAGAGGACTGTGCTGATACGGATGCCGCCGTCATTCCGGGAATTATAGAACCTGATATAGCTGGAAGGGTTGCCGGGATTATCGAGGGTATAGCGGATCCGGACGTGGAGTTCCCCGTCAATCAGGCCGATGCCGGACAGGGAATAATACGGGGTGAGCTGAATGTCCAGCGGGTCGGTACAGTCCAGAATCCGGTATTCCGGCGACGGATAGCACGGGAATTCGGTCATTTTGGGTGCCGGCGCGTCCGCCAGCAGCATCGTCTTTGCGGCTTTCCCGTATTTTTCGTAATACGGCACCAGCTTCCGCTGCTTTATCTCATTGCAGATGGTCAGGCCGTCCAGGGAAATATTCACCGGGCGGTTTTCACCGGCAGCTGTACTTTCGCGAGGATTAAAAACGATATAAAAGACAGCCTGCTGCTCCGATTCATCATAATCGAAGTGATTAAGGACAGTATCTATACTGTCAAAGAGATCCTGGGAAGGGAAATCCCATAGACCAGCCTGGGTATCGATGCTGATCCGGCCTTCCTGCAGGTCCTTCAGGGTGTAGAGGACGCGGAGGCTGCTGCCGTCCGCCCCGGCGGCTTCGACCGTGAAGCGGATGCCGCCCTTCTCACAGCTGAGGCCAACCGGGCGCAGTAATTTCACTTCGCCGCGGTAGCCTTCATCCACCATCCATCTCTGCCATGGCTCTTCCGGGAGGATAGGTGACAAGGACGGGACGGGCGTGGTTCCCCAGCTGTCCCACTGGGCAAAGTCTTCAGATACGGTGGAACCAGGAACCTCGATCGGGAGTGACTCTATCGGCGGCATGGGCGTAGCTCCCCAGTCGTTCCACTCGGCGAATTCAGCGGCTGCCGTGGGATCAGGAAACTCAATCGGGAATGACTCCATTGGCGGCATGGGCGTGGTTCCCCAGTCGTTCCACTCGACGAATTCAGCGGCTGCCGTGGGATCAGGAATATCGGCCGGGATGGATTCTGCCGGCGGGACAGGTGCGGCATTTGCCCGTGTTTCGTATGGAATATTGTTCTTCCGGCAGTATTCTTCCGCATAGGAACCTTCAGAAACAGTGCATACCACCGGAATCGTGAAGGCGTGTTCGCCGATGAAGGTCACTGAATCCGGAAGGACAGGAGACAGCTGGCTCGTATTTGCGAAAGCTTCATCCCCGATGGATTCCAGGGAGTCCGGGAAATTGATATCTTTCAGCTGATAACAGTCAGAGAATGCCCTGGCCCCGATGGAAGTGAGACTGTCCGGAAGAACGACTGATTCCAGCTTCCGGTACATGCAGAACGCGTCATCCGCGATCGCGGTGACATAGCGGCCATCCAGCTTCTCCGGAATAACCAGTCTGTTCCAGACGAAAGGAGCATTACTGTTTACCGGA
>JAFRTK010000036.1 GCA_017427165.1 Clostridia bacterium
ATTCCTGCGGATATTGAGATTATACGCAAAATACGGTAAAATAGCAAAAAAGAACGTTCCCCATATGATGTTTCTGTGGAGGCATATGTATGAAACTGAATTACAAACGGACGATCTTTGTCGGATTCGCGTTTTTCCTCATCTGCACCTTCTGGCAGGCGTATGATACCATCATCCCGAAAATCCTGACGGACAAATTCGGCATGAACCAGGCAAACTCCGGCATCATCATGGCGCTGGACAATATCCTGGCACTGTTCATGCTGCCGCTGTTCGGCGCGCTGAGCGACCGGTGCAAAAGCAAACGCGGCCGCCGCACCCCGTTCATCGTCATCGGCACGCTGTGCGCCGCGGTCCTGCTGGTCGGCCTTTCCTTTACGGACAACGCCCAGCTGAAGAACATCTCCGACGTCTCGAAGATCGACGATCCCGCCGCCCTGTCCGTGCTGTACAACGCGGAGAAGGATGAGACGCTGCAGACAACGGAAAATGAGTCCTTTGTCCTGGGTGAGAAATTCACCGAGGAGGAATTCACCGCCATCCGGTCCCAGGTCACCAACCCGGATACCGGCAAAACCTCCACTTCCGATGAATACCTGAACTATGTGGTTCCCGCCCGGCAGCACTACGCCCAGCAGGTCACCCACAAAAACCCGACAACGCTGATCGTTTTCATCGCCGTGCTGCTGCTCCTGCTGATTGCGATGTCCACCTTCCGCTCCCCGGCCGTTGCCCTGATGCCGGACGTGACTATCAAGCCGCTGCGCAGCAAGGGCAACGCGATTATCAACCTGATGGGCACCTTCGGCGGCATCATCGTGCTGGGCCTGGGCATTGTGTTCTCCACCGGCGCGGTGAAGAACTCCCTGATGAGCTACACCACCTTCTTCGCCATCATCGCCGGCATCATGCTGGTGAGCCTGGCCATCTTCCGCTGGAAGGTGGACGAGCCGCGCTTTGTGGAGGAGATGGAGGCCCAGAGCCGCCGCTTCCATATTGACCTGCAGGAGAATGATGACGTTGACGATAAGCCCGCTGCCCGGAAGCTTTCCGCTGCGGAGAAGCGTTCCCTGATCCTGATCCTTGCCAGCGTGGTCTTCTGGTTCATGGGCTACAACGCGGTTACCTCCAAGTACTCCGTGTACGCCGGCAAGGTGCTTTCCCTGGACTACAACACCACCCTGATGATCGCCAACGCCGCGGCCATCGTCGCCTACCTGCCGGTCGGCATCATTGCCAGCAAGATCGGCCGCAAGAAGACCATCCTGATCGGCATCACCATGCTGACCGCCTCGTTTATCGTGGCCGCGTTCGTACGCGAGGGCAGCCCGATCATGCTGATGAACGCGATGTTCGCCCTGGCCGGCATCGGTTGGGCCACCATCAACGTCAACAGCTTCCCGATGGTGGTGGAGCTATCCCGCGGCGGCGACGTCGGCAAATACACCGGCTTCTACTACACCGCCAGCATGGCGGCGCAGACGATTACGCCGTACCTGTCCGGCCTGCTGATGGACAAGACCGGCATGACCTCCCTGTTCCCCTACGCCGCGGTGTTCGTCTTCCTGTCCTCCGTGACGATGCTCTTCGTCCGCCACGGCGACAGCAGGCCGATCCCCGCCGGAAAGCTGGAAAGCTTCGACGTCGGCGACTGATAAGCCGTTATTCTTCCCGCATGGCGCTGTGAACAATCTGCCGCAGTTCGCGCAGGTATTCCGTGCTGCTCATCCTTCCCTGTGAAAACTTTGATATGATTTGATAAAGATACCCTTCTTCACGATCATCCGACATATAAACGGGACAATACTCCCGGACAAACATCCGGGGAGTCAGTTCCCTGTATTCCCGTATGCGCTCTTCCGGAATCAGCCACAGGTCGCGCATACAGCTTTCTTTCTGCCGTTCCAGTTCCGCGATCCTGTCCCGGTACAGGCCATCCCCGTCCGGATACAGCTGCTCCAGCAAGGCATCGATCCTTTCAATTTCCCTCTCAATATACTGATTTTTTACCGGAGCATGATCCGTATCAACCAGGAGAATGGACTCTTCATCATCCAGCGTTTTCAGAAATGTCTCCGCGTAGCATTCCGCCTCCGCCTTTTTCCCGCTGGCGGAATTGATGAAAATAACCCGGAGGTCCGCCGGTATGACCGGTCCGGAACCCGTACCGAACCGCAGCGGCAGCGGGTGGTAAGTCAGTTCCCCGGCGTATACGCCCAGTTCATCCCATTCATAATACGGATCAAACAGATAAAGACTTTCGTCGCCTTCCTCCGTCACAAGATGGAAGCGCAGATCCTCCGGATTCAGTTTCTCAATCCTTTCGAATAAAGAATCGATTTCTGCTGATTCAACCAACAGGTCTTTCCGTTCATGCCAGTCGATATCGATAACCTGCAGTGTCATTGCCCGGACCAGCGTTTCCTTCACATTGTCAAAAGCACGGATCAGGCCGATATTGGGAAAATCATACTGCCCTTCTTCGGTCCACCATTCAATAAAATCCAGGAATTCCGGATAATCACCAGGAAGTTCCTTTCCCCATGTGCCCCTGATCATTTCCCATACTTCCGGAGAATACCCCCAGTGGGAAACCTGGACCTCGAACGGAACCGCATAAAGCCCGTTCCCGTCACAGACCGCTTCCCGGATAAACGCATACAGGTTCTCCCCGGCAGATGAAATCCCCG
>JAFRTK010000037.1 GCA_017427165.1 Clostridia bacterium
AAAAGTAGAAATATCCGTAAAATGAATCGGGATGCTCCTCAAAGCTTTCCACCTTCACATCCGTGCATCCGCAGTCATCCCGGAGAAGGCCGGCCATATACTCCGCCGCTTTCCTTTCGCTTTCGCTTCCGGGGGAACGGCGCCGGAAATCCCGGCAGATCCGGGCAATCTCCTGCCGCATGCCGGAAATACATTTCCCGCTGTTTTCAGCAAGGAGATCAAACGGATTCCTGCCTGCCTGTTTTTCAAAACCGTGCTCCAAAATTCAGCACCTCCCGGGATTCAGTATCAGCCTGTCCGGATGGTCAGGGGAAAACGGCTTGGACCAGGACCATATAGATCACCGTTCCGCCGAGGATGCTCAGGAGGGAATTCCGCTTCCATACCTGCAGCCCCACGACCGCCAGCCCGGCAATGAGCTCCGGGGCGCCGAAAGGAGCCCGGGTGATCACGGTATCCTTCAGGCAGTAAATTACCAGCAGTCCGATGATGGCGGCCGGGAGTACCTCGCCGAGGTAGGAAATATATGCCGGCGTCCGTTTCCGGAAAACCAGGAACGGCAGGAACCGGAGCAGGATGGTGACGGCGGCCATCACGAGGACCAGGATTGCGGCATGTGTGTTCATACGGCCTTCCTCCCCAGCCGGCCCCTCAGCAGGGTGAGGATCAGCGTAATCAGCAGCATGGCCGGAATCAGGAAATTCTCCGGGCCGAGGACGACCAGGCACAGGAGTGTGGCCAGGAGCCCGGTAAGCGCCGGAATATGATCCTTTGTGCGAAGCCACTGCTCCGTAAACGACGCGATGAACAGCGCCGTCATGGAGAATTCAATTCCGGCGGAAGAGAAGGGAAGTACCGCCCCGAGCAGGCTGCCCAGGAGGCAGCCGGTAATCCAGTAAAGCTGATTGAACAGGGAGACGAGGAAACGGTACAGGTCCGCGTGTTCCGAGTCCGGTGTTTCCCCGTCGCACAGCAGGGAGTAGGTTTCGTCGGTCAGGGCAAAAATCATATAGGGTTTGTATTTTCCCGCGTTTTTGTAGCGGTCAACCATGGAAATGCTGTAGAAGAGGTGGCGGGCGTTGACCATCACGGTGGTCAGGATCGTGGTGAGGATTCCGGCGCCGCCGGCCAGCAGGTCGATGCCGACATACTGCATGGATCCGGCATAGATAAGCACAGCCATCGCAACGGACCAGAGCACACCGTAGCCGGCGTTCCGCAGCAGGATACCGAAACCGATGCCCAGCACAACATACCCGGCCATGACCGGCAGGGATTTCAGGAATGCCTTGCGGACAATCACGGGTTTCCGTTCCGCTTCGGGACTCTTCTCCATGGGCGCTACCTCGGACGTCAGATTTGAACCGATTATATCAGAAACAAGGAAATGAAAAAAGCCGGAGACTCTGCAGGACAAGGGAAAAACAAAGAAGCCGGCCCGCGGGACGCGGACCGGCTTCGGAAAGAGACCGGACAGTCTTTACCGAACCTGAATGGGAAAACGCAGGAATCCGTTATTCTGCATCCGGCACCCCAGGATGAACTGATCCTGCAGTTTGTACAGAGGGATGTTTTTCCACCATAATTCCCAGACGGTTTCTCCTTCATGGTCTGGAGATGCATATTCCCTGACTACGGGCTCCTGGTCAGACAATGGACTTCTTTCGCCTGAAAGGAACCAGTACTGGGGCGGAAAGTTCTCAGGCGTTTTTAAGTTTGCGCGAATTGTCAGGAACAATCCCCGGTAGGTGAGTTCTGCCCGTTCGAAAACAGCAGAGCAGTATTCGTTTTCATAGACTTCCTGCGGGCTCAGGGGAACCGGAGTCATATTGGCGTCCATATGCGGGACATCCGCGGAAACGACCAGGATATCTTCCAGAATATCGCCCATGGTGTCATCCGGCAGCGGACCGCCGGTATACCGGACGGTCCATCCTTTTTGATCTTCTTCCGGCACAAAGAAGCCAATGGGCCATCCATCATCTTCTTCATCAGGATCCGGATCATTCGGCATCACATAGTATCCTTCCGCGATCAGCCGCTCCAGTTTATCCCGGAAACGGCCGTTTGTATTCAGGATTTTCCAGGGCCGGGCAGGGCGGGAGACGCTGAATGTGATTTCCGCATGGATGGATTCCTGCCCCTGGAGTTCATACGGAAGCCTGAAATTCCAGTGAGTCTGGTACGGGCCGCCATTCATGAGCCAGCATCCATTTTCCGCGATCTGATTATTTGCGCTTATACCGTTGAAAGAAACGCTTTTCACCCAGCACCAAACAGGATTATCCGGATCTTTTTGATTCAGGATCGTGCTGAAATCGATGGAGGTACCGTTATAGACCGGTGAATCAATCTGCAGGCGGGAAAAAACACCTTCCGCTTCCGTTCCGGAGGAAGCGGGTTCCGCCATGGAAATGGTTTCATGATCCTTCAGGGAATCCGGCTGCCGGACCTGGATCGGGAGACTTATCAGTCGATTCTTCTCCAGCCGGGTAGTCAGGTAAATGGTATCCGGCAGGCTATCTGCTGTAATGTTCTCCCAGAACAGTTTGAAGACAGTTTCCTCGCCTGCTTCCGGTGAATGATAATCCAGGATTTGGCTGGGACCTAATCTCGGGAAGTGCAATTCATCCTTCAGGCCTTCCCATTCCAGGGCCCAGTACCGGGGAGGGAAAAATAAAGCATCTTTCGGTTTTACCCGGACCGTGAGGTACAGCCCCATGGGCGTGGTTTCCGCTTTTTCAAACACCGCTGTGCAGTATTCGTTTTCATAGACCTCTTGTGTATGCAGGAGGGTGACCCCATTGCCGGGCTTCGGGCAAATCGCGTCGAAGGAGACTTCCAGGGTTTCCACGATGATATCCCCCATCGTGTCATCCGGCAGCGGACCGCCTGAGACGGCAATGCTCCATCCGTTTTCGCAGACAGTCAGGTCTTCTTCCGGATCGAAAAATCCATCAAGTTCCACCTCACCGGCGCCTGAGTATGACGGGATGACAAAGTATCCTTCCGCAATTGCCGCCTCGAGATCCTCCCGGAAGCGGCCTTCGGTATCCTGCGTTTTCCAGGGGCGCACAGGCCGGGAAAGGTTGACCTTCATTTCCACATGAATTGTTTCTGCATCCAGGAGTTCATCGGGAATTTCTTTGAAATACTCATCGGACACAGAACCTTCACCGGACAGTGTTCCGGGGACCCATTGTTCCAGGCCGATGTCCGGGAGATCCTGATCTTCGATTCCGTTGAAGGAGATCTTTTCCACCCAGCACCACATGGGAACTTCCGGTTTTTTGTTTTCCAGGTTCCAGGTGAAACGGATGCGGGAACCGTCATACACCGGGGATTCAATCCACAGGCGGGCCAGTTCAGTTTCCGCTTCCGTTCCGGAAAAAGCGGGCGTCGTCATGGGAATGGGTTCTTTATCCTTCAGGGAATCCGGTTGATTCAGGCTGCTGATGGATGCAATGCCTATGCTCATCAGCAGAATAATGGTCAGCACCACCTGTACGGTGCCGAAAGCGATTTTCTTTTTCACGGGTGTGTCCTCCATGCTTTCCGCGCGGGAGAGCACCCGGGTCAGCAGCCATGGATTCTCTTTGATCCCGGAAAGGGCATCATCCAGGCTGTTTTTCAGTTCATCCTTCTTCATCGATGCCGTCTCCTTTCAGCTCAGCCTTTAGTTTCTCCCTCGCTCTTTTCAGTCGGCTGGATACAGCCGGCTGGGTAATCTCCAGCGTTTCCGCAATCTCCTCCATGGTCATCCC
>JAFRTK010000038.1 GCA_017427165.1 Clostridia bacterium
CCAGGCGGTGCCGCACCTGTTTTGCCAGCAGGTCCAGCTCCTCACAGGGGTCCACACCGGCCCACAGCACATTCGCTTCCGGGAA
Source organism: Clostridia bacterium (assembly GCA_017427165.1). Lineage (GTDB taxonomy): Bacteria > Bacillota > Clostridia > Christensenellales > Aristaeellaceae > Aristaeella. Next base: position 86 of record JAFRTK010000038.1, read on the forward strand.
GATTCCCAGGTGCGACAGCGTGACGGAAAAGGGCTTCCGCACTACCGGCAGGAGCTCTGTGATATCCTCCGGCCATTCGCCGATGAACGCCAGCGTCAGGTGGAGGCCGTCCGCTTCCCGGTATTTGCCCGTGACCCCGGCCTCCCGCAGCCGCTGCTGCAGGTCCTCCAGGGCCGCCCGGAATCCGGGTGACGGCTGAATTGCGGTAAACAATCTCATCTTCTGATCCTCCATACAGGAACAGTTTAAACCTTTGGGAATTCCGGCGCAATATTAAGCGCGGCTTTTTTGAGAATGCTCCCTGCAGGAATCCGGTTGAACGGGCGGATTTTCTGTGGTATGCTGATGCGGAAGACCGGTGAAAACAACATATTGAAATGGAAATGAGGGAAAGAATCGATGATCCGGTTCAGTGAGATGCCCTATGAACGCCCGGATATTGAAGGACTGAAGGCGGCGGTGGAGGAAGCCACCCGGAAGGTGCGCGAAGCGAAGAGCGCCGCGGAGGTCCGGGACGCCTATTTCGCGCTGCAGGAAAAGGAAGAGGCTTCCGATACCCTGTACAGCCTGGCGTATGTGCGGAATACGATCGACACGAACGACGCCTTCTATGAAGGGGAAATCAAATGGCTGCAGGCAGCCTTTGCGGAAGCGATTCCGCAGTTCAACGCGTGGAAGAAGGCCCTGGCGGAATCCCCGTTCCGCGGGGAGCTGGAGACGGAATTCGGAAAACAGCTGTTCCGGAAGATTGATGCCGGGCTGATGACCAGTGACGAACGGATTATTGCCGAAACGATCCGGGAGGGCGAGCTGCGCCAGGCCTACCAGAAGGCAACGGCTGTCGCGTCCACGGATTTCCGCGGGGAGAAGTGCAATTTCTACGGGCTGCTGAAGTACATGGAGAGCACGGACCGGGCGGAACGGAAGGAAGCCTTTGAAGCCTGGGCAGCGCTGTATGAGCAGATCAGCGGGACACTGGAGGAACAGTACGGCGAGCAGGTGCGCCTGCGGGACGCGAAGGCAAAGAAGATGGGCTTTGAAACCTATACGGATATGGCGTATATTGCCCGGAACCGGTTTGACTATACCCGGGAGGACGCCGCACGCTTCCGGGAACAGGTGCGGACCATCATTACCCCGGCAGTGGCGGAAATCCGGGAAGCGCAGCGGAAACGGCTGGGTGTGGACAAGCTCCGCTATTACGATGAGGCGCTGAAATTCCCGGACGGCAACGCGGTCCCCATCGGCACCGAAAAGGAACTGGTGGAGAAAGCCCGGAAGATGTACCGGGAGATGAGCCCGGAAACCGGCGAGTTCTTCGACTTCATGACGGAGTACGGGCTGTTTGACCTGGAGACGAAGCCCGGCAAACGGATGGGCGGATACATGACCAGATTTCCGGGATACAAGGCGCCGTTCATCTTCAGCAACTTCAACGGAACCCAGGCGGACGTGGACGTTCTGACCCATGAGGCGGGCCATGCCTTCCAGGGATACCTGGCCATGCGGTCCATCCCGGTGGCGGAACTGACCGGCTCCACTTCGGAGATCAACGAGATCCATTCCATGAGCATGGAGCATTTTGCCTATCCCTGGATGGAACTGTTCTTCGGCGAAAACGCGGAGAAGTATATCACGGCGCACCTGGTGGGCGCGCTGTGCACGATTCCGTACCTGGTGAGCGTGGATGAATTCCAGCATGAGGTGTACGCGAACCCGGAGAGCACGCCCGCGGACTGGCGGAGGTACTGGCGGGAGATTGAAAAGAAATACATGCCCTGGCGGGATTATGACGGCAACGAATTCCTGGAGGGCGGCGGCTTCTGGATGCAGAAACAGCACATCTTCATGTATCCGTTCTATTACATCGAATACGCGCTGTCCCAGATCTGCGCATTCCAGTACTACGGACGCATGAAGGAAGACCGGAAAGCGGCATGGGAGGATTACCTCCGGCTGTGCCGCGCCGGCGGGACAAAGGGATACTATGAGCTGCTGGAGACCGGAAACCTGCTGAACCCCTTCCGAGACGGCACGGTGGAGAAGAGCACGGCGCATGTGATTGAGGAAATCCGGGAACGGTATATCCGGGGATGAGACAGACAAAGGAGGAACGACCGATGACGAGGAAAAAGGTTTGGGCGGTATGCCTGGGGATGATGCTTCTGGTGCTGGTCCTGGCCGTGCCGGCTTTCGCGGATGACGAGGAGCTGCTGGAACTGATTCCCGGAACCTGGACCGCCACGGACGAGGTCCAGGGGGAAGGGGAGGAACCGCTGGAAGTGACGGAGACCATCGAGTTCGCCGAGGACGGGACGCTGACCGCACGCTTTGAAAGCAGCGACGGCAGCTTTGCGTATACCTATACGGGCACCTGGACGTTTGAACTGGTGACCGGGGGAATGGACCGGCTGACGCTGTACTTCTCCTCCACCGACAACCCGAATTACACCGGAGCCGGATACGGCGTGGAATGCGTGTACAATGTCTATTCCGAAGCATGGGCGGAGGACAATACGTATATTACCTGCCTGCTGATTGAGGATACCGGGGAGGTCAACGAGGACTCGCCGTTTGTAAACGCGTACGGGTATGACGGCACCGCACTGCGCCGGGAGCAGGGGCCGAACATGCGGATTGTGAACTGCGACGATTATGTTTCCCTGCGGAAGGCGGCGGACAAATCATCCGCCCGCATCGAGAAGGTGCCGCTGGGGGCGCTGGTGCTGGCCTACCCCGAAGAGGAA